>CACPHA010000033.1 GCA_902633655.1 Paracoccaceae bacterium
TCTTTCGAAATGTCATAACCGTCAATGTGTAAAAACCCGGCACTACGCGATGCGATTCCTGATAAACCGGTGTCACAACCGTAATCCAGGATGGGAAGTGATAAATCACCAGCAAAACGCAGTAAAGCATTTGCGCAACGCGCCGGCGTCGCATAGCCATTCAAGGTGATTTCTGCGTCATAAGTTTCAGACCACTGAGCATAAATCTCACCGGCACCGTTTGCGTCACCATCGTAAATTTTATCCAAAAATCGCTCAGCCATAGCGTGAGTAAATCAAATTGCTGATTGTGCGTCCAGAGAAGTTTCGTCAAGCCAAGTGAGCCAAGCCTCCTTTGCTCTATCGGTATAAGCTCGATAGCGGTCTTTGCGTCCTTTTCTTCCTGATTTTAATCCTTTGATTGGGCTAAATAAACCAAAGTTCACGTTCATTGGTTGGAATGTCTCGCAATCAGCCCCACCAGTAATATGATGGAGCAGCGCGCCCATAGCGCTGTCTGCTGGTATAGCAGGTAGAGGGCGATCAAGTAACTCGGCTGCTGCTAAGCGCCCGGCCAATAACCCCATAGCAGCGCTTTCTACGTAACCTTCAACACCTGTAATTTGGCCAGCAAAGCGTATATTTGGCTGTGATTTCAAGCGCATCTGTTTATCAAGAAGGCTAGGAGAATTTAGGAAAGTGTTTCTATGTATGCCACCCAGTCGCGCAAAAACTGCTTTCTCTAAACCAGGGATTTGGCGCAAAACTTTCGTTTGTGCCTCGTATTTCATTTTAGTTTGAAATCCAACAATATTATAGAGTGTTCCTAGAGCATTATCACGACGAAGTTGCACAACAGCATAGGGTTTGTCTTCTGAGTGCGGGTTTTTTAGCCCAACCGGTTTCATTGGTCCAAATCGAAGCGTTTCACGACCGCGTTCTGCCATAACTTCAATTGGTAGACATCCCTCAAAGTAGCTAGCTTTTTCACCATTGTGAAATTCCGTTTTCTTTGCCGCCAACACTGCATCAATAAATTCTTCATATTGCTCACGTGTCATTGGGCAATTTATATAGGCTTTTCGCTCTTGTTCAGATTCCCCTTTGTCATAGCGTGATTGCATCCATGCCCTAGATAAATCAATACTGTCAAAATAGATAATTGGAGCTATGGCATCAAAAAAAGCCAACGCATCAACACCAGTTTGTTTCACAATTGCTGAGCTCAAGGCGGAAGATGTAAGAGGGCCAGTTGCAAAAATCCATGATGCATAAGTTGGAAGGTTTTTGATTTCTTCGCACGAGATGTAAATATTCGGGTGCTGAAGAATTGCTTCCGTCACACTCTTGGCGAATTCCTCACGATCAACTGCGAGTGCTCCACCTGCTGGAAGGCGATGATCATAGGCTTTTCGAATAACAATACCACCTGCGCGAAGCATTTCCCAATGCAAAAGACCAACTGCATTTTGCCCATGATCGTCTGAACGAAAAGAATTTGAACAAACCATTTCTGCTAGATTACCAGTTTGATGTGCAAAGGTACCTACCTTTGGTCGCATCTCGTGCAGCACCACTTGAAGTCCCATATTTGCAGCCTGCCATGCAGCTTCGGATCCGGCCATACCACCGCCAACGATGTGAATAACTTCAGGCATGGCATATACGCAATGCAAATAGCTGACCTTTATTACTCAAAAAAGAAAAATCTGTAATCTGAAGAAAATTAGCTACTGGTCCCACTTTGGATCCCTTTTATTAATAAAGGCGTTGATGCCTTTCTCAGTGTCTTTGTAGAGCATGTTCTCAACCATGACATCGCCAGTGTAGCTGTAGGCATCCTCTATCGACATTTCGAGTTGGTTGTAAAAGGCTTCTTTGCCTATTTTTACTGCAGCCGCTAACTTTGATGCAACTGTTTCAGCTAATTCTTCTGTGATATGATCAAGGTTTTCAGGGCCAGTGACTTTATTTACGAGACCAAAGCTCTTAGCTGTTTCTGCATTAATAAATGTGCCTGTTGTCAGCATTTCAAAGGCATTTTTGCGGGGTATATTACGAGATAGGGCTACCATTGGGGTTGAGCAGAAAAGTCCAATATTTACTCCGTTTACACCGAAGCGAGAATCCTCTTCGGCCACCGCCATATCGCAACTCGCTACAAGTTGACAGCCCGCAGCTGTAGCGATCCCATGTACTTTTGCAATAACTGGTTGAGGCATTTTACGAATGCTAATCATCATCTTAGCACATTTATCGAAAAGCGATTTAAAATAAGCTTTACCACCATCTTCTGCTTGACGACCGGCAGTCATTTCTTTGAGATCATGCCCAGCGCAAAACGCCTTGCCTTTGCCAGACAAAACCACGGACCTGATAGATTTATCTTCTGACAGATTATCAAACTCACTTTGCAAAGCAGCTAGCATTGCTTCCGACAAGGCGTTCAGTTTTTCCGGTGCGTTCATCTGGAGATGCGCAACTGCATTTTTATCGTAACGTTCCAGCAAACTCATCTTGCCCTCCAACTTGTTTCTGGCAAACTTTACTTCAAATGATGAAAAGGACCAACTATGTCGTTACGTTTTAATAAAGAAAGTCTTCTTGCCTATATTGAACATGTATTTCCCCAAATGAAAGGGGAATTTAAAATAGAGGAATTAAGTACAGATACTACCAAAGTTAGACTAAATGTTTCTGACCGACATTTACGGCCAGGCGGAACAGTTTCGGGCCCTTCTATATTTGGATTGGCGGACATAAGTGTATACATGGCTGTTTTGGCTAACATTGGTTTCGAAGCTCTTGCCGTGACAACTAACTGTTCAATTGATTTTATGCGTAAGCCTTCTGCAAATGCAGATATTATATCAGATTGTAAATTGCTGAAACTTGGCAAAAGACTTGCTGTTGGGGATGTATTGATTTACTCAGAGGGTAGTAGCGAACCGGTTGCCCGCGCGTCCTTGACTTACTCCATACCTCGATCGTTATAGTAGGACGCAGATACTCAGTCCTTAGGGGTTGCCACTGCAGATCCTGGTGAGGCCTTAGCTGGTCGTGCTGCTTTGACTAATGGATCCTCCTGCCTTTGCACAGATCCTTCAAAGTGCGCACCTGACTCAATAGCAATTGTTTTGTGAATAATGTCACCTTCTACCCGTGCGGTTGCGGTCAATCGTACTTTTAGGCCTCTGACCCTACCAACAATCCGGCCATTTACTACAACATCATCAGCGACAACTTCACCATTGATTGTTGCAGTCTCGCCAATGGTCAAAAGATGTGCACGAATGTCGCCCTCTACCGTTCCTTCAACCTGAATATCACCGGTTGTTTTCACATTTCCTACTATGTGTAGGTCTTGTGATACTACAGATGCCGGTGGCTTAGCTTTAGGTGCGGAAGACTTAAAATCCCCAGATTCCTGCGTTGTTTTTGACGCTGACGGGTCTGCAGGTGTTGCAGCGTCTTTGTCATTTTGTGCGGGTTCGTTTATTTTGCTTTTAGAAAACATTTCTTGCAGCCTTGATATAATTCAAAAGATTAACAGCCTCACCATTTAACCATACTCCGAAATGAAGATAGGTTCCAGCATAACGTACTGCGTAACCCATTTCACTTGTGTCGTACCCATACGAGACCCTTATTCATATTTTAATCCGAACGATGAAAGGTGTCCATAACGTGTTGCAATCTAATTTGTTATTTTTTACCAATTGACGTTAATCTGGTAAAACCTTGCTTTTTTGATCAATATAGTAGTTTTTTACCACCTTGGTGTTGCAAACGTAAATAAGAACTACAGCGCTTGATAGCGCTCTAATGCTACTGCCTAACTTTAGATGTTATTCTAATTGCATGGTCCGAAATGAGTTTTCCTGGAGCGATTCGGTAAAAAAGATTTTCCATTTAAGGGTTTTAATAAACCTTCTTTTTAGGCCAAAAATTTGACCTTAGCTGCTTACAATCAAATAAATCCTTTCGCTCTCCTAATGTCTGTTCCACGCTTTTCGAAAAGTAACCTAAAAGAATTAGAGCAGTACCTTAAATATGGGCGTATAACTGCAGAAAAGTGTATCCCCTGCTTAAGTTTATTGTTTGAACTTTACCAGCGCATGTCAGATACGCCATAAAAATCATAAAAATCAGCTACCATTATTCTTCTGCAATTATTCATTAATAATCCGGTGGAAGACTCGGATCGCAACGTGTCAATTCATTGGAGGGTAACTTCAACGCACCATGAAAATATTTGCTAAAAAATTAGTGAAAAATCTCTTTGGGATCAAGATTTGCCGTCCGCAAAGAAAACTGAACCGTTTTTTCCCATACGATACATGACGTACTCAGGGTTAATAATATTCAAGGTGTCTACACCTAATATGACTTGGCTCTTGCTAAAATCTCAATCATATTAGATGTTAAATCGTGCCCAAGCGCTTCCAACTTCATAGATTTAACTGTCAGCTGTGCCAAAAGGCAATCTGAAATGTCATGTGCAGAGCGCCAAATCTCGGTACTGGCAGGAAGGGCGCCGTAATTCTTCCCAAGCCGTTAGAGATATTTTCAGATCGGGTTAAAAGCGTTTATTTTCTTCGGGCACCACATTAACTTTCTAGTGATAAAAATCCATCGGCATTTTGATATCTGAAAAACGCGCCATCACATCCTAATGAAGATCAATGGCATTAATTCCGACATGTTCCACTACATGTAATATTGCTGTAAGGACTTTTTCTATTTCCGGGTTCCGTTTGGCGACTTGGTGTGGTGGTAATAAATCAGATTTTCTGGGGAGCTTTGGCTGCTCAGGTGGCTGACATAAGCTTGTTGAAGTAGGCTCTAGAGATTGCCCGTTAACAAATCAGTCTTGCGCGTAACACTGTCGAATTGCAGCTTATTGTCTTCCATATGCTTCATCCAAAACGTGTACCGCCTTAAGTTTAAAAAGTTTTTTCTTTGGTTATGTTCCAAATATCATAAATCCTTTACTGCCTCCAGCACATTATCAACATGACCTGAAACTTTTACTTTACGCCACTCCCTGACCACATTGCCGACTCCATCAATAATGAAGGTGGAGCGCTCTATACCGAAAAAGGTTTTTCCATACATCGATTTTTCTTTCCAAACCCCAAAGCGTTCGCAGACATCACTATTTCTATCAGACAGCAGGGGCACATCCAGTTGTTTCGTAGCAATAAAATTTTCGTGACTTTTTACACTGTCTTTAGAAATCCCAAATACCTTCGTATTAAATTTTTGAAACTCAGGCAAAGAGTCTGTGAAGTCTTTTGCCTCCTGTGTACATCCACCTGTATTGTCTCTTGGGTAAAAAAATAGAACTACGTTGGAGGGTTTCAATTCACTGAGATCAACGGACTCATCACCATTACGCGGAAGGTGTACATTCGGAGCTGGATAAGGCAAATTGTTCATAAATCCTCCGTAGGAAACTTTTTACGCTAATTGACGAAAGTAGAGCTGCTTTGTGGATAATAAAGAGCCAAACGGGAAAATAGGGCGAAGGGTGGGCATGCAAAAGATTCCAAAACGTCTTTTTCTTATCACGCTTCGTGCCATATTTTCTATAATCGGGACGGCTATGACGACAACAGTTTTTGCTGTATTAATTTCTTTCATATTATTGCATGAAAATCCGGTTTCCGTGCCTAGATGGGCGGCCGATACGCTTGCAAGCCAGATATCTCGCCAAACGGGCAGCGTTTCACTGAAAGATACACGCGTTTTAGTGTCGTTTAATTCCCATTGGCGCCCCCAATTGACATTTGATGCTCTAATTTTAAAGCACTCAAATGACCAGGCCTCTGTTAAATTAAGCCGCCTCGATGCCGTTTTCTCATTGCGTCAGGCAATCAAAGGAGAACTTGATATTTCCGAGCTTTACTTCGATGGGCTTGTTGTTGAAATTTTAAGAGATGAGCAGGGTGATTTTCAAGCCCAACTTGGCACAACCGTTAAAAACATGGGTTATGCGGCTACACCGGCAAATTTGAAACTTGAGTTTGATCGAATATTCGAAACGCCATTGCTGAATAGTTTTCGATCTTTGACCGTTCAAAATGTAACTTTGGATTATATAGATAGGCGCTCTTCGAGGAATTGGACTGTCGACGGCGGACGCTTGTTTGTTACCAAAGAGCGAAATCGATTATCAGTGCGATCGGATCTTGCACTTCTTACAGGGGGAACCGGTGTAAGCATAATTGAAGCGAACTATAATACCGAACTCGGAAAACAAAAAGTGGATTTTGGAATTAAGTTCTCAGACCTTCCATCCGATATTCTTGCTTCGCAGTCCAAAGGTTTCGAGTGGTTAGCCGCTTTGGACGCTCCCATTTCTGGTGCTTTGAGAGGAAGCTTAGACAGCAACGGAGAACTGGGGTCTATTAACACCACTCTGGATATTTCTGCCGGTGCTTTGCAACCAGATCTATCCTCTAAGCCACTAAAGTTCTCATCTTTAAAGACTTATTTTACATATGACCCCGTACGGCAGGTATTAGCTTTTGATAACGTTATTTTAAACAGTTCGGACCTCAGTTTCTCAGCTGAAGGCAACGCATTTGTTGAGGTAGGTGAAAATGAGGAAGGTGGTTTGATAGGACAGTTTCGATTGAATAATATATCTGCTAATCCACTAAGTTATTATAAATCGTCCAAAAAAATTGATTTTGCAACGGTAGAGTTCCGCCTATTTCTCGATCCTTTTGAGGTGCAACTTGAGCAAATTTATCTATCAGATATTGCAAGTGATCTAGAAGCAAGAGGCTCTGCAAGATTTGCGACAGATGAGGGCGGTTGGAGTATTTTCCTTCAAGCGGAACTTGATAAGCTGAACTATGAAGATCTTATGGCCTACTGGCCAAGGAGTATTAATTCGGAGCAACGTACTTGGGTTGCAACTAATATACGCGAAGCCAAATTGTCGAATGTAATTTACGCATTGAATTATAAATCGAAAAGCGAACAAATAGCGAGCTTAGCTTTTGCATTTCGAGACACTTCGTTTCGACCGGTAAAGGCATTCCCAATTGTCAAACAAGCCGCAGGTTTATTTTCTAGTTTTGACCATCGTCTTGCGATCATTTTCGAACAGGGAAAGCTATATATCCCCAAATTTGATACAGTAGACATTGCTGGAACTGAATTTGTTATCCCAACGACAAAAACTACCCCGAGTCCGTCAAATCTCAAACTTGTAGGAAAGGGGTCACTAAAAGCTGTTGTGAACATGCTAAATAATCCGCCGATTTCAGTGTTTAAAAGTAATGAAAAAATTTTCAATTCTGTTGATGGGGTAATAGATTTTAAAGCAGATTTGGAATTTCCTTTTAAAAAAGAGGTAACAGCTGAGGAAATGAGCTATTTAGTTGATGGCATGATTAGCGAATTTGCGGTTCCAAACTTTAATGGTCAAGAGGATATTTATGGAAATAAAGTAGATTTTGAACTTACGTCAGAGATTTTGACTTTAAATGGAGTCATCAATGCGCTGGGCACTCAATTTTCAAGCAAATTACTATATAACCTTGCTACGCAAAAAGTGATATTTGATGCAGATTTCGACATTGATCAAAGTTTAATTGATGCAATTAACTTTCCTTTGCCGCCAAAGACTTTATTCGGGAAAAGTACTGGCACGGTGCATGTAGAGGCGCCCAAAGCCGCAAAAGTATCAATTGATATCGTGAGTGATCTCGTAGGATTGGGTTTATCAATTCCAGGCTTGAAGTGGAGCAAACCAGTAGATTTGAATGGAAACCTCATCGCGACTGCTACATTTGAAGACGGATTGAACTTTGAAAGCTTCTCGTTGGATACTAACGGTTTGAGGCTGAACGGTAAACCAATGGTTACGTCAGCAGGCGTTGCCGCAGGTTTTGACATAGATGAATTCAAGATTGATGAACGCATTAACGTGTCTGGTATCGTTGAAGCAAACGAGCGATTAACCATAAAAAAGGGGTACTTTGATGCAAGACCATTTTTTGTTTCCAGAAAAAGAAAAATTCCTGCCTCTTCAGAAACACTACCAGCCCGCATCGATTTAGACCGTGTGCGATTGACAAAGGATGCAGTCCTTACAAACTTCATTGGGGATCTACAAATAGGAGCTGCACTTATTGGTGACTTTACTGCTGACGTGGGTGAAAGAGCAAAAATTACAGGTTCGTTCCATTCCCGAAGAGGAAAAACCGCCGTTGAAATACGATCTGATCAAGGTGGTCCCGTTCTTAAGGAGTTTGGGGTGGTTAAGGATGCGACTGGCGGGAAGCTGCTGGCATCATTGACACCGGCAAAAGATGAAATGGCTACAGATGGTTATGTCCGCGTTGATGATGTGAAAATTCAAGGAGCGCCTTTTCTCGCTGAACTGCTGAATGCTATGAGCATTGTAGGTTTAATTGAAACTTTGTCAGGTCCAGGTATACCACTGAATGAAATCGAAGCGACCTTCCGAATCAAAGAGGACCAAATCATCTTGAAAGAGTTTTACGCTTTTGGACCCTCCATGGGTATTACTTTGGATGGTTATTACAGCACAACTAACAAGACACTGGACATGCAAGGTGTGATTTCACCTATTTATGTTATTAACGGTGTGGGCGCGATTATGTCAAAGAAAGGTGAAGGTTTGATAGGGTTTAACTTCAACCTGAAAGGTAAAACTGGTGACGTTAAACTTTTAGTCAACCCCCTGTCGGTGCTAACGCCGGCGATGTTTAGGAATATTTTTCGAAGACCACCACCGGAGTATGATGAGTGATCTTTTGAAACTGAGCGACTTTGATTTTCATCTTCCAGAAGAGCTTATTGCCTTACGTCCAGCGGCTCCCCGTCGCAACGCACGTATGCTCAAATACTCGGCAGGTAAGATCGAAGATGGTTATTTTTTCCAACTTGCAAATAGCCTGGAAAAGGGCGATCGGCTTGTTATAAACGATACCCAAGTTATCCCTGCGAGATTGAAGGGCAAACGCATCCGTAAAGATACAGTTGAGGGAGGCATGGCTTCTGTCGAGGTCACTTTGTTGAGACAAAAATGTACCGTAGAATGGTCAGCTTTGATTAAACCCTTAAAAAAGGTAGAAATTGGTGACCAGATTGTTTTTGGAGATGGATTCACCGCAATTTTGTTAGAAAAGACTGAAGGACAGGCAAAATTATCTTTTGATATTAAACCTTCTCTATTCCACAAGGCCCTTGAAACGTTTGGCGAAATGCCACTCCCACCTTATATCACTGCCAAGCGATTAGTTGACCCCAAAGATAGTAAAGATTACCAGACCATCTTTGCGCAAAATATTGGATCTGTGGCAGCACCAACCGCATCACTGCACTTTGACGAAAGTGTATTGAATTGCCTTTCAGAAAAAGGCGTTGAAGTAAGTTTTGTGACATTACACGTGGGAGTAGGGACATTTCTTCCAGTAAAAGTGGATGATGTAAAAAGGCATAAGATGCATGCTGAGTTCGGAGAAGTTGGCGATCAGACTGCACTGGACATTTTACAAACCCGCAAAAATGGTGGCCGCATTATTCCGGTCGGTACCACGGCACTTCGTCTGATTGAGACGGCAGCGCTGCGGAAAGGTTATATTGAACCTTGGCGTGGTGAGACTGATATATTTATTTATCCTGGTTTTGAGTTCAAAGTGACAGACGCTTTGATAACAAATTTTCATCTGCCGAGATCTACTTTGCTTATGCTAGTAGCCGCGTTTATTGGATTAGAAGAAGCCAAAAAACTTTATAAACACGCAGTAGCGAGCAGATATCGTTTTTTTTCTTATGGCGATGCATCGTTTTTGGCGCCGAATGGATAACTTTTTGTAGCAAAGTTTACGAATATATATCATAGCGAAATTAATGTTTCGCTCTAAAAATCTCCTGGACTAGTTACGTGTTTTCGATTTTATCAAATTCTTGGGCACTTTTACTTGGAATGCTTCTCCTGATGCTAGGCAACGGGTTGCACGGTACGTTGCTTGGCGTGCGGGGTGATATTGAAGGTTTTTCTACTCTGGAAATGTCATTAATCATGTCGGCTTATTTTGTAGGTTTTTTGGGAGCAAGTAGGTTTGTGCCAGAAATGATCCGTCGTGTTGGTCATGTTCGCGTTTTTGCCGCTCTTGGATCGTTTATATCTGCCGTCTTGATTATTTTTCCACTTTTAACTGATTCTATTATATGGATTATTGGTCGCGCCGTTTTAGGATTTTGTTTCTGCGGCGTTTATTTGGTTGCGGAAAGCTGGCTCAACAATGATGCATCAAACGAAAATCGTGGGAAAGCTCTATCACTTTATATGATTGTCCAAATGGCTGGTATAGTTGCAGGCCAGGGTATTCTCGTTTTGGCTGACCCCAGTGGATATGTTCTTTTCATTGTTATTTCTATTCTGGTTTCGGTTTCCTTTGCTCCAATTTTACTGTCGATCAATCCGACGCCAGCGTTCGAACGCACAAAACCAATGAACTTGCCGCAATTGATCGAAACCTCCCCATTGGGATGCGTAGGCATGTTTTTGCTGGGTGGAGTTTTTTCTATCCAGTTTGGGATGGCTGCCATATTTGGCGTAGAGGCCAAACTGAGTGTTGGTCAAATCTCTAGCTTTATCGCTGCGTTTTATGTTGGTGCTATGCTTTTACAATATCCGATTGGCTGGCTCTCAGATCGCATGGATCGACGGGTTTTGATCGCGATTGTTAGCGCGTTAGCTGCAATATCGGCATCCTTTGGTACTATAGGCTGGGACAGTTTTTTACTTTTGCTTACTGTCGCCTTCTTTGTTGGGGGTATGACAAATCCACTCTATTCACTTTTGATTGCACATACCAATGACTTCCTGGACTTTGACGATATGGTCGCTGCCTCGGGAGGGCTATTATTTATTCATGGTTTTGGCGCTATTAGCGGACCATTGATAGTTGGGTGGATGATAAGTCAGTTCGGTCCGTTAGGCTTTTTTCTTGTTATCATTTCACTTATGGGCGGCTTATCTCTTTATGCGCTTTTTCGAATGACACAGCGAACTGCGATTGCAGTAGAAGATACCGGTACTTATGCTGCGGTTACGCCTGGAGCATCGCCGGTCGCCTTGGGAATCGCCCAAGAGTATGCGATTGATGTCGCGAGTGAAGATGAGGAAAAGTGACGCCTTTTACGGTCTGTTTTAAAATTAAACTAATTTTTTTTTTAATAAATTGGCTGTATGATGTTAATTAAAAAAGAGCAGTCGAGGTTAAAAAGATGTCCCCAAACGAGGTTCTAAGTTTTTGGCTAGACGAAGTTGGAGAAAAAAATTGGTATATTACTGATGACACGCTGGACGCAAAAATAAGAGATCGCTTTTTATTCAGTTGGAATAAAGTTTGTTCCGGTGCCTTTAGTCTTTGGTTGACCTACCCAACTTGCGCCCTTTCGTACATAATCCTTTCTGATCAGTTTCCAAGAAATATGTTTCGTGGAACCAAGAAAGCCTTTGCTTCTGATAAAGTTGGCCTTGCTGCTGCGAAATCATCGATCAAAAAGGGATGGGATTTGCAGATCAATGAACCTGTACGCCAATTTTTTTACCTACCTCTTATGCACTCTGAGAATTTATATGATCAGGAACGCTGCATGCGGCTCATGCTAGAGCGCATGCCAGAAACTGGGGGCACTAATTTATTGCATGCACAAGCGCATCGCGAAGTTATTCGCCAGTTTGGTCGGTTTCCATACCGGAATGTCGCGCTTGATCGCCAATTTACACACCTTGAAATAGATTATGTTGAAAATGGAGGCTATGGACTCACCCTTCGGCAACTCGAAAACACCTCTCAATAAAAGCGCCATTGTTGTTCCGGAAAAGATGATTTAATATTAAACTTATTATAAAGTACTGGAGTTTAATATGTCCAATAACGCCTACGATCTTGTTGTAATTGGAGCAGGTCCTGGCGGCTATGTCGCTGCAATCAGAGCGGCGCAATTAGGTTTAAATGTTGCTATTGTAGAGCGAGCACATTTGGGGGGCATCTGCCTCAACTGGGGTTGCATTCCGACGAAGGCGATGCTCCGCTCTGCGGAATTGTTTAAACAAATGAAGCGTGCCAAAGAATTTGGTCTAATTGCGGATAAAATTGGCTATGATCTGACTGCAATCATCAATCGCTCGCGGGGAATTGCTGAAAAACTGAGGCAGGGCGTAAAATTCTTGATGGTAAAAAACAAAGTGCGAACATTTGTTGGGGATGCACGTCTAATAGATCAGAAATCCATTAAGGTTTCCAATAAAGATAGCGAAATAACCATAACAGCTGAAAGTATTGTGTTGGCAACTGGGGCACGAGCACGAGAACTGCCAGGATTGGAAGCAGACGGGGAGCTTGTTTGGACATATATGCATGCGCTGCAGCCAAGAAGAATGCCGAAAAAGCTTTTAGTTATAGGTTCTGGAGCGATTGGAATAGAGTTTGCAAGTTTTTACAATATGTTAGGTGCCGATACCACTGTGATTGAATTGATGGATCGAATTTTGCCTTCAGAAGACAGAGAAATCAGTATTTTTGCAAGCGAACAGTTTAAAAAACAAGGGATCAAAATTCTCACTAATGCTTCTATTGAAAAACTTGATAGAATAAAAAACAGGGTCAAGGCTCACATCCAGCAAGCAGATAAGAATTTATTACAAGATTTTGATACGGTAATTTCTGCAGTTGGAATCGTTGGGAATGTTGAGAATCTTGGTCTGGAGGAAATTGGAATAGAAGTTTTAAAATCACACGTTGTAACGGATGAGTTTTGCCGCACTTCTGTTGAGGGAATTTATGCAATTGGTGATATTGCAGGTGCTCCTTGGTTGGCTCATAAAGCTAGTCACGAAGGCATGATGGTTGCAGAGCTCTTGGCAGGCCACACACCGACTCCCTTCCGATCCGAAGACATTGCTGGTTGTACATATTGCCATCCTCAGATCGCATCGGTCGGGTTCACAGAGGAAAAAGCAAAAAAAGAGGGCATTGATGTGAAGATTGGTCGCTTTCCCTTCTTAGGAAATGGAAAGGCGTTAGCTCTAGGTGAATCTGAGGGTATTATAAAGACTGTATTTGATGCGAAGACAGGTGAACTACTAGGCGCCCATATGGTTGGAGCAGAGGTGACAGAGCTTATTCAGGGGTATGTGATTGGGCGAAAGCTCGAAACAACCGAGCAAGAACTTATTGAGACTATTTTCCCTCATCCTACTCTTTCTGAGATGATGCATGAAAGCGTTTTGGATGCATTTGATCGCGCTATTCACGTTTGATGAACTGTTTTAAACTTTCGTAATGCAAAAACCTATTTTGACTCATAAAACTGAACCCTACCAATCTTCGATACTCTGTTTTTGATAATACACCTTTATGAGGTGAGATTAATAAACAAAATCAAGGACCCCTATTTAAAAAATTCATTCCTTAACTTACGGAGTTCAAAATAATAACAGCGTTAATCGACTTATAGTTTTGTGTCTTTTTTGCCTTTAATTTTTACGAAATGAACTTTATTATTATGTCAACTGTTACGGAGGATTATTAGTGTAAAACTGTTATGTGCGCCGCCGGCGACCACGGCGATTGCCTCTGCCACCTATTTCTCCATTGCCTTCTGTTGGTTTGTTGAACTGGATCCACGCACCACCGTGCGGATCTTTGTTGTTTAAAAAATTGGCTGCGCGAATAGCCTCCATCTCTTTTCCAGGTCGGGGTATAGTGGAGCCAAGGCCAAAAAGAGTGACGAAAGTTTCATCATCCATATTTTCAGGCAGCTTAACACCCTTGGCAACGCACTCCTCCTTTTTATCCAGGATAACCTTTTGATTAACCGGGAGTGCGACGGGATTCATAATCGCTGATGTCATACCGGCTCCAATGGCCATAGGAAGAAAGGCATTGTTAATTCCATGCCTATTAGGCAGGCCGAACGACACGTTGGAAGCTCCGCAGGTCGTATTTACACCGAGTTCCTCACGTAGTTTACGAACGAGCGTAAAAACTTGTTTACCTGCGGTAGCCATGGCTCCAATCGGCATAACGAGTGGGTCAACGACTATATCATAGGCGGGGATTCCGAAGTCAGCTGCACGTTCAACTATTTTACGTGCTACTGCAAAACGCACGTCTGGGTCTTCAGAAATTCCCGTATCATCGTTTGAAATAGCAACCACGGGGACATTGTATTTTTTTACAAGTGGGAGAACAAATTCAAGCCGGTCTTCCTCACCTGTAACCGAGTTAAGAAGCGGGCGCCCTTTTGCTGTTTGTAAACCTTTATCCAATGCCGCCGGCACTGAACTGTCGATGCAAAGCGGGACATCTGTAAGGATTTGAACTAACTCAATCATTTGTTTCATTAGTGGTGGTTCGGTTTCATTGGGATTGGGGTTAGAATTATAAACTACACCCGCATTGATATCGAGAACACTGGCGCCAGCAGCCACCTGTGCCAGAGCATCTTTTTCCACTGTTGAAAAAATACCCATCTCAAGCTCTGCAGCCAATTTTTTTCGGCCGGTAGGATTAATGCGTTCGCCGATGACACAAAAAGGTTCATCGAACCCAATAACAGTGGTTTTGGTTTCAGACTCTACAGTGGTGCGTGTCATTCTACCTATCCCTGAGATTCTATAGCTGGAACGCCAGCGCTCCCACCATTTTCGCTGACCCAATTTGCGTTGGCTGTGATCCCCCCCAGTGGGAAAAAATGCACTTGCTTAATGTTGAAGTCTAGGTTTTGCGCTTTATGCCTAGCAAGTGCAGCAAGCACATCTTCGGGTTCATATGGCAAAAGCAGCTTTGTCATATCCATTGCACGTTTCTGAAGAACTTTCAAAGATGGGCCAACGCCACAGGCAACGGCAAATTTAATAAGTGTTTGAAGCTTCGCTGGACCAGCAATGCCAATATGTATTGGAATATCTATTCCGGCTGTTTTTAATCTATTTGCCCATTTAATAATTGGCTCTGCCTCAAAGGCAAATTGGGTTGTAAGTGCCATATTAGCATCGGTTCGCTCCGAGAATTTCTGCTTCCACCTCAGAGCAGAGTCAACGTTTTTAGTCGAGCCGTCTGGATCGATGTCTTTGTTTCCTTCAGGATGGCCGGCAACATGAAGAGTTTTAAATGAATGTTTATCAAAAAGGCCAGTTTCGAGTAATTGCATTGAATTTTCAAATTCACCATGCGGTTTTGTTACGCCGCCAGCTAAAAGTAAGGCTTGATCCACACCAGCTTCGCTCTGATACATTAAAATCCAGTCTCTAAGGGTTTTTTTGTCCTTTATTATGCGGGCAGGGAAATGCGGCATGACTGGATAACCTTCTTCCGAGATCCTTCGTGCCGTTTTTATCATATCTTTAAAAGGTGTGCCCTCGATATGAGCAATATAGACCCGCGTGTTCTTTGGAAAAATTTTTTGAAAGCAAGAGATTTTCTCAGCCGTACGTGGCATTACTTCAATTGAATAACCCTTTAGAAGGTACTCAAGGTCCTCGGAAGCTTCGTATTGTCTCGCAGGTTTTCTTTTAAAATTCAACAGCGCCATAAGCGCCTCCTCTGCTCTCTGTTTAGGACTCTGCTCGGCCGTGATTTTCTATTAGATACTTGATCTGGGCTTTGTCATACTCTTTTTCAAGCCGTGCAGCTTCTTGTTTTGCAAGTACTTCTGCTTCACCAGCTAGATTGTATGGGGGAGCTTTGTGCCATTCTGCGAGATATTCATCACTGCCGTCTAATCCAGCCCGCATAGCTGCCATATCAATGGCTTGCTCAAACCGTTTGGTAAGTTGTCTTTTCTCAGCTCCGCGGCCCTTGCCAACAATTACCTGTGCTGGAATATCGCGCCAATAAACGATGGTAATTTCAGGCATATTCCGAATCCTTACAATATTTTATTTTTTCTAAAGCAGCCAATTGCAGTTCTTGCGTCGGATTTCGACGAATGCACACCATTGAGCGACCTTATTGTGAATTATTTAAATAACGTAGATGCTAATATCAAAATTTTTGAATTTGTATTAAAAGTCCCGCTGAAAACTAATCTCATATCAAAAGTAATCCAATTAGTGAAAATATTTTGATACATGACTTGCAGGCCTTTGGCTTCGGGCATATCCTCAAATAAATCTAGTCCCTATGGAGGGCGTGAGAACATGGCGCAAAAGCGTCTAAAATCTGTCCGTATATTACCCGAAGTGGTTGATAACTCGGTGCTAGAGCCGCCCAATCTGAACCAGCTTTACGCAGCTTTGGATTTAGGGACAAATAGCTGTAGGATGCTGATTGCACAACCTAAAGGTAGTCAATTTCATGTGGTAGACAGTTTCTCAAAGTCCGTTCAGCTAGGTGTTGGCCTTGAGAAAACCGGCAAACTTGGTCGGAGTTCCATGAACAGGACGATTCAGGCGCTTAAAGTTTGTCAACAAAAACTTAAACGCCATAATATTAAACACATGCGCCTGGTTGCCACTGAAGCTTGCAGGAGAGCGTCCAATGCAAGTGAATTTCGCCAACGAGTTTTTAGGGAAACGGGACTCGAGCTTGAAATAATAGAAGCGGAGGAAGAAGCACGGTTAGCAGTAATATCTTGTGCGCCGTTAGTATCGAATCGCACGGAGCAATTACTTGTGATAGATATCGGTGGCGGGTCTACGGAACTCGTTTGGATTGATCTATCGAATTTACCCCCGCTAGAACGCCCCCGTTCATTAATGCGTATGCATGCGGGATTTCATTCCATCGAGAGTCCGTTTCCAGCTGCCAAAGTTGTGGATTGGATCAGTGTACCCCTCGGTGTAGCAACGCTACAAGATGCTTATAGTGATGTAAAAGACGATTCTGCTCGGTATGCTCTTATGAGTTGCCATTTTGAAGATAATCTGGCTGATTTTGCCCCTTATAAAGATGAACAAAAAAAGTCTGGGTTTCAAATTATTGGCACCTCTGGAACAGTGACTACTTTAGCTGCGAGCCATCTGGGACTGCGTCGCTATGATCGGACAAAAGTTGATGGACTCCGAATGACATCTGAGCAGATCGATCAGGTCGTTAGTGCGTACCTTTCTCTTGGGCCGGACGGACGCCGCAACGACCCTCATATCGGGCAAGATCGACAGGCACTTATCATGTCAGGCGCAGCTATTTTGCAGGCCCTTTTACGCTCCTGGCCAACAGATCGGCTGTCAGTCGCTGATCGAGGTTTACGCGAGGGTTTACTTTACGCACAAATGAGCTCTGATGGCGTGCTTGAGGACGTGCCCTGCTAATGACAAATAAGGCAAAAAACGTTTCTTCGAGAGGACAACGGGATCTGACAGTAAGGTTAAAAAAGGCTAGAGGTAAAACTGTTGCTCAAGTTCGCTGGTTGGAAAGGCAGTTAAATGATCCTTATGTAAAGCGTGCTAAGCTGGAAGGTTACAGGGGGCGCGCAGCCTTTAAAATTCTGGAATTAGATGACAAGTATCGCTTCCTAATTCCTGGCGCTAGAGTTGTTGACTTAGGCTGTGCACCGGGAGGATGGAGTCAGGTAGCTGCGAAGCGCATCAACGCACTGGGCGAAAAGCAGGGCAAAGTGCGTGGAAGAATTTTAGGTATAGATTTGCAAAAGGTGGAACCAATTTCCGGGGTAGAGTTGTATCAACTGGATTTTTTAGAAGATAATGCAGAAGAAAAAGTAAAAGAATGGCTTGATGGCAAAGCTGACGTTGTAATGTCAGATATGGCGGCTGCCAGCACTGGTCATAAGCAAACCGATCATTTACGAATTATAGCACTTTGTGAAGCAGCTGCCTATTTTGCATTTGATGTCTTGGAAGAGGGGGGAGCTTTTATTGCAAAGGTCTTAGCGGGTGGGGCAGAAGGCGAATTACAAAAGCTTTTAAAGCAACAATTTACCAAAGTTGCGCACCTGAAACCTCCGTCCAGCCGTGCAGATAGTTCTGAAAAATTTGTTGTTGCTATGGGTTACCGATCGTAGCGATAAACTTTCGTTAGCGCTCGTGGTGATTTGCCAAAGCTTATTTTGAAAGCGCGACTGAGAGCTGCTGTGATTTCGTAACCTGAACGTAGGGCAATCTTAGAAATGCTTAGGGAGGTGCTTTTAAAAGTTAGCGGGCGTTCGTGAGGCGAATGTGACGATAGACATTACTTGGTGATGTATCAAAAGCTGTTTTGAAGCGTCTCAATACCGTTTTTGGCTGACAGGCTGCAATTTTGGAGAGTGCATTAAGGCTTAGCGGGTTTTCGATATTCATTTGCATCGCAGCAATGGCTTTTTGTACAGGGCTGACTTGCGTTGCAGGGTTTCCTCTGTCCTGTGGTGCCAGTGTGTAATCACGAAGAAGCATTGAATCGCCATCGAGGGCTACAGAAGTTTCAAGATGCTCTTCTATCATGGATCTCGTGAGGTCAAATGCTGACATTGCTCCAGTAAACGTTATCTGATTCATGTCGTTGACTATGCGGTGTCTGACAGTAGAAACATTCGAGAATCGTTCAGAAAAGCTAGCTAATGTTCCTCAATGGAGTGTTTCACCGTGCCCCTCGAGCAACTCTGCTGAAGCCATTAACCAAGGACCAGTGTCTAAGCCTACCATAAATTTAAACTTTGCCGCGCTTTCCCGTAGCAATTGGCGGCACTCAGATGTGTCATGAGTTTGAAAATCATAGCTTGCTACAATGAAGAGATAGTCGCTTGATCTCGCCTTTTTAAGTGAGGTGTAAGGAAGGACAGGCAGTCCGTTTGAAGAAGCAACTATATCTCCTGACAGGCTGACGAAATTCCAACGATAAAATTCTCGTTCTACAAGCGAGTTGGCCGACCGCAATGCTTTTATTTTTATTATTTGTCCATTTCTGCATCATATATGTCTTTTATTGCAAATTATATTTTATCTCTAGTAACATATGCTTGCGTGAGCCTTTCAGGAGTACGACCATGCCATTATTAATGAACAGAGAAGTCTTCATCACCTGCGCCGTTACCGGTTCTGGGGGAACGCAGGATAAAAGTCCTCATGTCCCACGAAGTCCGCAACAAATTGCTGATAGCGCGATTGCTGCGGCTCAAGCTGGTGCTGCAGTGGTTCATTGTCACGTCCGTGAACCGGACAGTGGTGCTCCAAGCCGTAAGCTAGAGTATTACCGAGAAGTAACTGAGATCATTCGTACTTCTAAAACAGATGTTGTTTTGAATCTCACTGCCGGCATGGGGGGGGATATGGTGTTCGGTGGCGCGGAGGAACCACTACCACTCGTCGATGGAACTGATATGCTGGGCGCGACCGCGCGCGTGGCTCATGTGGTCGAATGCCTTCCGGAAGTTTGCACGCTAGATTGTGGTACCATGAACTTTGCTGAGGCAGATTATGTAATGACTAATACGCCCGGAATGTTGCAGGCTATGGGCAGGATGATGACAAACCTCGGTGTAAAGCCGGAAATCGAGGCTTTTGATACCGGTCACCTCTGGTATGCAAAGCAGCTTGTTGCCGATGGTATTATTGAGCCAGATGCGCTTGTTCAACTCTGCATGGGTGTGCCTTGGGGGGCTCCAGATGATCTGAATACTTTCATGGCGATGGTAAATAATGTGCCAGAAAATTGGACGTTTAGTGCTTTTTCACTAGGTCGTAATCAGATGGCTTTTGTAGCCGCATCAATATTGGCCGGTGGAAATGTGCGTGTTGGACTTGAAGATAATCTAATGTTGGAGCGTGGGGTTTTAGCAGAGAATTATCAGCTAGTTGAAAAGGCACGGGACATCATCGAAGGCATGGGAGCACGCGTAATTGGACCTCAGGAAGTACGGGAAAAGCTCAATTTAACTAAACGAACACCAAAAGGTTGATACGTGGCTCGCCGAGTCATCATTACTGGAGGAGCTTCCGGCATTGGTCGTGTGATGGCTGAAGCCTTTCTCAAACTAGGCGACCGTGTGGCTGTTTGTGACACATCCGAAACTGAAATTTTCAAGCTGCGTTCCTCTTGCCCAGAAATATTCATCACCAAAGCAGATGTAAGCGATGAGGAAAGCATGGAACAGTTTTTCGAAATAGTGACCTGTGAATTTGGTGGCGTGGATGTTTTCATTTCCAATGCCGGCATAGCAGGACCTGCTGGGCCAATTCAGGCGCTGGATTTATCAGAATGGCGTTCTTGTATTGCAGTGAATCTTGATGGTGCCTTCCTAAGCTGCCGCTGGGCAGCAAAACAGATGCGGGAGCAGAAGAATGGTGTTATACTTCTTATTTCCTCAACATCTGGCCTATATGGTGTCCCGTTCCGTAGCCCCTATGTGACGGCAAAATGGGGCATTATTGGGCTTATGAAAACGCTCGCGATAGAATTGGGCGGAGCAAATATAAGGGTAAATGCCATATGCCCTGGTTCAATCGAAGGGGAGAGAATAGAGCGCGTACTGAGCATGGAAAGTGAGGCTTCTGGTCGAAAGGTGGAAGAAGTTAGGGCTCAGTACATGTCTGGCGTATCTCTGCGTTGTTTTATGACAGCGCAAGATATTTCGGATATGGCTGTATTTTTAGCTTCTGATGCTGCTAGGCACGTAACGGGTCAGGCGGTCAGTGTTGATGGAAATACAGAACGTGTGGTTTGATTTACTTTTGGATCTGGAGATTTGTAAAAATGGGCAAAACGGCAGCGATTATCGGAGGTGGTGTTATCGGTGGAGGTTGGCTCGCCCGGTTTGTTCTTAATGGTTGGAATGTTAAAGTCTTTGACCCAGATTCCGATGCAGAACGCAAAATTTCTGAGGTATTGAAAAATGCCCGGCATGCCCTTCCAATGCTTTACGATCAACCACTGCCAGAAGAGGGCAAGGTAAATTTCTTTCCGACCATAAAGGAAGCAGTTGAACAAGCAGTTTGGATACAGGAAAGCGTGCCTGAGAGGTTAGATATCAAACATCGCGTATTTTCTGAAATTCAAGCAAGCTGTAGCCTGGATGCGTTAATTGGGTCTTCAACCTCGGGTTTCAAACCTTCTGAATTACAAGAAGGATCGGAGTTCCCAGAGCAGATTATGGTAACCCATCCATTTAATCCCGTATATCTTTTGCCTTTGATCGAACTTGTTCCAAGTCACAAAACTGGGAAGAAACATGTTGAAAAAGCGAAAGAAATTCTGACCTCACTGGGATTTTTCCCTCTACATGTTAGACGGGAAATAGACGCACATCTCGCAGACCGTTTCCTAGAAGCTGTTTGGCGTGAAGCCCTTTGGTTGGTCAAAGACGGAATCGCTACAACAGAAGAGATTGATAATGCTATTCGATATGGATTTGGAATACGCTGGGCGCAAATGGGACTTTTTGAAACCTATCGTATAGCTGGCGGAGAGGATGGAATGGCGCATTTTATTGAACAGTTTGGCCCATACCTTAGCTGGCCTTGGACGAAACTGATGGATGTACCCGAATTGACAGATGAATTAACTAAAATCATTGCGGACCAATCTGATGCGCAATCGGGTCACAAATCGATACGTGAACTCGAAAGACTTCGAGATAATAATCTGATCGCATTGATGCGAGCCTTAAAACAGCAAGGCAGTGCAGCAGGATCGATTATAAATAATCACGAAAAATCTCTTCGCAAATCATTGGGAGACACTGTGCCAATGCGCACCGTTTCGCGCTCAATTCCCGTGGATTGGACTGATTACAATGGCCATATGAATGAGGGCCGTTACGGACAGATTTTTTCGGATGCAGCTGATGCGTTTATGAATGAAATCGGAGCTGACGCAGACTATATTGTAGCCGGGCACAGTTTTTTTACAGTAGAAACAACGGTGAAATACTTGGAAGAAACTTTAGCTGGTCAGCATGTCACAATAGATAGTCGGGTACTTTTATCTGATGGTAAAAAGGTTAAGCTTTTCCATGAGATGCGCGATGACAGCAAGAAACTTTTGGCAACTAGTGAACAGTTTATGTTGCACGTCAATCTTACAACTCGGAAATCCTGCGCGCCTTTACCAGAGGTAAAAAAACGTATGGACACCATAGCTCAGGCTCATGAGGAGGTAGAAT
>CACPHA010000034.1 GCA_902633655.1 Paracoccaceae bacterium
AACCATCGATTTGTTCGAAGAGGATTATAATCTATTTTACCGCCAGTTTTCAAATGCTACTCTATGGCCGCTTTTTCATTTCAGATTAGATCTCGCAGTTTTCTCCAAAGAAAGTTACTTGGGTTATCTACGGGTGAATAAAAACTTCGCATCAGTACTTTCATCGATGTTGCAAAAAGATGATATAGTTTGGGTTCATGATTATCATTTTATCCCTCTAGCTGCAGATTTGCGAAAAGAAAGATGTACTCAAAAATTGGGCTACTTCCAGCATGTTCCTTGGCCGCCTAAAGAACTTTTGCAAGCATTACCAAGTCATCGCGAACTGATTAAAAAGCTCCTTGAATATGATGTTATCGGCTTTCAGACAAGGGATGATGTGCGTCGTTTTATGGATTATATCGTTAATGAGTTTGGTGGTTCACTGGACCCAGCAGGTTTTGTTTATGCCGATCGAAAACGGGCAATGGTTAGGCATTTTCCAATCTCCATTGATTTTGCAAAATTCAAAGAAGTAGCAAAAGACTCAGAAAAATCCCTACCCACTCAACGTTTGGCGAAAACAAAGGGTGCCAGTAAATTAATACTTGGAGTTGATAGGCTTGATTATTCAAAAGGCATAATTAACAGACTAAAGGCCTATGAAAGGCTATTGTACAAGCACCCGGAGCATAAACGTTCATCAACATTTTTGCAGATTTCACCACCAACGCGAGAGGGTGTCCAACATTACAGAGGTTTACGAAATGAGATTGAAAGAAAAGCTGGTCATATTAATGGGTTAAATTCTGATTTTGATTGGACTGCAGTAAGATATTTGAACAAGGGATACCCTCGTGAAACCCTTGCAGGCTTCTACAGAAGCAGTGGAGTTGCTTTTGTAACACCTCTGCGAGATGGTATGAATCTAGTGGCTAAAGAATTTGTAGCCGCCCAATCAGCCGACAATCCAGGTGTTTTAATCTTGTCAAGATTTGCTGGAGCTGCAGCAGAATTGCAAGGTGCCCTGCAAGTAAATCCCTATGATCCCGATGAAATGTGTGATGCTCTACATACAGCTCTAACAATGCCGCTTGAAGACCGCGTACGAAGATGGGCTTTAATGTACCAGCAGATCGAAATTTCTAATTTAGAAGTTTGGTGGAGACGTTTTATCGATGCTCTAAACCGGGTTCAGGTTCAATAAAAACTTATATAAAATATAGCTCGCCCGTCCGCTGCTCAAGTGACAAGGAACTATTAATTTTTGCCTCCAACAATGGTGGCCATAGTGATAAACATTTATGTTATTTCCATTCAATCTAAGATTTTTCTGAAGATAAAAAATTTATGATAAAGTTTAAAGGAGTATAAAGTTTTACAGACGAGTAATCTCCAAGCTTGGAACAAATCATAAATGCAAACCAGATCCCGAATTAAGTAATTTCAGTTACCCCTTATCCTTTTCAATTTGAAATATCCAAGCGCTCCAGCGGCTTCCATTTTGGTACAGCGTAGTGGTGGTGGCAGCTAGCTCGCACCTAAAGGAAGGGAAAAGACTAGACTAGACTAGACTAGACTAGACTAGACTAGACCTTATTTCCACTTCTGTAGCTTCTTCACAGAGGCCCTTTAGAGTACATTCGTTAGGGTCACTGGTGCGGTCTGATGCAAGGCTAATAGCTGCACCACTAAACAGCACAGCCACAAAGACACAAACTCTGATCAGCAACCTAGTCATGCTGTGAGTTGAGCATAAAGTTTGGATTGCAGTCTATTCTGAAAGTGAAGTGGTATTACTTAAGGCAAACTTCTCAGCCCTCACCAGTTTAGTTCATCATCAGTAGGGTCCAAGTCTCTACCACCCAAAATTAACCATATCTTATTACCAGCATAATGAAGATGAATATCATGACTAAAAGCAGTGGAATCCTGGAGGGGTTGTGCCCTATCAGGATTAAACCAGTTTTGGTTCCCCAATAGATAAGCATTAAGGTTAATCCTGATACAATCAACTCAAGTGTCATTAGTCCACCAAGCCATCTCGTTACCTGTGTAATCAAATACCCATCTGTCTGCTGGTTTAGACTTTTCATAGTTCACCTGTGATCTTTCACATCCAGCCAAGGCAAGTGTAGATTTAAGCAAGGCCAAATAAGTTCTAGGCAAAGAAGTCTCCCTTATAAAGTCCTAACCTGCGGCACAGTCAGACTACAAATCACGGTGCTCTGCATCTGATCTACCCATAACCACTTGATAAAGCGCTTGAATTGCAGTCTGAGAGTGGTTGAAAACAACTGACGATACTCTCTGACGTTGCCAAAACCTGATGGTTTTTTCTTGGCGTCTTACGAAGACCTAAAGCAGTCTCCGACATACCTGATTTAATCAGGATGTTCCTTTCAGCGTTTATATCTGCATTATTTGTATGGCCACACCCTACGCACTCAAATACAGACTGTGACTTTCTATTCTTCTTATCTATCGCACCGCACTCAGGACAGGTGAGAGACGTATTCTTTGGGTGCACATCCTCAATATGCGAGCCATACCAACCTGCTTTGTAAACAAACTGAGACCGCATCTCGTAAGGCGCTACGTTTAGCACCACTCTGTTAAGACCTGATTTAGCTTTTACGTTCTTACCGGGCTCTTCAGCGTCACCCTTTGCGAATTTAGTCATGTTCTTAACTTTAAGGTCTTCAATAGCAATGTAAGAGTAACGCTTAGTAAGCTCAGTTGTTGCTTTATGGATGTAGGCTTTTCTACAACGTGTTTGCTTACGCTTTAAATCAGCTAGTTGAGCTTTTGTCCTCTTACGTCTGACAGACTGTTTATTCTTTTGACGTGAAAACTTCTTTTGCAGCTTTCTATAGCGGCTGTCTATCGCATCAAGAACAGTGTTCTTTGGTAATATCTCACCATCAGAGGTAGCCATTGGAAAAGTTACGCCTAGGTCAACCCCTATCGCAATACCACAATATTCTAGTGCCTTGACGGTTTGCCTTGTGGTGACACAGATGAAGTATTCGTTTCCTTCTCGCATAACAGTAGAAACTGTTGGCTTACCGTAAAACTTTTTATGCTTTTTATACTTTACCAAGCCAAGCTTGGGGATACGCACAGTATCTTTGCGGTAAAGGACGTTCACTCTGAACTTATCACCTCTCTTTTCAAGAGTTTTCAACTTAGCTGAGTTGTTCTTAAGAAAAGTTCTACGTTTAGGTCTTCCACCTTGCTTCTTAAAGAACTTTTGAAAAGCCTCGTTCAAGTCACTGAGTAGAGAGTCAATACACTGAGACGGAAACTTACGTAGCCACTCGTAATCAGGGTCACCTTTCAACTCTTTGAGCACAGACCTTATGGCAACTGCCTGAGAATAATTACTAAACTCTCTGAGTTGCTCTTTACTTAGCTGACGGCTGTGAAAGGCGTAGTCTTGACTTTTTAACTGTGACCTATGCTCAAGCGCTAAATTGTACAAGAAACGTATTGGAGCGAACCACTCACGCTCAAGTATCTCTTTCTGTTCCTCCGTTGGGTACAGCCTGCACTTTTAGGTTTTTAATTTTTCCAAAGCCAAGGTTTAAACCCAGTTAACAGTAAACATCTAAAGATTAATTAACGATATGGATTAAAAGCAAGAAACTTGCAGTCGAACCAGATACATTATGCGTTCATGGCGACACACCTAATGCAGTTCAGATGGCCTTGCGCCTGCGAAAAGAGCTTACCGGTGCATGAGTGTCTATCAAATCGTTTGCACAGCCCGGCGGACAACGGTCCGGTTTCAACGACACATCGTTCTAAACCAAAAAGGACTAATGCATCACCAAGGCGATTACGCAAGACACACATATTGTTTTTATCATCTGTGCGATACCTGTTAAGGAAGACGGAGGAATGATTGCAAATCGCCTGTGTTTTCGCTGATCGATATGCTGAGATTGTTCAATTAAGAAGATACGCAATTCCTATGCCTAAGCGCGTCCATTAAAAGAAGGAGCAAAATATGCCACAGTTAATAAATCGTAACTCGGAGGGCGTATTTATAATTTCGGCTACCCCTTTCAAAGAAAATGGAGAGTTAGATCTTTATAGTACGGATAGTTTGGTGGACTTTTACCTCAATAGTGGTGTGTCTGGTATGACTATTCTTGGTATTATGGGCGAAGCACAGAAATTAACAGCAGATGAATCTTTAACTTTTGCCAGTCATATAATAAGCCGCGTTAGTGGGTGTATTCCTATCGTTGTTGGAGTTTCAAGTGCGAGCCTTGACAATATGAGGCGACTATCACATTCGGTTATGGATGCGGGCGCATCAGGAGTTATGGTTGCTCCAATGCCTGGACTTGTTACTGAGGCAAAACTTGATCAATATTACAAACTGGTATGTAAAGAATTGGGTCCTGAAGTGCCCATCTGTTTGCAAGATTATCCCCAAACAACTGGTGTTCAATTTTCGGTGGAAACCATAATAAAATTGACTACAGAAAATGAACAAATTGTCATGCTTAAGCATGAGGATTGGCCCGGATTAACAAAGCTTTCGCGGGTGCGGGCAGAGACTGATACAAGTTCTATTCCCAGGGTGTCGATACTTGTTGGTAACGCTGCATTGTTTTTACCCCAGGAATTACAAAGGGGTGCTGATGGAGCGATGACAGGGTTTGCATATCCCGAGATGCTTGTTAAAGTGGTTGACTTACATAAAGCAGGTCAAGCTGATTTAGCTGAGGATCTTTTTGATGCCTACTTGCCGATGGTGAGATATGAACAACAGTTAGGCTTAGGTCTGGCAATCAGAAAAGAAATTCTACTCCGGCGTGGGGTGCTGAGATCACCGAAGGTACGGTCACCAGGTCCATCTTTAACGGAATTAGACCACACTGAACTTACACGGCTTATGGATCGTCTAGAGACTAAATTGAGGGAACTGCAATAATGGACTTCGGATTACGGAAAAAGACAGCTTTAGTTATGTCGTCAAGTAGAGGTTTAGGAGAGGGAGTCGCGAAAGCATTAGCATCGGAAGGCGCGCATGTATTACTTACTGGCAGAAACGAAGTTAAATTAAGGGAAATCATAGTTGAAATTGAGGAGTCAGGTGGCCAAGCTGACTTTGTCGTAGCGGATTTAGTAGAGCCAAGCTCAGTAAATACTATTCAATCAGCAGTAAGAGAAAAACTTGGCCATGTTGACATTTTTGTTGCGAACACCGGTGGCCCGCCACCTGGTATTATATCTAGTGTGGACCCAAGCTCTTTAATAAAACAAATTGAAATGATGGTTGTACGTATTGTTGAACTTTCATCTGAATTTATTCCTGACATGAAAGCTGCAGGCTGGGGACGTATTTTAGCTATCGGTTCATCGGGAGTAATCCAGCCAATTCCAAATCTTGGGATATCGAATGTTGTGCGTTCCGCGCTTGTAGGTTGGACAAAGTCTTTATCTAACGATCTGGCTGGAAGAGGCATCACCGTAAATATGCTTTTGCCAGGTCGAATACACACAAAGCGAATTGACGAACTTGATCAGGCAGTTGCTCAGAAGACGGGTCAAACACTAGAAAGCGTAAGAACAGCAAGTAAAGCAACTATTCCAGTTGGTCGCTATGGCAAAGTAGAAGAGTTCGCAGACACTGCTGCCTTTATTTGTAGTGACCGGGCGGGATATATTACTGGCAGTTTAATTCGATGTGATGGTGGTCTGATAAAGTCAGTTTAAAGGAGTCGATCAGACAATGTCAGAATAAACCTCTTGGCCCTGTCAGAGTATACCGCCTTGTTCATTAGATCTCCGGTAATTAGTGATGGCGCTATGTCCAATCAACTTCCATTCAGCTATTTCAAAACCGCTTCAGAAATCATCCAGTTATCGAAAATAGTACAAATAAAAATTTCTTAACGTTTAAGCGCTTTTGATGCTTTAGCTCCCATGACTGCAGGCACCACCACCAAATTCCATTCAGTTAATTAATATCAAGCTGTTCTGGCGTTATTTTTGAAATGGCCCCAAATGGCGCCGCAATGGGCTGGGAAAATTATTTCAGCATTGGATCGCGATAAGGGTAGGGGGGGATAAAAAGTCTGACTGCCTTATTTGCTAGTTATCCTACTTTCACAATAATTCCAAAAAAGGTTCGGTCAAATGGAACACTATTTATTGGACTTAGTTTTCTCGTAACCCTAAAGGTTTAAGCGTATTAGGAAGTTCAGTTGAAACTCGCATGATCTTAGAAATGGTCTGAGAAAGCCAAGGCACATGGATTAGACAAGTATCTCAATGCTGGTTTAATCGCTAAGTATGTAAAGCATTTGTTTCCTGATGCACTTATCAAAGATGAGAACGGCTATCTTATGGTAGACCTACCCGTTTTAATGGATATGGATGATTTCATTTCCAAACATGTACTATAGGGTGGTGTGGCCCGCTTGGTGCAGGGTATTGGTGGCAGGTACGTTTCTTAAATTTGTGTACCAAACACACAGTTAATGAAAAACTGGATGAAGTATTCTGCGGTAAAGAATAATGTTTTTATGTTAAAGACATTATAACTGTCCAGGGGTTTTAAAAGCGTGTCCGAACTAAAAAGTTTAGATTGCAGTCTATTCTGACAAGATAAGTATTATTATAAAAGGTAAGAAGCGCAAAGAACTACTAGGTTAAGGTGCATTATGATTTAAATGCATAAAAACGCTTTGCAATCCTTTAAAAATTAGCTTGGTATAAGCGACTATACTGTTGCTTGGCTGGCTTTCCTGAAGGGTTTAGTTTTAGGTCTGCTAATCTATCACTTTCCAATAGCTACAGAAGAGACTTTTCAACCGTCACCAGTTTATTTAATGATTAGTAGGGTCTAAGTCTCTACTGCCCAAAACAACCAAGACAACTACAGCTAAACCTAACCAAACCATTTCCTTTCCAGTGTTATGAAATACCTATCAATTAGCGGGACTTGCCTGCTCATAGTTAAACTGAGAATGTTCACAGCTTTACAACATCAGTATCGCTGTCAGCACTGCTACGAAAGCATACTTCAACTTAATTCCTTACGCATGACTGGGTAGGTTGTTGTAGTTATGTTTGAAGTGTGGCGAGTTGAAGAGCGCTTAGTTTAGCTTGTGCGTAAAGCTGCAGAATCTTTTTATTAAATTCCTTAACATATAATTCATTTGTTTAGGGGCTAAAAGGACCTCGGTTATGCTAGGCTATAGTCGAAGGAATGTCAGTTTGGAGTCCAAACATGGTTCCATTTTTTAAGCAGTCTAGAGACCACTTGGCTCTTAACAGATTATCCAAAGACCATCTGGTTGCACTAGTTTATCAGAAAATTTATCTTAAGTTTGCGGTCGCTATTTGATCTGCTGCTCTAATTCCCGACATCAAAGCGCCATGTGTTGTGGCTGAAAAGTCAAAATTAGTGTGTTCGCCACAAAAGAAAAGGCGGCTATTTAGTGGTTTAGATAGGTTCTCAAAATCTTCTCTGGAATTACCAACTTTCTTATACGAATATGCTCCAAATGAAAATGGATCTTGTGACCAACTCGTCCGCATAAGATCTACCACATTTGCCACCGCTTCTCCCCAAACGTTACTTAAAACTTCCAAAGCATCTTTTAATAAGTCTTGATCGGACATTTTATCTGCGGTAGAGGCGTAATCTCCAAAACAAAAACCCATTAAAATTTTTTCATCCGAAAAAGTTTTATAATTCATCCATAGTGGCCAACGCCCAGTTTTTTTGGTAACAGTACCATAATACTGCACATTACTGTCCCAAAATTGATTGTTGAACTTAATTGCTAACTTAGTAACAGTTCCAAAGCCTACGCGACTAATACTTGTTTTAATGTAAGACGGTAAATTAGGATAAAAAGCAATGGAGCCACTTTTCAGCACACCAAGGGGGACAGAGCAAATCGCATAGCTTGCGGAAAATGTTTCATTCTCCACTTCAATTTCCACATGATCATTGAAGTCATATTTTATTGAGATTACTGGAGTACTTTTTCGAATTTTAACGTTTTGGGCAAGTAAATCTATTATTTTTTGATAACCGTCAGTAAGAATTACGTCAGCTCCTGGATAGCCACTTTCCTCATTAATCAATCCAGCTGAAATATCTTTTAATGAGGCGCCATAATCAAATTCTGTGTAGGCAGAAAATATCCATCTGATATTTGGATCTTCCCAAATTCCATCATCATATTCGTTAAGATTTTGTAGAATACTACCAGTGCTATCAACATCTAATTCGTCAAGGACCTCATACCATATTTCTTCAATTTCGTCCCAATCATCTTCACCTATTTCCGACCCGTTGCTAGTGTAAAGTTCAATACTGTCATCGTCTGTGATGAAGAAACTTGAACCCGCCCAGCCAGCCAACTGACGTATTGGATTGTCTAGAGACGGCCCATGTATCCATCCAGCGCCAAACTCAAATGGTGCTCCAAGACGCATACTAGTCCGCGTGCGTCCTCCAGGATGGCTTTTCGCCTCAAGAACTAGAACCTCGGCACCCCAATTCTGCAACATATTGGCTGCAACAAGACCAGAAATCCCAGCACCAATGACAATAATTTTTTTACCCTCAATTTTTTTTTTTGTACTAGCAATAGCATTTCCGGGCAGCAATGTTACAATTGTGCTCACAAAGAACTTCAAAAGCTTTCGTCTAGAATAGTTTATGCGCGGCTCCTATTCTAAGGACTTAATTTGATTAGTATTGATTACATGTTTCTTTGGCTAGATAAACGAGAAAAGTCGCTTGATGATGTCGTGCGCTCTCAAAATATATTTGAACATATTGATTTTAATGACTGCAATGTCGGTCATGCGCTCCTAATGGCACTTAATTAACGATACTAAATATTTCTGCAACGCGTTGCTCTTTCGAAAATTGAGATAGATTATCGTCATGTATCGTATTTGAATACATCGAAATATATGGCTAGAACTCAGGCAACCACCAAGGCGCTGCTTATGCCAATGGGAATGCGATTCAGTAAGGACACAAGTAATGTCTAAGAAACTACCAAATATACTTTTGATTATGGCCGATCAGATGACGCCGTTTATGTTGGAGGTGTGCGGCGGTATCGGCGCAAAAACCGAGAATATGAATAAGTTGGCGGCGCGGTCAGCGAATTTTTCCGCAGCTTACACACCCAGCCCAATCTGCGTACCTGCTCGGTCTTGCTTGATGACAGGTCTCTACACCTCAACTACGGGCTGTTATGATAATGGCGATCCTTACCATAGCTTTATCCCGACATTTGCGCATTACCTGACCAATGCAGGTTACGATACCGTACTGTCAGGTAAAATGCATTTTGTCGGCGCAGACCAATTGCATGGGTTTGAAAGACGTTTGAACACGGATATCAATCCGTCTGGATTTATCTGGTCATACCCATTGCCACCCGAGGATGATCCCACCTTTAAGGCTTTTGATTTTGCGTCTCAATATATGGTGGAAAACATTGGTCCAGGATGGTCAAAGGAGCTTCAATACGATGAAGAAACCCAATTCAAAGCCCTAGAGTACTTACGTCACGCACCTGACAAGCCCTGGATGCTTACGGTGTCTTTCACCAACCCTCATCCTCCCTATAAAGTGCCTAAAAAGTATTGGGAGATGTATAAAGACGCCGATATCCTTCTCCCAAAATATCCCGACGATATGGATGACAAGTATTCCGACTATGACCACGCGGTCAGGCGATGGCATGGGTTGCACATTAAAGGCGATGAAATCCGCAAACCAGAAAATCAGATGGCGATGCGGCGTGGGTTTGCCGCTCTTGCCCACTATGTGGATGACAAAATAGGTGAGCTGCTCGACGTCCTTGAAGAGGATGGATTGCGGGAAGACACAATCGTTATTGTCACATCTGATCATGGCGAAATGCTGGGCGAGAAAGGCATGATCCAAAAGCGCAGCCTTTATGAATGGTCTTGCCGCATCCCGTTGTTCATCGACATTCCCGGCGTTTCACCTGTCCACGTGGATACACCCGTTTCGTTGCTGGATGTCCCTGCCACATTGATCGACATTACAGGGCAGGTGCCGGTGCGGCCGATGGAGGGCCGGTCATTGCTACCCGCTGTTCATGGGGCAAAACTGGAGGTGGTACCTGTCATCTCCGAATATCATGGCGAAGGCATCATGCGCCCCAGCTTCATTGTTCGACTTGGTGATTGGAAGTATCACTATTGCCACGGATCAACGGCCCGCCTGTTCAATCTCGCTGAAGATCCTGGCGAATGGTATGATCGTGCCGGTGATCCGCAACTCGCCAAGATAGAACTTGAACTAAATCAGATAATAACGGGGGGCTATTTCGATTTGGAGAAAATCGCGCAAGATGTTTGGGAACGTCTACGTATGAAACAAATAGTTAACGATGCGATGAAGGCCAACAACACTCACTGGGACTATCAATTAGAGCGAAACGCATCGACACAGTTTATTCGTTCTTAAAGGCCAAAATGTAGGCAATATAAATGCCTGTCTTAATCAGGGACAGTTCACATGCGGCTTACCTTGTTGAGAAAGATCTCAAAGGTTTTTCGTAATCTTACCAGCTCTGATCGGTATGTGGATAGGCCAGAATTTATATCAATGTGTGCTTAAAGCACAGTTTCGCCACTTGTTGTTTATTGGGATCGTTCTGCCTGGTATCTAAAGTCTTATTAGTACGATAATTTAAGCGTGATGCTCAGGTTCGCAGTGTATTTGTAAGCTGATAGCAGTCAACAGTAAGTCAACGGTCTAGGTCCGTGCTGGGATATCCTTTGCTAAACGTTTGATGCTTATTGATTCAAAATAAAGGGAAACCAATCTTCCCTTAATTTTTGTCCCTCTTTCATCTCATGACCTGGAAAGGGGGGAGATGTTGGGCCGGTGCGCTGCGTATACCGTGTATCATCACCCAAAAGGCGCTGGGAAAAAGCCCGGCGCCGTTGCGTAGTTTCGTTGCCTCGCGCGCCATGCAGAATGTGAAAGTTGACCGCTACAGCATCGCCCGGTTCCATCGTGTATTCAATGATTTTCATGCCGTCCGCGTCCGGATCGGGGACAGGCATGTACGCCTCTTTATTAGGATAAAAAGATGTATTAGCCAACCAGCGGGTAGGTAAAACGGGCTTGGGCCATTTATGAGACCCGGCCACGCATCGAAGTGACGCTTGAGTAACTGGATCGAGTGGAGACCAAAAACTTACTGTTTGCGTTCCTTCAACAAAATAATATGGCCCATCCGTATGCCACGGTGTTGGCTTTGACGTTCCAGGTTCTGTGACTAAAACGTGGTCGTGAAACAGCTGTACTATTTTGCTTTGCATCAGGTCTGCGGCGACAGATGAAACTTCACTTGTGCGGTTCACTTTTTCAAATGCAGGAATTCGTTTCCAATTGCAATAGCCGTCGAAGAAACGTCCCTTTTCCTTGTCATGCAGGTTTTCCGATGCAAATGAACCGGGATTTGCCTTATTAAAATCAACCCCCGCGCGTAGGGTCTAGACATGGTCTTCAAAAAGGTTCTTGATCAATGACTACGCCATCTCGGGCGAAGTCATCGATAAGCGTTTGAGTCAAAAAGGAATTAGCCATTATTGATCGATGTATTTTTTCTCGCGCATGGTCAAGGAGGGCCATATTAGCGCATCTCATTTTACCTTTATTGTACTTCCGAGCTTCTTAATTAATTCTTCAGATATCGTATAACTCACCACTGAAATTAATGACCTAACGGAAATTAAGCTAAGCCTTTTCTTTTGGGGGCGACATTTAGTTTGTAATACCAGTGCATTAGGGGTGGGGTTAAAAAACGAGTGCTCTAGTTCCTAATAGTACCGCTCTCACATTTTTTCTAAAAAAATTAGATAGGAGCTAAGGGAATCTTTTCTGACACTACATACAACTTTACCGTATTATCTTGCGGCAAATAAATAGAGAATTGCGATGCATCCAAAAATGACTCTGACTATCGCAACTGTGATTGGCCTAATTTTCTCATACGTAATTTTTATAGCACCAGAATTTGTCACTCTTGAGTAGTTCTCAAATGCAGACGGCCAAGGATTTGATGACTTCGTCACTTTCCGCTCTGCAATAGCAAGTTTGATACTAGCTTTGGTCATTTTTAGTTTTCACTTGCGAAATATTCCGGAACTTGCACTTCAAATATCTATAATAAAGAGTTATGCTTTGGCGTTCAGTGTTATTTGCGCCACTAAGGTTTTAAAGCTTTCGGGTAAAATTCCCGCAGCCCCCCGACTGCAGCCATGAGCTTAATCACGACACTTTCTTTCGCATCGTGGCGCAGTTTACTTAAACAGAAGGTTATTACTTGAAACTCAATACACTTTACTACATGCACATCATGCTAGCGCAATTTTGATGACTCGTGGTGGGCGGGAAGGGGCCGCCGAATTTAAGTAGTGTTCGGTGAAAGACCATAATAGCAATTCTGGAAATTTATTCTAAACAACCCGCGTTTTGTAGGAAACTATTTAACAACTTTACGAAATTCTCTGGATTCTTAATCTGCAATTCATGACCTGAATTTGGTAAGCTTTCTACTTTAACACCAAAACTCTCCAGCCGTTTTGGGTTTGGAATATCTGCAGTTGCAGTACCATTTTTTTCGGAAGGTTATGCTCCCATATATAAAGCACCTAGGAATACTTAAGTTTAAAAAGTTTTTTCAAAATTCTGCGATAAATTTATTAAAGAGACTGCATTTTCATATAATCCGCGAACATCGCAAAGAGACCACGAGGCCGTCACTACATCCATCCACTCCTCTCTATTGGCTCCTTGCTTGACATTATTTAGACGTTCTGGAAACGCACTTTTTATAAAATCGGTTTTTGAATTTGACGCAATATTTCTGCTACCAGAGACCCCCCTGTTATCAGGTTGCCCTCTGCGATTAATAGACTTTTCACTAAATCAGAACGCTGAAATGCCACTTGTATGGCAAGGGCTCCACCAAACGAGTGACCAACAAAGTCGCAGCTACTATAGCCGATTTTCTCAATGACTTGAACAACTGCTTCGGCATGCGCTTCTAAGGTATACAGAAAGGTATCCGAGTGATCGCTAAAAACTGCTCCAAGATAATCTTACATAATCCCAGTTGTATCTTTTAGCAATTGATTGGAAGCTACTGGAAGAAAACTGGCAACTGAACTCATACTAAGTCTGGAAAGGTCGATTATTGGCTCTCCACATTACCGATTGAGTTCCACCTAGCACATGCACCCCATTCAGGTAGATATACTCTATCCATTTTTTTCACCTCTATTTTACATTTTCCGTAGGCCTAACTAACTCGTTTTTTCAGTGCAACAAATGGTCCGAATTCGAATGCGTTAAAAGGCTTGAATGAATTCTGGTAAATAGATCGAAATTCTTGGCTGAAAAATTAATTTCAATGTTGACAAAACATAACAGAAAGTAGAACCGGGTTCTGAAAGGATCGCAGCAAGTAGAAAAATTCTGGTTAAGAGTGAATATTAAAACCTGGCCACAAATATAAATTTGCCAAATCGTTTCCCATGTCCCCAAAACGTTAACCTATGTTTATAAATGCTTCAAAGCCTTAGACATTTTTATTAGACCTAACCGCTCCAACTAAAGTGAGAATTTTTTGAATTTATTTAAATCTATGGACTTGCCAAACCTTTTGGTTGAAAATCTTTCGACAATAGGGATTCATGAGCCAACTCCAATCCAAAAGCGGGCCATTCCGTATGCTTTATCTGGAAACGATGTATTGGGCCTAGCTCAAACTGGAACGGGAAAAACGGCTGCCTTTGCAATACCCATAGCGGCGCATCTTTTAAATAAATATGAAAAAACTGAAGCAAAATGTGCCCGAGGTCTAATCTTAGCGCCAACGAGAGAACTAGCCAAACAGATAAGCGAAAATATAAGGTCTTTTGTGCAAAGTTCGCGGCTAAAAATAGGAATTGTCGTTGGCGGCGTGTCGATTAAAACCCAAATCAAACGACTGTCCAAGGGTACTGACATTCTGGTTGCGACACCTGGCCGCCTTATTGATCTATTAGATCGTGACGCGATTAGCCTTAATAGAACATCATTCTTGGTTTTAGATGAAGCGGATCAGATGCTTGATCTCGGTTTCGTCCATAGTCTTCGGAAAATTGCCACATTCTTACCTGAAAAACGTCAAACGATGTTGTTTTCAGCTACTATGCCTAAACAAATTCATGAATTAGCAAAATCTTTTTTATCTCAGCCAAAGCATGTAGAAGTCGCTCGGAGCGGTAAAGTTGCTGACAAAATCCTTCAATGTGTGAACTTTGTAGTAAAAGCAGAAAAAAATAGGCTTTTAATCAATCTGTTAAGTAAACATAATGATGAACTCGCCCTGGTTTTTTCACGTACAAAATACGGAGCCGAGAGGTTGTCGAAAACTCTATTAAAGGCTGGATTTTCTGTGTCTTCCATTCATGGAAATAAATCCCAAGGTCAACGGGAACGTGCTTTGAAAGCGTTTCGTAAAGGCGATATAAAAATTCTGGTTGCAACCGATGTAGCAGCCAGAGGTTTAGATATACCTACGGTTAAGCATGTTTATAATTTTGATCTACCAAATGTGCCTGAAAATTATGTACATAGGATTGGTCGAACAGCACGCGCAGGTTCAGATGGTTGTGCTATAGCGTTTTGCACTGTAGACGAAATGAATGAACTAAAATCAATTGAAAAAATTATAGGAAGTAAAATTCCAGTATCCTCCGGTGAACCCTGGGACGCATCGATTAACCATTTAAACAAAGCGCGAAAGGCTAAGAAGCATCGGCACAAAAAATTTAATAGAGGAAAAAAAAGTTTGCAAAATTCAAAAAAGACTTCTTCCGTTAAAAATGAAGTTAATGGCCTTAAGCGATCTAAGGCGAGCACTAGTGCAGCATAATAGTTTGAATATTACCCCATCATTCTTTGGTTTCATCAAAATCTAGTGAGACAACGATATTTTAGAGTTTCGCAAGCCTCCAGAAAATTATAACAATCCCGCATCAAACGTACACCCTCCTTAAGAAGATCCCGATTGTAATACGCATGCTCCAATGCTGATCCAAACTTGTGAGTTAATTATAATCGTGCGGCCTCATGCGACTTAACGTGCTCGACAACCTAGTAGCGGAATGTAGACCGGATACCTCGGGGGCAGCAAGGCATCCCGATCGCTGATCAACTAGGTTTACATCGCTTACAGTGCAATTTACGATTATATTTTTTAAGAAATAGCTGGAAAGATCTAATCATATTGGGTGCAAACTGCTTCCAGTATTTGCCGCAACGATTTGATGATTGGCACTCTGTGCTCAACCCTCGTTTTCATTCGGTTGGCAGGAATAGTCCAAATACCATAAAATCCTCGCTTTACTGCGTTTTGCTTTTCGAACAGATGTATCGCATCCCAACGCATACCGCGTATTTCCTGGAGCGTGCGGCTTTTAGTGTTAGCACGATTAAAGCATTGTGGACTTGTCCGCTTCTGGCAGTTAGCGTTCTTCACCAGTTCAGGGTATCTTTAAGTTGGGGTGGGGAGTGGAACTTTACGATTGTGCTCCTGGCTTTCGAGAGCAGAAGTGTATTCAATTTTGCCAACCAGGCTGCAGGGTTAGGTGCCGGCTTTTGCAATTTCATAATTGAGATCCACTCTGCATGGAAGAAAGGGCAGAGAAATATGAATATCCCTGGCATGAGGAGCTATACGCTTAATACAGATCTCTAAAGCAACGCTATCCCCTTCAAGTGCTTTCGATTGCCAGGGTTATAAGGTTTTTAGCACCGTTAGGTCTTCCAGGGTTATCCTTAGAAAGTATCGCATCCGTATTTCGACCGTATATAATGCTCAACAAATAAACAAAATGTGATCACATATTTAATGAGCTATGTTTGTGATCACGAAGCGCTTTCGGACTAATTCTTGAATTATTAAGAGTTAGTCCACGGTCAGCGGTTTGTGCGTAGAATTATATGTTCCAAGGAGCCTGTCACAGGGAACTAGCTATTCTAATTTATTTCCAGTAATTAAAAAGGAATAGAGTTATCGATTGAAAGGATTGTTCTTTATGCAAATTGCACAAGATCAGGTAGACGATTTTATTTTTAATCTTAAGGGTCGGTTAGCTTATGAAACAAAAAAAGCAACAAAACTTGGCTTTTCTTCAATCCAAGAATACTTAACATTCAAGCTTATAAAGGAAGCTGAAGAAAAGGAACAAAGTTTAAAGTCAATACCTAAAATCAAAACCTTAAAGGTTAAGCCAATTAAAAAGAAAGCCGTTAAACCGAGTACTTGCGGCTGCTGTCCCTAATAAATTGCTAAGTCTCTTTAATATAAAAATGTGTGCTTTGGTTTTGTTTTTGTCTGTCCCGAGTTGGGCACGGGCGGATACGAACCTTACTCGTTTGAAGGCGTTGCTAAATATCTGTGAGATTGCGCAAAAATTGTCTGATACAGGAACAATTAACAATATAGCAAATCAAATAAAGGATATTGAAAGGCCAGATGATATTATCCTATCGCAAAAAATTGGTGATTGCTTGGATGCTGCATTTGGCGAAATGGAGCAAAATATTGATATAGATGAATTACTCCGCCAAATAAGTAAAAGAGCGTTGCAGATGAAAATAGATTGTCGTGAACTATTAAACGCAGCGCCAGAAGTCGCGATTAATCATCAAATTTGCAAAAGCATACTATTAGACTGATGCGTTCAATTAAAGGATAACGCCACGCAATATTTACGATCATCTTACGTATGGGGTAAATGCAACAGCTCGTGGATCTCGCTTAAATCCACTAGCACGGCATTGAAAGATAGCACTCAAAGCCTGGACTTGTGGTTGGAAGGGAGATCTATATGTTTTAAGCTAAGAAGATAGTGGTAGCGAGCATGTTACTCGGTGGCGCTATTCTGCTAACAGTTGGTAGCTCTACTCTTGCACATGCACTGACTGATCCAGATCGCAGAAATAAGCTGAAAGACTGCGCAGATAGATTGCGTGGTTGTAAAGATAAGATGTGTAATAGTTCTCCAAATATAAACGGCACAAAAGAGGCGGATAAAAGCTTTAAACAGAGGGTGAGTTGGAAAATCCCACTCGTCTGCAGCTAACTAAACCATTCCAAGGCATTGCTTTGCCTCTTCGCTCCATACCGTACCGACCGGGCAGAATTTTGACGGGTCGCTTACTCTGTCGGGGCACGAAGGGGCCTCCTCGGCGTTCAAAGGAAAAGCCAAAAGTAAAATCGAAAATGAAGCAAAAACGGTTTTTATCACAAACACTCTATTCTGCATTTTATATCTAAGTTTTTTCAAAACAAACATAGCTCACACAGACCTCCAGACCATAGCAATCGCGACTGGTGCGAATAAAGTCACTACTACAACAATCAAAGCTATTATACTGCTAGCTATCTATATTCATAATAGATGATTTGCATAAGCTCACAGAGCCGTCAAATAAAAATTCCACAGAATTCCCTTAGTGACAAGCACGGCTCAGGTTATCGGTTCATATCGATGCTGCAAGAGCTTAAATAGCTTCATTTGCCACTCTTATTGCTTCTTCTCCTGTGTCAAAAGTAATTATTGATGAAACAAGCCCAAAAATCTCTTCGCGAGATAAAGGGCCATAATGCTCTACATCATCAAATATTGTAGGTTGGAAATAGCATACCCTGCCATCAATTGTGATCCAATCGCCGCCACTTATAAGTTTGAAGGACTTTTTTCTTCCTCAACGATCTACAAAGAAAAGTATTTAGTTGATTTAAAAAAACGAGCATTATGATCTTTGCAATTGTACTACTGGTTGTTACGAATAGCTAACTGGGTGAAAACCGGCGAGGTTAGTATATCTGAAAAAAGAGTAAAAGTGCCTCTCAGACACATTAATTGCGTAAAACTAGCCTTTGGATTTTGATTTTCACAATTTTTGGTGGTGGCTGGGATCCAACAGTCTAAATTACAGTTGTGAATTTTAGGCACACGCATAAGCGCCCTCAATTAGGTTGGAATTCCAACTTCTAAAAAGTTTCTTTTCGCTGGTACAGAAAAAGACGATCCTAATCAACTTCACATAATTATGAGGTTTCCAAGTGTGGAAACTTTTAAAGCATTCGGTTCGGATGAAGAGTTGACAGAGACAAGAAGACAGGGGATGCATTTATCGAAAGTGGTGTAATGATTCCAATATCTGGCAATTACTTCACTAAGTATCCAGATGTTTTCACCAAGCACTGAAGGAGTTATTAGCCTAACTCAATCTTAATTTAGAAAGTTGATCATGAGGATACTTGTGGGAGTGCTAGCAGTTGGGTTGGCTTCTGACGCATGACTTTAATAAATTTGAATCATGCCTACGGTATGATTGTTAAAACAAAAACCTAGATATGGCTTGGACATTATCAAACAGCAGTTTTACCTTTAAAAACAGAATTGTTAGCTTAAATTTTAGCCAGCCATTCAAAAATATGTACTTTCAAAAGACTGATACGTCATATTTTGTCGCTTTTCGCAGTAACTAAAGGTAATTTTACAACTTAAAAACTAAAGGGAGTAAAACCGATGGCAGAGAATTTTTACGTCAATACAGTAGGTCAGGTCTCCTCGACCAAACTTGCCGAGGCGATTGATTTAGGAAAAAAACTCGCTGAAGAGTCCAAAGCAGCTGGATCAGAACGCGCTAGCATTGGCACAATAATGACCGGTAGTAACGCTGGTGGTGTTGTCTTTCAGCAGTTCTTCAATTCCTTAGACGACTTTGGGAGTGTTATGGACGCATTTGCCACCTCAGGCACCTACGGAAAGATAATGGAAACTGGATTAAAGGTAACCATGCGGAATATTGCCAAGTTTTGTGACGTTCCTTTTGCGGCACCAGCAAATCCAACACGCAAATATGTTGTTCTAACACGAGGCACATCCCATATTGCGCAGCCGGAACTGATGGATATGATGGCTGGAGCGGCACCTATGTTTGCGGAAACTGGCGCACAAACATTTAGATTTGCTCGAATAATGACTGGTAATAACGCTGGTGATTTCTTGCTGGGTGTTACGTATCCGTCAATGGCCGAAATTGAAGCAACTTATGATGCACTTGGCACAAGCCCAGTTGCTTCAAAGATATACGCTTCACTCGATGTGAACCTAAGGACAATCATAAAAGTACAAAGCACAGCGAGTTAAGAAAATATTAGGTGGCAATGCAGTTTGCCACCAAATTCATATTGTTAATAATCAGGCTAAATTAAATAGATTATGATAATTCTGCATCGTATTGTTCTGTGGCAAAATATCGATCTCTTACCCCTAAAGTCTGGGCAAACTGCGAACGGGGAGTGGCTTAAGCAATAGTATAAATCGGAAACAGGCGGATAATACCCTGAGAAGATTTGCTGAACTTGCTGAAAAAGAAAACTTGCGGTCTTGCCTCTAACCAACGCTGTATCGCTAAATACTTTCGTGTTTCGCAGATTAGATGTATGCTCCGTTATTTCTAGTCTCAACGATGGCCTCAGCTTGATGCAGGAAGTTCATGTTGCTTATAAACGGATAAGGACAAGTGCTAAGTAAAACAGGTTCTTTCCTGGGCATCATTTAAGAATTAAATTTTTTATTTATCAAACAAAGTCTGCATTGGGAAATAATAGCTATGAACAGTCACAACTACCTCCAATTTGGGGCCTTGCAATTACAAGAACTTAAGTTGGTCAAATCAGTTTGGCTGGCTTTGGTCAAATTGATAATATTAAGTGTAATGGGCCTGGCAGTTTAAGGTCCAAAGTTCCTGTAGTGAATCCAAATAGGTTTGTGAAAAATAATACAAAGCATACTTCAAGGATTGATGAATTGCAGCATTGTGGATCAGACTAATTCATTGGATTTGAAATACGTTTTTGATTAGTTGGATTAAAACCTACTCCATCCCCACCGTATCACGATGTCAGTTTAGATGATTTTTAAACCTAGGTGTTGAAAACTGTTCAAACAAATCAGTTCGGTTAAAAATTAATATGTTTTACAAACTATCTACTACTCGGAACAAAAAGTGTTTCATGCTATAGGCAGAATATCGAGGCACACAAATTGAAGTACTAATTATACATCTGCTATCCCCCCATCTCCGTAAAATGCTCCTTTGTATGTAATCGCTTTGTAAGGGTTAGACAAAATAACTGTCTCATCTAGGTCGATGCCAAGTCCGGGTTTTGGAGGAATTTCGAAATAGCCGGAATCAATTTTAATTGGTTCCTTTTGGACTTTTCTAAACCAAGGCTCAGACTGAAGATGCTCAAGAATAAGAAAATTCGGGATGGTCGAACATAAATGTAAACTTGCTGCGGTAGCTATAGGACCCCTTGGATTATGGGGGGCAAGCTGCATATAATAGGTTTCGGCCATAGATGCTATTTTTCGTATTTCTGATAATCCACCGCAGTGGATTACATCTGGTTGAATTATATCCACCAATTGCCTCTCAATAAGCCGTCTAAACCCCCAACGCGTAAAAAGGCGTTCTCCCGTTGCTAAATCGGTTTTAAATTTATTTTCCCGTACTCTAGCTAGGGCATCTAAATTATCGGGCGGGGTAGGCTCTTCGAACCATAAAAGGTTTAGGTCATCAATTGAGCTTATTTGCCTTGCAGCCCGAGAAGGGGACGAAATACCATGATTTTCAAAGATCAGGTCGACAGATTTTCCCAGCACACTTTGTATTGAAAGGATATGATCACGAAGTTTAGTTTCATCCCACAGATGATATTGTTGATCAGGCCAACCACCTGCCTTTAACGCAGTAAAGCCTGAATTTTTCAACTTGGTAGCATGTTCGGCATCCTTAACGTGCGTGTAAGCTCTAATTTTTTTTCGGATCTGTCCGCCAAAAAGTTGATAAATTGGGCATCCCAAAAATTTACCTAAAATATCCCATAATGCGATATCAATAGCGCCCAAGGCTGAGTTAAGGATAATTCCACCTCGCCAAAACCCATGACGATAAAGAACCTGCCATAAACGTTCAATTCTTCTGGGGTCCTCACCAATGATCCGTTCTCCAAAAATTTGGATTGCCTGTTCTACTGCTTTTTCTTGCCCTTCGAGTGAACCTTCCCCCCATCCATATATACCCCTGTCAGTATCAATTTTTACAAAAAGCCAATTTTTGTTTTCAGCATTCATTATGAATGTCTTTACATTAACTATTTCCAAAAACTTTACTCCTCACCACTGCTCTAAATATGATCTAAGAAGACTTGCAATAGCCTAACATTTCAATGTCATTTTTTTGGGGCCAGTGTACAAGGAGATAAAAAATAATGCTTACAAAATAGTATGCATGAATTTAAGTTTTGTCTGTTCCAATTATAATTGTTGGCCAGTTTCTTCCAGTTTTGACTTCAGAAATATTATTGTTGAATACTTTTTCCCGCACTAGAGGAATTTCCTTTTTAATTAAAAAATTGTAGTAAACTTTAAAAAAATACGTTTACTGCTTGATGCTACTCAGTGTTTCGGAAGAATTATGTCAAGGCCGCTATGTGATCAACCTTTGTCGTGCAAGCAGGCAAACAAATTTTGCTGTTCTATGGAGTTTCACAAGCGAAATTAGCCATGAAAAGATTCGATTAAATGAGGTTTTTATTTTTTGTAGAAGATTATAGATCGTCAGTATCTTTTTTTGTCCTGGCCATGTGAATAAGCAAAATCATAAAAAGTGTTATCCCGATCCCGCCGGCTAAACTGAGGCCTACTGAAATGCCCACATAATCGGCAAAAGCTCCTAACACCATGGCTCCAGCTGCAGAAGCACCAATATTAATCATTGTCCAAATGCTCATAACCCTACCTCGAAAGCTATCAGGTAAATCCATTTGGACGGCTGTTTGAATGGAAATGCCAGAATAGGTTGCTGAAAACCCGAGGTAGCAAATATAGACAAATGTTAGTGCCCATATATTTGAGAGGCCTATCAGCGGAATAAATGCAATTCCAAGTA
>CACPHA010000035.1 GCA_902633655.1 Paracoccaceae bacterium
GGAGTCCATAAAGTCTCAGGATGTTTCGAAAATATGGTATACAAAATGGTATACATTTAGGTATTTATAATATTATAAGTTATTGTTTTATATAAATTAATTAACAAAATAATGGTGGTGATTGTAGTCACGAGATCTCATGTATCAGTATGTTCTAAATTAAAAAGCCTTTCGAATTCAGGGATAGTTTTGAAGTAGCGAAATGAAAGTTGATTAGGCATAGCTGGGTAGCTGATTACCAGACCTCATAGAGGCAATGAGGTTTATTCTCACAGGGCCCCGAAAAAGGCTACGCCGTATCATTAGATAGCGCTATGCATTCGTCCCTCGCGGCTCAAGGTTCTTTAAACCAGACATTGCCTGGGTCAGCCATTAAAAGCTTTTAGTAGGGCTTCTTGTTCGACTAAAGCTCCTCGCTCCATGACGACGTATGAAGACACAGCTTGTGCTCTTTTTACAGAACTTGTTATATCTTCGCCTATTAACCTCGCCGATAAATATGCACCATTAAAACTATCGCCTGCCCCGGTTGTATCTTTTGGGACCTTCACAAACTCAACATCAATTTTCTTCATGTTCCCAAAAGAAATAGCTTCTGTTTGTTGGATACCATTCTTTAAAACAATTTCCTTGCATCCTAATCCTAACAGTCGCTTAAACGTATCTTTGCTCTCAACGTCACCAAAAGCTTTCCTTTCATCCTCAAAAGTTGGCAATGCGATATCAGCAAGGGCCACGATTTCTGACGTAAATCTTTTCATCATGCTTGGGCTACTCCAAAGATTTTGCCGATAGTTCGGATCGTACACTATACGTGTTCCCTTAGTCTTTGCTGACCTCAAACACGAAAGAATATTTTTTCTACCTAGTTCATTAATAATTGACGCTGTAATGCCAGATAAATAAATCAAATCAGATTCTTTTACCGCAGCTTCTAAAGACGACAAATCTGATGCAAGCTTCTTTGCTGCAGAATGGCTTCGCCAGTAAGAGAAGCTCCGCTCGCCATTCTTATCGATGGAAATTGTATAAACACCTACTGTTCGCAATTGATCAAATTGAACATGGCCCGTACCCAGACCGGAGCCATTAAAAAATTCTAACATTTCCATGGAAATGCTGTCCGATCCAATGCGTGTAAAATAATCCACTTTAATTTGTTCAGGTAAAAGAGCTCGAAGTGCCCACGCCACATTCAGGGTATCTCCTGCAAACCCACGACGCCAACTTCCATCCTCTGCACAGTAAAATTCCACCATACATTCACCAATACAAACAACCCTTCCATGCTTGACCATCATTTTTCTGTAAGTTTCATGATAAAAAATCCATATGTGCAAAAATCTAGGAAGGTATGAAATCGGCCTGTTTTGTCACTTAAATTGTTCATAACTTGCCATATCGAGCTACTATTGCCTCTGCCTAGCCATGCAATCTTTTTGGTCATGCGCTCAGTGCGTGAATAACACCTCGGATTTCCGCAAGCCCGCGAAGCCGTCCTATTAATGGATAACCTGGAAAAGTCCCTCTTTCAGAGTCTGATAAAAGTTCATGTCCATGATCTGGCCGATATGGAATCTGCCATTCACCCGATAAATGTTGGCGTCGTCTCTTTTCTTCATCTAGCAGAACTTGGCATAGAGCTGTCATGTCAGTGTCACCATCTAGATGCGTGGCCTCTTCGAATGAACCATCAGGCTCCTTACGAACATTTCTAAGGTGCGCAAAATGGATGCGATCCGCATAACGCTGAGCAATTTCCACAACGTTGTTGTTCGGGCTCGCGCCGAGTGAACCAGAACACAGAGTCAGGCCATTTGATTGCGCTGGAAACGCGTTAATAATCCATGCAATGTCGTTTGAGTTGGACACAATACGCGGCAAGCCTAAAATATTTTGCGGCGGATCATCGGGGTGTACACAAAGCCTTATTCCCAACTCTTGCGCGGTTGGAATCACCTCATTTAAAAACAATCGATAATTTGCACGCAAATCATCCACAGACAAACCATGGTAGGACTTAAGTGCATAACGCAGTCCCTCCACATCATAGCGATCATAGGCGCCTGGCAAGCCAGCCATGATGGCGTTTAACAGCTCTGATTTATCCTCCTCTGTCGCATGCGCAAACCAGTTATACGCCCTTTCAATAGCTTCCGGGGGATAGTCTTTTTCAGCGTCTTTGCGCTCTAACATACAAATCTCAAAAGCCGCCATTCGGAAAGCAGAAAAGCGCAGGCAGGTGCCACCCGCATCAATGGGCGATTTAAGATTGGTCCGCGTCCAATCTAAAAGCGGCATAAAGTTGTAACAAATTATCCGGATACCCTCAGCAGCCAAATTTGCCATTGACTGCCGGTAATTAGCAAACAACGTCGATAGATCACCTGTCCCGCGCTTAATATCTTCGTGCAGTGGCAAGCTTTCTACCACATCCCATTCAAACCCAGCAGTTCTAATCTTATTGCGCCTTTCGACGATCGTGTTGCGTTTCCACACTTCGCCATAGGGGGTCTCATGCAGAGCTGTGACAATACCTGCCGCGCCAGTCTGGCGAATTTCAGAAAGCTGAATCTGATCTAGTGGACCATACCAACGCCAAGTTTCTTTCATTGCAGGTTTCCTTCAAATCGAGCCGTATCGCGAAAATTGCCAAGTTGAAACATAATTACGACTAATTCATCAGCGATTCTATGGGTCGGCAGATCACCATAACCTGGGGCTATTTTTAGTATATTCTCTACCAAAGCGGTGTCGTTGGATGCTTTTTTAGCAGCCCTTGTTAGCTCCTGTTGATAAGGGTCGTTCAACTCAGATTGTCCACTTTTCGACCGACTTTCAATATACCTTAACCAAGCGGCGATAACCACCAGCAACCGCTTATACGGCTTCCCCGCTGAAAGGTTTTCAAAGAGCGGCGCCAAAATCCGCTGCGGCAGTTTTTGACTACCATCCATGGCGATCTGCTCTAGAAGATGGCAAATTTCCGGATTGCGAAATCGTTCTAGCAACTGAGCCGCATAACTCTCAAGGCTCGTTTCTGGTGGCGCATCTAGAGATAAACCAAGATCTTCACGCCACAAGCCTTCTATGAAAACCTCGATGCCTTCATCGCAGATTGCTTCTGCGACGGTTTCAAACCCTGCAAGACTACCAAGATAGGCAATTGCAGAATGGGCACCGTTGAGCATACGTAATTTCATTTGCTCGAAAGGAGCGACATCAGAAACCAGTTTTACGCCCACTAACCCCAAGTCTGGCCGACAATTATCTACAAAATCATCTTCGATTACCCACTGTCGAAAAGGTTCATGAGCGACAACTGCTTCATCGTAGTGCCCGTTAATTTCGCATGCGCGATTTCTCAATGCATCAGATGTCGCAGGTACAATCCTATCGACCATGCTACAAGGAAATTTGCATTCTGTTTTAAGCCAATGTGCAAAATTAAGGTCAATCCTCGAAGCAAATTCACTGACGATTTGCCGCGTCAACAGCCCATTAGATGGCAAATTATCTAAAGACAATACCGTGAACGGACGCAGCCCCCGCTTCCACCGCATTTCCAGCGCACGAACCAAAAACCCTGGTCCAGATTTTGGCACGAGGTTTTGCAGATCATGTTTGATATCTGGATGCTCCAAATCAAGCATCGTATCTCGCGAGCCTCGGCAGTATCCTTTTTCTGTAATAGTAAGACTCACAATCTTTGTAGTCTCGGCGGTCATTACTTTAAGTACGGCCCTGGGATACTCTGGAGCGAAGAGGACTGAGGTGACAACATCAACAACCTGAGATTTAATACCCTGATCCGATAGTTCTAATGCGTTGTACAAGCAATCTTGTCCCACCAATTTTTCTCGAATATCTGATGATCTGAGCGATACGCCCACCACACCCCAGTCTCCACCAGATTGCTCCATGGCTTCCTTTATGTAAATAGCACCATGCGCTCTGAAAAAAGCACCAAGCCCCAGATGTACAATTCCAGTTTTTGGGCTGGGATAAAGTCTGCGCAGCCTGCTTTGATATTCTGGTTTCATAGCCTGTACGCCTGTTTTACGAGATTTACTGTAAGATCCTTCGCTACTTCGAAAGCCTCGTTTTCTAGAAGGCGACCAGTGGAGACCAACTCTGCAAGGAAAGCACAATCCACCCGCCGTGCCACATCGTGGCGCGCTGGGATTGAGCAAAAAGCACGTGTATCGTCGTTGAAGCCCACAGTGTTATAAAAACCCGCAGTTTCTGTCGTAATTTCACGATACCGACGCATTCCGCTTGCACTGTCAAAGAACCACCAGGCAGGACCAAGCTTCAATGCTGGATAAACCCCTGCCAAAGGCGCGAGCTCACGACCATATGTGGTTTCATCCAGTGTAAAGACAATAAGATTGAATGTTGGATCATGTCCAACAACATCCAGTAATGACCGCAGGTCTGTTACATAATCAGTTCGACGTGGAATATCGAAGCCCATATCAGGCCCCAAACGCTTATAAATGTCTAAGGAGTGATTCCGGAATGAACCTGGATGTATTTGCATTACCATCCCATCTTCCTGACTCATCTTTGCCATTTCAGTTAACATTTGTGCGCGAAACAGCTCTGCCTGATTTTGTTCGCGCTTACCCATCAAGATTTCGCCAAACAGCATTTCTGCATCCTTTACAGGTAAGTTTGCTGTACGAGCGGTTGGATGACCGTGATCGGTGGCGGTTGCACCGTGATCGCGAAACACTTGGCGTCGAGTGCGATGAGCATCCAAATATCCAAACCATGTCGTCGTGTCGCAGTTAGTAATATTGGCCAGGTATTGAAGGTTTGTAAGAAATTTTGGATGATCTGGATCAATAATGGCATCGGGCCGATAGGTCGTAATCACACGCCCACCCCAGCCAGATTTCGCAATTGAAGCATGGTGTTCCAAGTTATCCAGTGCACTTTCAGTCGTGGCTAATACCTCTATATTGAATCGTTCAAAAAGCGCACGAGGACTGAATTCAGGCTGTTTCAGCAAGTGGTCGATTTGGTCATAAATTTCATCAGCTGTTTCTTTAGACAAAACCCGGTCTACCTTGAACAATTCTTGTAGCACTTGATCTATCCAAAGGCGCGTTGGAGTCCCTCGAAAAAGATAGTAATGGGAGGCAAATCGCTTCCAAATCTTCCTGGAATCTTTTTCATAATTGGCACCATCAATCGGCTTAATACCCAGATTTTCTAACGCCATACCATGCGAATTCAACATCCGACATACATAGTGATCCGGCGTGACGAATAGGGCTGCTGGGTTTTCAAATGGTTGGTTTTTTGCAAACCATTCTGGATCTGTGTGCCCATGTGGACTCAAAATTGGCAGATCGCGGATACTTGAAAAAAGTGCGCGAGCTAATCCCAAGCCCTTTGGGTCTTGCGGAAATAACCGATCACAGTCAAGTAGAGCCAATTAACTACCCTTTCAGTATGTCTCAACATAGGCTATGCCTAGCCGGGTAACCCTACGCCTGATACTTCGACTTTGTCATTTCTGCCGTTAGACCAGAAGGCTTAAATGATTCCAAAAAAGTTTCTCATGCAAAAAGTCTTTTGAATTCATCAACGCACAGTCGAAAACCATCTTCAAAATTACCGTTACCCGGATGATAGACGCTTTCAAGACTAACTACGCCGTTATATTCATCGTCACGCAGAGCTTTTGAAATGTGGCCGTATTGCTTTGCCAATTGCCCTTTACCCATGCAGCAAACCTCTAGGGTTGCAGAAGGTGTATCTACTTGAACATCTTTAACATGGATATGACCTAAATAACCACCGCGAGCAGTTTCGTACCCGCGAGGCCAAGCCTCTTCGTGGCACCAACAATTGTTTGCGGGATCCCATAGAATTTTTAGGATATCTTTTGCGTCAAGATCGTCAATTAACTTGCGAGCTGTCCAGTTGGAATTAACCATCGTTCCGTTACCAGTCTCAACAACCAACTTGATGCCGGCATCTCTTGCTATTTCACAGGCTGGACGAATTACTGATAGGGTTTTCTGCCACGCACCGTGAGCCACGTTCCATTTTTCTGCACCATTTTTTCCCCATAGGATCTGCTCCTTTTTGTTCGTCATGATGCGAACTAAAGGAGAACCAACGCTATGCGCCATTTCAATAACTCGCATTAGAGAATCTAAATGCTTTTGATGCAACTCATCTCCAGGCTCATTATCTATTGTCATTCCGGCAAAAATATGGCGTGACAAACATGAAACCGGTTTTCCTCTATCCCGCAGTAAGCTATCGATTGCTTTTATTTGATCGGCAGAATGATCACCAACCTCTTTATCGTCCACAAACTGCAGCTCCGCATATTCTAGATCAAACTCATCCATAACGTCCACAGCATGTTTCAAATTACGGCTAATTCCATCACAAATAACCCCAAGCTTCATATTGCAACCTCACGGTACAGTGCGGAACCAACGATGTCCTCTATAACTTTAGTACACGCCCAGTTATCGCCATCAGGATATTTTGATTTGCCAGCGTGAAAAATTTGCATTGCTGCAGAAGCCGTTTGCATTGGCACTTCTAATTCTTCAGCTAAGTTTAAAGATATAGTCAGGTCTTTATGCATAGTGCCGATGCCAGATCCAGTCTCCTCAAATTTTCTATCAATAATATTTTCTAAAGCTGTGTTAGTACATCCACACCCAGCGCCAGAAGTTGAAAACACATTGTAAAGCGCTTGACCATCCACCCCAGCCTTCGCAGCTAAAACTGAAGCTTCAAAGGTGGCAGAAAAAATTGAACCTATCAATGTTTGTAAGCATGCTTTGACTGTCTGTCCCATACCTGCTGTCGTACCCACTTGATGGATCGTTCCTGATACTGCTCGCAATACAGGCTTAAATTGATCTAGAATATCTGCTGGAGCAGACGCCATCATGGTAAGTGTACCCTCTTGCGCCCCAACATATCCTCCCGACACTGGAGTATCAATAAAGTGAATGCCTGACCCTTCCATCAAAATCCCAATTTCGTGGGCTTCTCTTGGCCTAATTGTAGCGGTCAAAATCACCGCACTTCCTGGCGGCATAAGTTGAATCAATCCATTCTCACCAAATAAAATTGATTTCGCCTGGTGCCCATTCATTACCATTATAAACATTGCGTCGACTATGGCGGCAAAATCGGCGATATCCCCAGCCGGTTTACCGCCTAATTCTTGCAAGTTCTTCATTCGCGCAGGTAAAAGATCATACCCAAAGGTCTCAAACCCATTCTTGATCAGGTTTTTTGCGAGGCCACTGCCCATATCGCCCAAACCAATCACACCTACTCTTTTCATAATTGTATACTCTAATTTAAATAATGCGTTACGTACACACCGATATCACAACGAAGGATTGCATTTGCTTCAATGATGCACAACCGCATTCAGACCATATCCATCTGATGCTTTTTATTTTTTATAAAATTCTCAGAAATTTTACTTTCTCGGAAATAAGGTTTACCAATCAAGTGTGAAATATTTGTTAATGACTAGCAAGCAACAATGGACCATGATTGCCGTCAGCCCTATTGTCCTTTTAATGATTGGGTGTGGAGCATTAACAAAGGCGATACTTCAAAACTTTGAAATATTTTTCAATGTGAAAAATCCCCACCAAAGAGCCCTGAAGTATAACACCTTTCACGAGTTGATAAGTTAATATGAATTATATGAGCAGGAATGAATTATGACCACTTGGGTAAGGGCCTGCGATGCCACAAATATCGAAAATAAAGACGTTATTCGTTTTGATTATCAAGGTAAAACATATGCCTCATTTCGGAGTCCAGAAGATGAATATTTTTGTACTGATGGATATTGTACTCATGAATCTGAACACCTCGCCGACGGTTTTGTCATGGGCCATATTATTGAGTGTCCTGGGCACAATGGCTAGTTTGACTATCGTACTGGCGAACCTGCACGTTCACCAGTATGCGAGGCACTAAAAACGCATCCGGTCAAAGTCGAGGATGGCATCATATTGATCAATTTTGATAAATAAAAAGACATCTTTATATTGTCTCGAAGCAAACTGCTCCTCAGATGATTAATATGCAGAGGATTTGCAGTCGCAAAAAGGTTAAATGAGTTTCCGTTGGATTATAGAAAATAACTGTAAAGAAAGCGTGTTTGAGTATTATAATTTCACTCACTTTATGTCAGTTTGCTAAGTATTACTACAAAATTACACCGTAAAATATTCGATGCGTTATTAATGGTCACCTCTAGATCGTTAGCTCTCTCAAGAAATAATTAACTGCAGACCCTCAGCGGTACTGAAATTCATAAGTCTGCTCTATCCGGCATAATGATCGCTTCTGGTATATACCCAAGGAATCGGCTTAACGAGCTTGTAAAGTACGTTTTTTTGTATGAGCGGCATGCGGCACGGAGTAAAAGAAACTTTCTGTTCGCCAATTAGGAATTCATTGCTAACCGGATATCATCATCGGCCATCTCTTTTCCAAGGTAGGCCTCTATTACAGCCGGATCATTTTTAACAAAGTCAGGGTTACCTTCAGATATTTTTTGCCCATGATCTAAAACACTTATAGTTTCACAAGTTGACATAACCACTTTGAGAATGTGCTCAACAACAATTATGGTTAAGTTGTAGCGTTCTTTCAAAGTCATTATCGTTGCCATTAAGTTATCGACGTTTACCGGCGACAAGCCTGCCCCCGGTTCGTCAAGCAATAACATTTTTGGCCGCATGGCTATCGCTCTGCCAAGTGCAAGTAAACGGCGCTGACCACCAGACAACTCTGCTGCAGGGATCTCCGCATGCTCAGCTAAACCTATGAATTCCAGCAACTCAATCATTTCAGCCTTGACAAGCTTGTCTTGGCGCCGCACCTCAGAACCCATAAATAGCGGGGCTAACAAACCATACTTTGTGTGTGGATGGTAGCCAACCATGACATTTTCCAATACGCTTAACTCACCATAAAGCCGCAATAACTGAAATGTCCGCGCGAGACCTTGCGCAGCAATGAAATGCGCCGGCTTATCAGTAATATCTACTTTATTAAATTCAATAAGACTTCCTTTATCTGGTTGATATACACCGGTTATCAAATTGAAAAATGTCGATTTCCCTGATCCATTAGGCCCAATTAGGCCGTGCACCGTATTCTCTTTTACGGACAAGGATACATTGTTGATCGCCTGAAGGCCACCAAAGCTCTTTGAAAGATTAAGTATTTCTAGTAGAGCCACTTGCCCGCTCCTCACTTTTGCGGATAAACCGCCGATTGCGTTGAAAATCTTCTATCCAACCACCTATTCCGCGAGGCATGTACATCACCAAAAGTACCATTGACAGGCCAAACACAAGTGGTTGGATCACAATAGGTCGATCCATAAAATAGAATACTAAATCTTTTGTTTGGTCATATGCAATTGCCACAACAATCGCGCCGATTACTCCTCCCCATACGTTCCCTATACCGCCAAGCACCACCATCAAGAGAAGGGTCACCATTTCGATAACGGTAAAATTATTATGATGCAGGTATCCCGGCGGCATGTGGGCAAAAAGAGCGCCAGCCAGACCAGCATAAATAGCGCTTAGAACAAAAGCCAAGAGTTTATACTTGATGATATTTATTCCGTTAACCGACGCCGCAATCGTATCCTCACGGATCGCTTGGAAAGCCCGACCCGTTGCAGATTGTAAAATTGAAAACGAAAAATATATTCCTACAAGCGCGGCGGTCATAACTAGATAATAATAGCTTGTGAAGCTATCAAAAGTATACGAACCGATACTTGGCGCAGGAATCATCATAAGCCCAGTGCTTGACCCGAGCGCTGGAGTAACCGCAATAAAAATTCTGACTGATTCTCCGAGACCTAAAGTTGCCAGTGCTAAGTATGCCCCCTCCAAACGAACTGAAGGCAAACCAATAATTAGGCCTGCGCATGCAGTGACCAGAACCGCAGAGGGAATAGATAACCAAATTGGCCAGCCAAATCCAAGTGCGCCACCGAAGCCTCCAGGTTCAAGTGATAAAACAGCCGAAGTAACAGCGCCTATGGCATACAAGCCGATATGTCCTACCGTAACCTGACCACAAAATCCCTTAACAATATTTAAGCCAACAGCCAAAAGGATGAACAAACAAATACGATTAACGAGATCAATTAAATATTCATTAAATAATGCCGATAAAATAAATGGTAAAGGAATCAAAGCTACATAAGCGAATACCCAGGGTAAAAGCCTGTGACGTTTCGCGAGATATTCAAAAAAATCAGTAATTTTTGATAAAAAACTCATTGAGAACCACTACCATACATTGTCGCCAGACTAACCGGGGCAAAATGGTTCGTTGCCCCGGCATTTGGTAAAAGGAAGATTACTCTAAACCAAAGTCTTCTTCCATGGTAACACGCGCGATAACCTCTGTTTCAAAATCTTCGCCACCTTTGGTGTACCCAATAAGAACGGCGGTTCTGTTCCCATCTCTACACTGAGGAGTAGCATCAGCACAAAAGCTGATTGGTCCTGACGCAAGACCTTGGTAACCTTTAACGTTAGCAATTGCGTCACGAATAGCAGTACGATCATCCGCTAAAGAGCCTGTCAAATTTGCATTTTTCAGAGCAATTTCCATAATTCTCACCAAGTCGTAAGCTTGTGAGAAATCATGATCTGGCGCGTGTATTCCATAGCGAGACTTGACCATTTCATTGAAAAGTTTTGCGATGGGACGCTGGTCAGCCGCGGCGTACGCGGCAGCAAAAAATACTCCTTTTGCAGCATCACCAGCAATTTTTGGAACAGGAGCGTTAGATGCCGATGATGACCCGATGCGACGAACATCTGCACCAATCCCTGCTTCATATGATTGAACAAGAGCTCGTGCCATAGTTTCAGCCAGTGCAGCAACAAGGATACCATCAACGTTCATTGATTTAATCTTTTGCATGTGTGCTCTAAAATCAACTTCTTTTTCTTGCACATCAGCCCGATATGCTGGCTCTACGCCAAACCGTGCCTTCATCTGCTTTTCCAGATTAGCGCAATCACCAACGGAAGCTGCGTCTGCGGCACAAATATATGCAATTTTTGTTCCGATATTCTCTCCGACATACTTTGCGTTCACCCCGCCATAGTACCTGCCCGATACAGGAATGCGAAAGATCCATTCACTTCCTTTTTGCGTTATCTTGGAATTGGTTGAATGAGGTACCAACTGAGGTACGCCAGCTTTTGCTGTTACATCGACAATAGGCAAAGTTACTGATGAGCAGCTTGAACCTATTAGCAAATGCACTTTTTCTTGAAAAACAAGTTTATTCGCATTTGCAACGCCTTTATCAGATTTACACTCATCATTCATCAAAGTTGCTTTGATCATCATACCATTGATGCCACCAGCCTCATTGATACCTTTGATTTCGTCCATCATCATTTGGCCATAAGCTTGACCGTTTTCACTAACCATTCGCATGGTAATACCAACTCGAATATCATCCGCGTAAGCAGCAGCAGCACCAAAGCCAACGCATGCTGTAAACGCGCCAACGAGCGTTTTATTTAGTAGTCGCATGTTTTCCTCCAACGTTTTTATGAGTTTAGAAATTTCATAGTGGCTGCATTTGCAAACACTATGCCTTTACTTTCGCTTCGATTCCCAACAACCCTGATGGTTTAAACATCAAGACCAAAATCAAAAGCAAAAATGCGTATATGTCTTTGTGGCTAGCTGAAATATAAGCAGCACCCAGATTTTCAAAAATACCGACCATAATCCCACCAATTATTGCACCTGGAAGAGAACCAAATCCCCCAACAACGGCAGCGGCAAAAGCCTTCATCAACATTAAATATCCCATTTCAACTTGCACTGATTGCATGGGCCCTATCAGCACACCTGCCGCTGCTCCCAATCCACAGGCAAGACCAAAAATCAAAGAAATCATCAACGGTACGTTAATACCCATCAAATATGCAATGTCTTTGTTGTGCGCTACGGCTCTTACGGCTAACCCCATTTTCGTGTGCCTTAAAAAATAGTGCAGCGCAGCCATCAAAATGACGGAGATTATCGCTGTCAATACGTAACTTTCGGGAACTTCAATATCACCAGCGAACGTAAGTCGAGGAATGAAATTTAAATTTGCACGAAAGGGCTCTGCTTCAGCTCCCCAAATAAAATAGGCAACGTTAACTAACGCCACCGACATTCCAAATCCGCAGATAATCATTCCCATCCCTGCCACAGTATATCCACCACCAGCTCGCGTTAGGCGGCGGTAAAAAGTTCTTTCAATAGCCATACCGAGCAGGGCTGTTAAAACCATTGCCCCGATTAATGCTAAAGGATAGGGAAGACCGATATTGTGGACAAGAACAAGTCCAAAAAATGCGCCAAACATATACATCTCACCATGTGCAAAGTGCACAATATCTAAACCAGAATATATAAGTGAAATTCCTAGAGCGACAATACCATACACCACACCTATCGTCACCCCAAAGATGATAAATGCGAATAATGAGTTAAAGTCAAATGCCATATTAAATTTCCTCACAATCCATGATTTAATTATGTAAGATTTTTGATGTATCAGCCACGGATCCGCCAAGAAAAGACTCCTTTACTGCAGGATCGCTGATAAGTTTTTTTGCATCGCCCTGAAGCATAATAACACCATCTCGAATAATATACCCGTACTCTGCAAGAATAAGAGCCATACGCACATTTTGCTCTACTACGAGAATCGTCACGCCAGTTTTAGCGATACGATTAATGTTTCCAAATATATCCAGAACAACTTTCGGGGCAAGAGCTGCACTGGGCTCATCAAGCATTAGCATCTTGGGCCCGGCCATCATGCCTCGTCCAATCACCAACATTTGCACCTCACCACCAGACAGCGTACCGGATAATTGCACTCGCCTTTCTCTCAGAACTGGGAAAAACTCATAAACTTGATCTAAATCCGCTTTTATAGCACCGCGATCCTTTCGCGTGTATGCCCCCAACATTAGATTCTCTTCAACGGTCATTGCCGGATAAGCCTCTTTCGCCTGCGTAACCTGAACAATTCCTCTTCGCACGCGTTCGTGTGGTTTTAGTCCAGTGATGTCAACCCCATCAAAAGAAATAGAACCTTCCATTAAAGGAATAAGACCAGAAACTGCTTTCAAAAGAGTCGATTTTCCAGTTCCGTTTCCGCCCAAAAGCGTCACGATTGAGCCGGCAGAAATTTCCATGTTTATGCCACGCAAAATTCTCAAATTTCCGTAACCCGCTTGCATGTTGTTTATTTGTAGCACCGGCTATTTCCTCCACATGCTCTCAGCCCAGTCTATTTGCACAAATCACGTTCAAATACCATTACGGAAATGGCAAGTGCTCATTTTCCAGAAACCAAAATGATGGCCAATTTAACTCCCCAAAAGTTAAAAATTGATGTAAAAACATCATTTACACGAATGTCTACTAAAATTTTTGTTTAGCAAACATCCCCAACGCCTCAGTAGAATCTGTTCATACCGTCTATGATTGACCTAAGCATTAAGTCTGGAGCCGCTCTCCACCACCGTTCTTTAGAAAAAATCTCAACCTCTACAGGACCATAATAACCAGCCTGCTCTACCATACGCCGCCATTTGATAAGATCAATCTGACCTTGTCCAGGCATTCCACGATCTAATCGCAAATCTCGTGTATCAGAAAGCCAATCAGATACATGATAGTTTGAAATAAGTTTACCAGCCCGCGAAATTTTTTCTTCAAGATTGTGCTCCCACCACAGGGCATAGCAGTCAATTACTAAGCCAATTTGATGTTGATCACCAAGCTGTTCAATTATATGCAAAGCTTCTGCTAAGCTGGAGACAATTGATCTATTTCCACAAACCATGGGGTGTAAGGGTTCAAATGCCAACTGAACATTAAACGGTCGCGCCAACTCATCAGCCTTTATTAGCCGTGACAGAACAAGCTCACGTGCGGCATCAATTCCTCCCACTACGTCAAAAATAAAGCCACCGGTAATCATTACGAGCGTGCGGGCTCCAAATTTTTCAGCACGCTCTAACATCATCTGCAAGTTATTTTCACCTGCCAAAAGTTCAGCAACGCATAACGAATCTGCTACCAGACCACTTGCTTCCCAAATTATTCTTGCAGCTTTTTCTCCATAAGACTCAATCATCGGGCTCCATAATGCAGTCCGTTGGATACCGTGGCTCTTCAAAACCGCCAAACTCTCCGCAAAATCACATTGGCCAGCAAGACAAACCTGATGAACGCATAGATCTGCTAAACCAATCCTGCGGATCTCAGCTACCAAGTGGCCCTTCCTCCGGTAACATCAAACACCTGGCCAGAGGTAAAACTACAAGCGGGTGAGGCAATAAAAGCTGCCATATGTGCGATTTCTTCAGGAGCACAAAATCGACCCATTGGAATGCGAGACTTTTTATCTGCGATATATTCATCACTCATCTCTTTAAGAAGTTCCGTGTCTGCGATTGATGGTGCGATACAATTTACCGTAATCTCCGAAGGTAGCAACTCACGCGAAAGTCCTTTAGCAAGACCAATTACGCCAGCTTTAGCAGCTCCGTAGGGTACAGCCCCAGGGTTACCTTCTTTTCCGGCAATTGATGAAATAATGATAATCCTCCCTTTATTGCGTTTGCGAAAATGATCAAGCGAAGCACAAACGGATAAAAATACGCCGGTCAAATCAACATTTATAACCGCATTCCATTCAGATAGGCTATACTCCCACATTGGCTTGGTCGGTCCGTTAATGCCCGCATTGGCAATGATCCCATCGATATCACCAAGCCGGTGGAGTGACTTTGCAAAACTATTTTGAGTTGCATTTTCATTTGTTACATCAACTTTTTGAATATCTGAAAAAATCTGCGATTCCTTCATTCCACTCACGTCAAGATCCCAACCGGATACCCGAGCGCCTAGACTGTAAAACAAGGTACTAATTGCCAATCCAATACCACGGGCAGCACCTGTCACAATAAAGTTAAGTCCAGTAATATCTCTCGTTAACTGCATAATTGCTCCTAAATTTCATTAACGTTATGTATTTGGCACCCATTGTAATATGTGCTCAGCGACAGCAACCAATTGGCCATTCTGATTTTTAACTTCTATCTTGGCCTTTGACCTTCTTTTTTCAGGGTCTATCGAAGAGAATGTGTATGTTGTTGTCACAGTATCTCCCAAGAAAACCGGCTTTAGAAACCGTATTTTATCATAGCCCACAGCCACTGGTGTCTCGTCTGCTTCGCGGCAGTGCGCAATTGCCATTGTAGATACTGTCGACATGAACCCAACCAATAAGGCTCCATGCGCCATCAAACGTCCAAAGGAAGAGTTTTCCATGTACACTCTATTAATATGGTTAGGCGAGAAATCACCGGTAATTCCAGCAAATTGGTATACATCACTTTCCGAGACTGTCTTTGTGAATTGAGCGCTATCGCCAATATTTACATAGAATTCTATCATTTATTTTATTTCCTAGCATTTTACAGTTAGCTATTGAGAGTTATCCGCTTTCCTTTTGTTGCTGCCTCAAAAACGGCTAGAGTTGCATCCAAAGAATGGGTGCCGTTTTCCGCATCAATAATTGGCAACTGTTTTCCTAATACAACAGCGCATAAATGCTCGCACTGCGCTTTGTAAGCGTCAATGAAAGGTGTCTCAATCTCTTTAGATTGAATAATGTCACGCCAATCACCATCTTTATTGGGATGCGACCACAACTTAAGATTCGGAAACTCTAAGGCGCCTTTAGTACCCATGAATCGAAGTGCGTTCTGGCTCGCTCTTGGAAATTTTTTATTTTCACCAAGCGCCATTTCCCACGTCCAAGGAGACGGAGTACGATCAGAAAGCACAAAGCTACCAACAGCGTTATTTGCAAATTTTATAATGATCGCTGCAGCATCTTCTTTCTCAAAATTCTGATCATGATGGGTGATTTCAGCTGAAACGGCCAATATATCGCCACAAATAAATCTCAATAAATCAATCTCATGGATCAGATTTGTAAGTACTGGACCAGCTGATCTCTCTTGACGCCATTTAGCTGAGTAATAAGAGATATCTTTGCGCAAAGTCCACTGACCTGACACCGCCATTAGTTTTCCAAGTTGCCTGCCCTGAACGATCTCCCGAGCTTTCTGCGTACAAGGGTAATATCGCCGCTGATGCCCAATGAGTACATGGCAATTTTGCGCCCGCGCGAATCGCGATATCTCTTCGCCTTGTGCAACGGTAGCCGCAATTGGCTTTTCCACTAACACTGTCAGCCCATGTGCCAGAGCGACCATCACACCAGAATAATGATGTTCTGTAGGTGTCGCAATAATGACTGCGTCCAGCTCTTCTGCCTGAATCATGCTTTCGGCATGCGGATACTGTGGAATTCTGCACGCCTGACAAATTTCTTGCGCACCAACTGCAGGGTCTGCAATACATACTAATTCTAACGCGTCAATCGTGTCGATCGCTTTGATATGCCGCGCACCCATTACGCCAGCACCGACCAATCCTAATTTCACTCTTCGCATTTTATCAAGCCTCGTACTCCCGAAATAAATTAGCATCCATTAGGGCAATGTCTGTACTAATTATTGGGACAAAATCCATACAGCTCAGGATATCATTTCTAACATCAACTCCGGGTGCAATTTCGATAAGTTCAACACCCAGTTCTGTTAGTACAAAAACAGCGCGTTCAGTCACGTAAATCACCCTTTGACCATGCGCCAAAGCCTGAGCTCCGGAAAAAGTAATTTGAGCAACATCATTAATTAACTTGGTAATCCGTCCAGGAGATTTTATAGAGAGTTTTCCCTCTCCAATCTCTAAAACGGTTCCGCCCGTATCAAACGTACCGCAAAACACTACAGTCCGGGCATTCTGCGCAATATCTATAAAGCCCCCGGGTCCTACAGTGTTACCAGCAAGTTTAGATACGTTAACGTTGCCGTTTTGATCAAGCTCACCAAACCCTAAAAAAGCTGTATCAAGCCCTCCTCCAGAGTAAAAATCAAATTGGGAAGGCCCATCAATCATGCACGTTGGGTTCATAGCATAGCCGAATAGATCACCATCCATCAACTGCCCGCCATAGGTACCATGCTCAATAGTTTGAAAATATTTCTCGGACGAACCTTCATGGGAAATCAGTTTGGCCACTTGATCAGGAATACCAAAGCCAAAATTAATAACAGACCCAACCAAAAGCTCTTTTTGCGCACGTCGCGCAATCACAAGACGAGGTGACAGACTGAACTTTTGTTTTTCTAGATTACTGCTGTAACTTTCGCCAGAAAGGCCTGGGTCATAAGTTAAATTGTAGCCCTGCCGCTGCGAGGCATCCACGACAACAGCATCTACCAGCGCTCCGGGAACACGTACCTCTCTGGCTTTGAGAGTATTACGGGGCACCCTACCCTTAACCTGAAAAATCACTTTGCCACCACTATTGTGCGCAGCGGCAGCCATCGCATAGATATCAAGATTTGCAGGCTCTTCTTCAAGCGAGATGTTACCGTCTTCATCTGCATAGCTGCCTCGCAGTAACGCAACCGAAACTGGGATGGGTAGGTAACGAAGATATTCTTTGCCATCAATTTTTATCAGCTCGGTTAAATCTTCTTTCGCAGCTTCATTCAACCGACCTCCATCGTGTCTTGGATCAACAAAGGTCCCAAGTCCAACGTGGGTGATCAAACCTGGCCGCCCAGCAGCAACTTCGCGCATGAGTTGCATAATGACACCGCCTGGAAGAACATAGGCCTCAATCTCATTATCACGAGCCATTTGCTGCATGCGAGGTGACCAAATCCAATGGCCACCGATCACACGGCGCGTCATACCCAGATGGGCAAACCTATTCATTCCGCGACGTTGCCGATCACCAATACCCAAAGAGTGAATGCATGTCAGACTTTTCGGATGCCCGCTCTCAAGGAAACGTTGCTCAACAGCTTCATGCAGTTTACTGGCCTCGACCAGACCTCCACCGCCACCAACCAAGCCGATAACCGCCTCATCATCGATCATCGCTACAGCTTCAGATGCCGACATAAATTTTACATTTTTCATGGCAATTTTCCATGGCTGTCATAAAGTGAATTGTTGCCCTTAATCAGCTCCTTAGCGATGACCACACGGTGAATTTCAGACGTTCCATCATAAATTCGACTTATTCGAGCATCACGATAGTAACGCTCGATTGGTAAATCTGTGCAGTATCCAGCACCTCCAAAAATCTGCACAGCGCGGTCTACTACCCGATCAAGCATTTCTGACGCTTGTATCTTCAACATCGAAATTCCAGCCCTCATTTCATCGCAGGCATCGATCCTACTGGCAATTTGCCAAAGCGAAATTCGGCATGCGTTTATTTCTATCGCCGAGTCGGCGAGCATTTTCTGGATAAGTTGAAAATCACCAAGCGACGCATTGAACTGCTGCCGTTGTCGTACATACTCTAGACACATATCCATAACGAGCGTCGCCTTACCAACAGCACGTGCTGCCACTTGGGCTAACCGAACGCGGCCAAGAGTAGACAAAGCCAGTTTCAATCCTTGTCCCTCAGCTCCGAGCAAATGCTCATGATCAAGCTGCACTGAGTCAAATCGCATTTCAACATGGGAAGTTCCCTTCAATCCCATCATAGGTTGATCTCTACCAACCGTGAAACCAGGCATTCCTTTTTCAACAATAAAAGTTGAAATCCCATGCGTACCTGACAGTGGATCTGTCACCGCCGTAACAACGAAAAAATCTGAGTATGCACCATCTGAAATAAAATGCTTTGATCCATTCAAAGTCCAACCATGCCTTGATGGTATAGCGCGAGACCTGATTGCCGCGGCATCTGATCCCGCCCCTGGCTCGGTAAAGGCAATAGAAAATGTACGTTCACCTCGTACGGCTGGCAGGAGATAATTCTCTATCTGCTTTTCTGTACCCTCTAACAATATTTCATATACATTTCCAAAAGCACGCCTGATTAATATGTCACTGGTCCGACCAAACTGTTCTTCTGCAATCATCCAATTCAGGACCGATAAGCCGCCCCCGCCATATTCTGTTGGTATATTCACCGCATATAGACCCAGTGCTTGAGATTTTTCACGAATACTTGCGGCTATACCATCATCGAGCCTGCCAGTTTCCTCGATACCGCGTTCCAGTGGTTGCAGCTCTTTGCGAACAAATGATCTAATTGTATCAATTAGGAGCCGCTGTTCTCCGCTTAAGCCCATATCCATTAAAAATACCCTTTGGTTGCACCACCATCAATAGCAATGCCTGAACCGTGAATATGCCGAGACTTATCTTCGCATAAAAAACAAACCAGTTCAGCGACGTCTTCCGGTCTGCCTAAACGTCGAATCCCTTCATTTTGTATGCTTTCTTGGCGCACTGCATTAACGGTTTTACCTTCATCTTGAGCCCGTTTGGCAAGCAAGTTTTGCAAACGAGCAGTTTCGGTTTGACCCGGGCTGATCCAGTTTACATTAACATCGTCAAGCAAGCCCTGTCCCGCCAGAGCCTTCGAATAATTCGCTAACGCTGCATTTACTGAACTGCCTACCATAAAGGTGTGATCCGGCGTTCTAGCTGCTCCACCCACTATCATTATCACGTTTCCCTTTGCCAATTTAAGCATTGGCCAAAATAAGCGGGACAGCCTTACACCTGCGTGAAATTTCAGTGCAAAACCATCAATAAAATCCTCGTCAGGTTGAGTTGGAAAAATTCCACCCTTCGTCGCACCTGCGCTATGTATCAATATATCGCAAACACCGTATTCATTTTGATGCGCAGCGAACGCCGTCTCACAGCCAGCAATCGATCGAAGGTCTGTAGAATGACTTGAAACCTGCGCGGTTGAATGCGCCTGAAGATCATTAACTACCACTTCTAGATGGGCTTGATTTGAAGCCGTAATCATCAAATTTACTCCATCTTTTGCAAGACGCTGTGCGATTGCTAGGCCAATACCGCGCGAACCACCTGAAATGAATGCTGTCTTTCCATGTAAACAAGTCATTTGTACCAACCTTTATGTGTAATGTGTCTCAACTCCCTTAACCAAAGCGTAAAGTGCCTCAATTGTGGGGACTGCTAAACCTGCCTCTTCTGCGAGTTTTAACGGTGTTCCATAAATAAATTCGACCTCGCAAGGCCGCTTTTTCAAAATATCCAAGCAAAGGGATGACTTGTTATCACCGGTACCCCCTGGAGCCGTCATCAGCTCAAGTCCATGAATTACATCATCTCTATTAAGCAAAATACCATGTGCATGAGCAATGGAGAGCGCTTCATCCAATGCATTAAAGCAAACGGCTTTCAGATCACTCCGTTGTAATATTTGCGCACCTGTCAAATTAGTTAAACCCGAAACAGCACTCATGGTAATGTTGCCCAGCAATTTTTTCCATATTGCAGCTTGAATGTCAGTGGAGGCAACCGTTTCAAGACCTGCATTAGTAAAGCGTTTCGCTATTTCTTGAGCACGCTCAGATAGACCACCTTCGAGCTCCCCAATATAGGACGGCGCCCTGTCAAAATCACGAATATGCCCAGGGCCAAGTTTGGCGCCCGCCATTGAAGTCAGCCCTCCCAAAACATTTTCTGCGCCCAGTAATTCAGATAAAATTTCTTCGTTTCCCAATCCGTTCTGAAAGCTGATAAATACTGCACCCGACGCAGCCATAGGACGTAAAGA
>CACPHA010000036.1 GCA_902633655.1 Paracoccaceae bacterium
TTATAACGCGAGCTACCACCCTCGGTAGTTTAGGCGTATTTCGATTGAATCTCGTCCGATATATTCTGCGGAACTGGGTCATAGTGATCAAATATCATCGTAAATTGCGCGCGGCCCGAAGACATAGAACGCAAATTATTAATGTACCCAAACATATTCGCCAAAGGTACGAACGCATCGATGGCAATCGCATTTCCACGAGGTTCCTGCCCCTGTACTTGGCCACGACGTGATGTCAGGTCCCCAATAATATTGCCAGTGTACGCTTCCGGTGTAACAACTTCGACACGCATCATTGGTTCGAGCAATTTCGCACCTGCGTTGCGCATACCTTCACGCATGCACATACGGGCAGCTATTTCAAAAGCGAGCACTGAACTATCCACATCGTGGAACTTTCCATCTACCAGCGCTACTTTGAAGTCAATTACTGGAAACCCCGCCAGGGGCCCACTGTCCATCACTGACTTAATACCTTTTTCGACACCGGGTATATATTCTTTGGGGATCGCACCACCCACTATCTTGCTTTCAAAAGAATATCCCTCTCCAGCATCTGTAGGAGTAATTACCATTTTCACTTCGGCGAACTGACCAGAGCCACCAGACTGTTTTTTGTGAGTATATGTATGTTCAACCTCGTGTCCAATTGTCTCACGATAGGCTACCTGCGGAGCACCAATGTTCGCTTCCACTTTAAATTCACGCTTTAGGCGATCAATTAGAATATCGAGATGTAACTCACCCATACCCTTCATTATCGTTTGACCGCTTTCAAGATCAGTCTCAACGCGGAAAGATGGGTCCTCGGCAGCAAGCCGACCAAGCCCTTGAGACATTTTCTCTTGGTCGTTCTTAGTTTTTGGCTCGACTGCAATCTCGATCACAGGGTCTGGGAAAGTCATCGTTTCAAGCACAACAGGCTCTTTAGCATCACATAAGGTATCGCCAGTTGTAGTATCTTTGAGACCGGCAAGTGCTATGATGTCACCAGCAAAAGCCTCTTCAATCTCCTCACGATTGTTAGAATGCATCATCATCATGCGACCGATGCGCTCTTTCTTTCCCTTTGTTGAGTTTAGAACGCTTTCACCCTTCATCATAGTCCCAGAATAAATGCGAGTAAAAGTCAAAGAGCCTACAAAAGGATCATTCATAATTTTGAAGGCAAGGCCCGAGAACGGCATGGCGTCATCTGCACGGCGCGGAATATCGCGCGACTCCGTTTCATCGCCCGGCTTAAACCCCTTGTAATCAGCAACATCCAAAGGACCAGGAAGATAATCAATAACCGCATTAAGTAAAGGTTGAACACCTTTATTCTTGAAAGCTGATCCACAGAGAACCGGCACAAACTTAATCTCAAGTGTACCTTTGCGGACAAGGCGACGTAGAGTTTCCACATCAGGCTCTTCTCCATCAAGGTAAGCCATCATAGCATCGTCATCCATTTCCACAGCAGTTTCAATCAGCTTAGCACGCCATTCGTCTGCGGATGCCCGGAGGTCGTCTCGCAAAGGACGACGCTCCCATGTTGCGCCAAGATCTTCACCTGCCCAGACCCACTCTTCCATTGTCACCAGGTCAACGACCCCTTCAAGTTCATTTTCGGCACCAATCGGAATTTGTATTGGAGCAGGAAGAGCGCCCGTCCTATCTTCTATCATGTGCACACAGTTGAAGAAATCCGCCCCGATCTTGTCCATTTTGTTAACAAATACAATTCGTGGTACTTTATAACGGTCAGCCTGGCGCCAAACCGTTTCGGTTTGTGGCTCCACCCCGGCATTTGCGTCCAGCACCGCTACCGCGCCATCAAGAACTGCAAGAGAACGCTCAACTTCGATGGTAAAATCTACGTGTCCTGGTGTATCAATTATATTCAATCGATGCTTAGGAGTTTGCGCCGTCTCACCATCTTCGGTTCTTTCCCAAAACGTTGTTGTCGCAGCAGATGTTATGGTGATCCCACGTTCTTGCTCCTGCTCCATCCAGTCCATAGTCGCAGCGCCATCATGAACCTCACCAATATTATGAGATTTACCGGTGTAATAAAGAATACGCTCTGAACAGGTTGTTTTACCTGCATCAATATGCGCCATAATACCAAAGTTACGATATTCTTTAAGATTATACTCGCGTGCCATGTGTTTGCTGCCCTATTTATGACTTACCAGCGATAATGGCTAAATGCTTTGTTTGCATCTGCCATTTTATGCGTGTCTTCCCGCTTTTTAACGGCGGCTCCACGTGAGTTTACCGCATCTATTAGCTCCGCGGCTAAACGTTGTTCCATTGTGTTTTCATTACGGCCTCTTGAAGCACCAATCAACCAGCGGATGGCCAGAGCTTCCCGCCTCTCAGGCCGCACCTCAACCGGCACTTGGTAGGTAGCTCCTCCAACACGCCGTGAACGAACTTCCACCGAAGGCTTTATATTATCCAGCGCTTCGTGGAACACCTCAACCGGGGCTCTCTTTACCTTATCCTCTACCCTATCAAGGGCGCTATAAACAATAGTTTCCGCAACTGACTTCTTACCATCAATCATAAGGTTATTCATGAACTTAGAAAGGATCCGATCGCCATATTTGGCATCGGGCAATATTTCGCGCTTTTCAGCTGAATGGCGACGGGACATATTTCTTCCTTCTACTTTGGACGCTTTGCGCCGTACTTGGAGCGGCGTTGTTTACGCTCTTTCACACCTTGGGTATCCAAAACACCCCGAAGAATATGATAGCGTACGCCAGGCAGATCTTTCACGCGACCCCCTCTAATTAACACCACAGAGTGTTCCTGAAGATTGTGCTTTTCGCCTGGTATGTAACTGATTACCTCAAAGCCATTAGTAAGTCGTACTTTGGCCACTTTACGCATCGCTGAGTTCGGTTTTTTAGGCGTTGTAGTATACACACGGGTACAAACACCACGCTTTTGAGGACACTCTTGTAAGTGCATCGACTTTGATCTTTTTACTTTTGGCTGCCGCGGTTTACGGATCAGCTGCTGGATGGTAGGCATTCCGGTTATTCCCCGTTTGCTCTTATTGTCATTATGCAAAAGCAACTTTTGCAATTTTAGTTCATGCACCCTGCTCTCAGACAAGGCAAATTACCACATGCATTCCTATGTCGGTGGGAAATGCAGCGATATTTCAGAGGATCGGGGCGTGGCCCGGATCGTGACCATTTTAATTTTGAGAACGCCAAAGGTCGCCCTATGACGAGATAGCGAGCGTATAGGGGGAGTCGATCTACTTGTCAACAGCAGGAGTTTAGCATTCTATGTGCTGAAATTTCACTGGTTAACGCTAAAGGGGAATATAATTATCTAAAGTTAAGTTAAGATTATGGATAGCAAGCCTGCAAAGTGAGCCTAAAGTAAGAATTGTGGTATGTTAATTATCTCATAAACAGCGATTTCAGTGATCCTCCACCTCATTATTTTAAGTAATGCCAGCATATTTTTCAGTTTTGCTCCGTATTTCTTTCCACGTAATAAAGCTTCCAGAGAAAATGATGACCCCAGCCCCCAAAAGAGTCAGGCCATTCGGCCAATGATCAAATACAAGTAAACCAACCAGTAGTGCCCATAATAATCCGCTTTACCGGAAGGGAGCTATATATGCCAAATCGCTTTTTGCGCATCACAAGCACACTTAATAGGTAGGCAACGCTGACGAAACCGGAGGCAATGATTAAATCTCTAACTTCTCCACCGTTCATAGGAACCCATTCAACCCAAAGCATAGTGATTGTAGAATATGTAAGAATACCTATTGCATTTACAAAGGTCACCAGCAATGAGGGTACATGCGGGCTGATACAACGTGTTACCAAATTGCGAAGGGTAACACATAAAACTGCACAAACACCATAGAAGGAATAAATTCCAAAGTTCTCCGCGGCTGGTCTTATTATCAGACCCGTTTCGACAAAACCTACAACAATTGGGAAAAGCCTGCGCCACCCAAGTTTTTCATTCAGGAACAGAGCGCCACCGAGTGCAACGGTCAGCGGTAAAAGCTGTAAAATAGCTGTGGCACTGGCCAGCGGGATGTGGGATAATGCAGTTAGAAAAAAAGATTCCCCTATGTCTCCAAATGATCGAAGGGTCAGTAACCCCCAGTCACGATGCGATAGATTAAAATGCCAGGCATTAAAAACTGGCACAAAATAGCAACAAAAAAAACCGTTAATAGACTGCGCAGTAGCAAAATTTGAAACAGTGGTAACCGCTCTCCTAAAATTTAAACTAACGTATCGTTCTAAACATAAGCAGCCATGCTGCCAATCATCAACAAAGCGCCACGTAAATTATCCGACATAAGGCTTCAGCAGCTTAAATAGTCATGCACACAAATAATCTCTTAGCTAAACCTTAATAGATTGCATGTAATGAATACGCAGCTGTTTTTGTGGTTAAACTAATGACAGCACCAATTTGATGCATTTATAAAAGTAAAGCCCGACTAATTGGTCGGGCTTTACTTTTAGTTGCTTTCAGGTAAGTCCGCTAGACTATCGGCATTCTCATCCATGGAAAATACTCCTGCATCCGGCGCAACTAATGCGGCGGCGGCTTCTGCTTCTTCGCGCCTAGCTTCTATGACCACATTATCACGCTCGGTTGCAATGCGCCGAACTTGTTGGGTGGCCCCACCGGTTCCAGCAGGGATCAGGCGTCCAACTATTACGTTTTCCTTTAAGCCAACAAGTTTATCTTTCTTCCCTTGAACGGAGGCTTCCGTAAGAACGCGCGTTGTCTCCTGGAAGGACGCAGCAGATATAAAAGAACGAGTCTGAAGTGATGCTTTTGTAATGCCCAATAATATTGGCCCCCCTTGGGCCAAGCGTCCACCTTTGTCGATCGCCTTGTCGTTGGCGGCATCAAATTCTGCCTTATCCACGTGTTCACCTTTGAGAAGCGTTGTATCGCCACTATCGGAAATTTCCCACTTCTGGAGCATCTGACGAACTATTACTTCTATATGCTTGTCGTTGATCTTAACTCCTTGCAGTCTGTAAACTTCTTGAACTTCGTTGATCATGTAATTTGCGAGAGCTTCAATCCCCATGATGGCGAGAATATCATGCGGCGCCGGATTACCATCCATAATAAAGTCGCCCTTCTGAACAAAATCGCCTTCGACTACCGGAATATGTTTCCCCTTCGGAACCATGTATTCCACAGCCTCGATGCTTTCATCTGCAGGTTCAATACTTATACGGCGCTTGTTCTTATAGTCACGGCCAAAACGCACATAACCATCGATTTCAGCAATGATGGCATGATCCTTGGGACGACGCGCCTCAAACAACTCAGCAACACGAGGAAGGCCGCCAGTGATATCTTTGGTTTTTGCGCCTTCACGTGGAATACGCGCGACCACATCACCTGCCTCGATAGTCTGACCGTCTTCTACTGACAGTATCGCATCGACAGACATTGGATAGGTGATCGGGTTTCCATTTGTACCTCTAACAGCTTCACCCGCATCATTTATCAGAATAATTTCCGGCTTAAGTTCATTTCCTTTTGGAGCTGCCCGCCAATCAGTGACGATTCTTTGCGTCATGCCAGTCGCATCATCTGTCTCTTCGCGTACAGCAACACCGTTAACAAGATCCACATATTTAATTGTACTTGCATGTTCAGCAATAATTGGGAGCGTGTAAGGGTCCCATTCAAATAGCTTTTCACCTCTAGCTACCTTCGCCTTATCTTTAACAAAAAGCTTTGACCCATATCCGAGTTTATGGCTTGCCCTTTCCTCACCATGCTCATCCAAGATACGCAGCTTCATATTTCGCCCCATAACAAGTATTTCGCCACGCGCGTTTTTAAGCGTGTTGGTATTTTCGAACTGGATTATACCCTCCTGGCTTGCCTCGAGGAACGACTGTTGGCCACCTTGGGCAACACCTCCAATATGAAATGTCCGCATAGTCAATTGGGTTCCCGGTTCTCCTATAGACTGTGCAGCAATAATACCTACTGCTTCACCAATATTCACAATTGTTCCGCGAGCTAAATCCCGACCATAACACATCGAACAAACGCCTTCTTCAGCTTCACAAGTCAAAGGGCTGCGAATACGGGTCGATTGCAGACCAGCCGCCTCAATGGTATCCGCCATGAGCTCATCTATCAAAACTCCCTTGGAAACAATTAGCTCATCGGTCCCCGGTCGAAAGATATCATCGGCTGCAACGCGGCCTAGAATTCGTTCTGACAACGAAGAGACGACTTCACCATCACTCACGGAGTTTTCAGCAACGATAGCATTTTTCGTACCGCAGTCTCGCATCCTAACAATACAATCCTGGGCCACATCAACTAAACGGCGGGTCAGATACCCAGAATTCGCAGTTTTTAAAGCCGTATCCGACAAACCTTTTCGAGCACCGTGAGTTGAGTTAAAGTACTCAAGAACCGTCAAACCTTCTTTGAAGTTTGAAATAATCGGTGTTTCAATGATATCACCATTTGGCTTGGACATCAGACCGCGCATACCACCAAGCTGCTTCATCTGTGTAACGGATCCACGAGCGCCTGAGTGAGCCATCATGTAAACACTATTTGGTTCAAGCTCAGCTCCAGCTTCACTGGTTGTAGGCGCGGAGATCGCGTTCATCATAGCATCAGTGACTTTGTCGTTACATTTTGACCAAGCATCTACAACCTTGTTGTATTTTTCACCCTGCGTGATAAGACCATCCATATACTGTTGTTCAAAGTCTTTCACCTGATCGCGGGTTCCATCTACGATATCCCACTTATCACCCGGAATGACCATATCGTCCTTACCGAAAGATATTCCTGCTTTGAATGCTTCGCGAAAACCCAGGGACATGATTTGATCGCAGAATATAACCGACTCTTTCTGGCCACAATAGCGATAAACGGTGTCAATGACACGTTGAACGTCTTTCTTGCGCAAAAGGCTATTAACAAGATCAAACGGAGCTTTTGTGTTTTTGGGGAGTAAAGCTCCCAACAATACTCGACCAGGGGTGGTTTCAAAGCGCTTTTTTATCTCACTGCCATGTTCATCAATTTGTGGGATGCGAGCATTTATCTTAGCATGGAGATGCACATGCCCACCATCAAGTGCGTATTGCACTTCTTCTATAGAGCCAAAGGTCATATCCTCTCCCAGCATACCTTCTCGCATAATGGTTGTGTAGTATAAGCCAAGGATCATATCCTGAGATGGTACAATAATCGGCGCACCATTAGCAGGGGACAGAACATTGTTTGTCGACATCATCAGTACGCGAGCCTCCAGTTGAGCCTCGAGACTCAGCGGAACATGAACTGCCATTTGATCTCCATCGAAGTCAGCATTAAACGCAGAGCACACCAATGGATGAAGCTGTATGGCCTTTCCTTCAATTAGGACCGGTTCAAAGGCTTGAATACCCAGACGATGAAGAGTAGGAGCGCGGTTTAGCATTACTGGGTGCTCTCGTATAACCTCATCGAGAATATCCCAAACTTCTGGGCGCTCTTTTTCAACGAGCTTTTTTGCCTGTTTAACAGTGCTCGAAAGGCCCTTAGCCTCTAAACGACTATAGATGAATGGTTTGAACAATTCAAGTGCCATCTTTTTGGGTAATCCGCACTGATGAAGTTTTAGCTCAGGTCCAGTTACAATAACAGACCGGCCAGAAAAATCGACACGTTTACCCAAAAGGTTCTGACGAAAACGACCCTGCTTACCTTTCAGCATGTCTGAAAGTGATTTCAAAGGGCGTTTATTAGCACCAGTAATAACTCGGCCACGGCGACCATTATCGAACAGGGCATCGACAGATTCCTGCAACATTCGTTTTTCATTTCGAACAATTATATCTGGTGCCCGCAACTCAATTAGGCGCTTCAGCCGATTATTTCGGTTGATCACACGGCGATACAGATCATTAAGGTCTGAGGTAGCAAAACGACCGCCATCTAATGGGACAAGTGGGCGTAACTCAGGTGGAATCACGGGAACGACCGTGAGGATCATCCACTCGGGACGGTTACCAGACTCAAGAAAACTTTCTACAACTTTTAGCCTTTTGATTATCTTCTTAGGCTTTAATTCACCTGTCGCTTCTTTCAGGTCGGCACGGAGCTGGTCAGCTTCGGCTTCAATATCGATTGCAGCAAGCATTTCCCTAATGGCTTCAGCGCCAATATTCGCTGTAAACGCATCCATACCATAAGTATCTTGCGCATCCATGTATTCCTCTTCGGTCATCATCTGACCATAAGTCAGATCAGTCAGACCTGGTTCAATCACTACATAATTTTCAAAGTATAAAACACGCTCAAGATCGCGTAATGTCATATCGAGCATTAGGCCAATCCTTGACGGGAGTGACTTTAAAAACCAAATGTGTGCCACGGGAGAAGCTAATTCGATATGACCCATGCGCTCTCGACGCACTTTCTGCAACGTGACTTCTACTCCACACTTTTCGCATACAACACCACGATATTTCATGCGTTTATATTTCCCACAAAGACATTCGTAATCTTTAGTTGGTCCGAAAATACGCGCACAGAAAAGGCCGTCGCGCTCTGGCTTGAAAGTTCGATAATTAATCGTTTCCGGTTTTTTTATCTCACCGAATGACCATGACAAAATACGCTCTGGACTTGCCAAAGACACTTTTATTTCATCAAAAACCTTCGGTGACGTCATCGGATTAAAGGGATTATTGGTAATTTCCTGGTTCATTTTGATTTCCTAAAATTTGGGACGAAGGGGTGGAGCTTTAAGCCGCTTGGCTAATGCTCTTCCTCCGCGTCCAGGAGTTCCATATTCAGACCTAGACCACGGACTTCTTTGACAAGCACATTAAAGCTTTCGGGAACACCCGCCTCAAAGTTATCATCGCCTTTGACAATTGATTCGTAAACCTTGGTCCGGCCAGCTACATCATCAGACTTGACTGTGAGCATCTCCTGCAAGGTATAGGCCGCTCCGTAAGCTTCCAGAGCCCAAACCTCCATTTCACCAAACCGCTGTCCACCAAACTGTGCTTTGCCACCTAATGGTTGCTGTGTTACCAGACTGTAAGGCCCAGTGGATCGAGCATGGATTTTATCATCTACAAGGTGATGAAGTTTAAGAAGGTATTTAACTCCAACGGTGACCGGCCGACTAAATTGTTCGCCAGATCGACCATCGTAAAGGATCGATTGACCAGAAGTGTCAAACCCTGCTCGCACGAGTGCATCATTTACATCCCCCTCTTTTGCACCGTCAAAAACCGGTGTTGCGATTGGCACTCCGCCTGCAACGTTTTCCGCCGATTCAATCAACGCGGCTTCTGACAAATCGCAAATGCCGTCATCGTAAGCATTATCGCCATATGCAAGCTTCATTGCCTCGCGGACAGGAGTGAGGTCGCCAGACCTACGGTAGTCTTGAAGTGCGTCATCGATTTTGACACCAAGACCTCGCGCGGCCCAACCCATATGGGTTTCAAGAATCTGCCCAACATTCATGCGCGATGGCACCCCGAGAGGATTCAGACAGAAATCAACGGGTGTCCCATCGGCAAGGAAGGGCATATCCTCCACCGGAACTACTTTAGAGATAACTCCTTTGTTTCCGTGTCGTCCGGCCATCTTATCTCCAGGTTGAAGCTTACGCTTAACCGCGATAAATACTTTTACCATTTTCATCACACCGGGAGGAAGATCATCTCCACGCCGAACTTTTTCGACTTTGTCCTCAAAGCGTGCATCCAGTGTGCGTTTCTGGGCTTCGTACTGATCGTGCAACGCTTCTACTATTTGCGCGTCCCTCTCATTGGCAAGGGCAAGCTGCCACCACAGACCTCTGGAAAGCACATCAAGCAATTCATCATCAATAATGGAATTTGCTTTTATACCTTTTGGTCCTTTAACTGCTTTCTTACCCACAAGAAGATTTCTGAGACGAGCATAAATATTGCGATCCAGGATCGTAAGTTCGTCATCGCGATCTCGTGCTAGACGCTCCACCTCCTCGCGTTCAATTTGCAGAGCGCGTTCGTCCTTTTCCACGCCGTGGCGATTGAATACGCGCACCTCAACTACAGTTCCAAAGTCGCCAGGCTTTACTCTCAAAGATGTGTCTCTGACATCGGAAGCTTTTTCACCGAAAATAGCTCGTAGCAGTTTTTCTTCCGGTGTCATCGGACTTTCGCCCTTTGGCGTTATTTTACCAACAAGGATGTCGCCTGGTTCCACGTCGGCACCAATATAAACAATCCCAGCTTCGTCCAGATTGCGCAGTGCTTCTTCACCGACATTTGGTATATCGCGAGTAATCTCCTCTGGACCAAGTTTTGTATCGCGGGCGGCGACCTCAAACTCTTCTATATGCACAGATGTAAAAACATCATCGCGAGCAACGCGTTCTGAAATGAGAATGGAATCTTCATAGTTGTATCCATTCCATGGCATAAAGGCTACGACTACATTTTTACCTAGCGCTAATTCTCCAAGATCGGTCGAAGGACCATCTGCAACGACCTCACCCTTGTTAACCTGCTGGCCCACTTTTACTAACGGACGCTGATTTATACAGGTGTTCTGATTACTGCGCTGGAACTTTCGCATGCTGTAAATGTCAACACCTGCGTCACCAAGTTCTAAATCTTCAGTCACTCGAATGACAATCCGCTGTGCATCAACCTGGTCAATGATACCGGCTCTCTTCGCCATAATTGCAGACCCTGAGTCACGGGCAACTACACCTTCTATCCCCGTACCAACCAGGGGAGCTTCCGCACGCAAAAGAGGCACTGCTTGCCGCTGCATATTAGATCCCATCAAAGCACGGTTCGCATCATCGTTTTCAAGAAATGGAATAAGAGAAGCCGCAACAGAAACAAGCTGTTTTGGACTAACGTCGATCAAATCGACGCTTTCACGCGGCGCCAGTGTGTAGTCGCCTGACTGACGAGTACTCACTAATTCATTCTCAAACCGCCCATCAACATCTAGTTTAGCATTCGCCTGTGCAACGGTGTGCCGCATCTCTTCTGTTGCGGACATATAATGCACTTCGTCAGTAACCTGAGCATCTTTTACTATCCGATATGGAGTTTCAATAAAACCATATTTGTTAACACGTGCGAAGGTAGCAAGTGAATTTATAAGGCCAATGTTTGGTCCTTCTGGTGTTTCAATTGGGCACATCCGGCCATAGTGTGTAGCGTGCACATCCCTTACTTCAAACCCTGCTCGTTCGCGCGTCAAACCTCCTGGACCTAAAGCTGACAATCGGCGTTTGTGAGTCACTTCAGAGAGTGGATTCGTTTGATCCATGAACTGCGACAACTGACTGGAGCCAAAAAATTCACGTACGGCAGCGGCTGCAGGCTTTGCATTTATCAAATCCTGCGGCATTACCGTATCAATTTCTACCGAAGACATCCTTTCTTTAATTGCGCGCTCCATCCTGAGAAGTCCAACGCGATACTGATTTTCCATCAATTCGCCGACCGATCGCACGCGACGGTTTCCTAGGTGATCGATATCATCCACTTCTCCCTTTCCATCTCGCAGTTCAACCAACGCTCGGATACAGGCAATGATATCCTCTTTCCGAAGAGTCCGTTCCGTATCCTCGGCATCTAAAGCAAGCCTCATATTCATTTTAACACGGCCTACCGCAGAAAGATCATAACGTTCACTGTCAAAGAATAGCGTATCAAAAAGGGCAGAAGCGGCTTCAACCGTCGGGGGTTCGCCGGGACGCATAACACGATAAATGTCCATCAGTGCAGTCTCACGACTCATGTTTTTGTCTTGTGCCATTGTGTTGCGGATGTATGGGCCAACATTGATATTATCAATGTCAAGAACTGGGATGTCCGTAAAACCTGCATCAAGAATGTCTTTGATTGTTCCACCAACCATTTCGCCAGCTTTGTCAAATTCTAACGTCAATTCGTCACCAGCTTCGACATAGATTGCTCCATTTTCTTCATTGATCATGTCTTCGGCAACAAACTTACCAATGATATTGTCAAACGGAACAAGAAGATCCGTGACTTTACCTTCGTCAATAAGGTTTTTGACGGCACGTGGAGTTACCTTCTTGCCAGCTTCTGCAATCACCTCACCTGTAGCGGCATCTACCAAATCGTAAACAGGACGCGTACCTCGAACGCGCTCAGGGAAAAATTTAGTCACCCATCCTTTTTGCTTGCGGCAAGAGAAGTTCACGGTATCAAAGTAGGCATTCATAATTGCCTCTTGATCCATGCCTAGTGCATAGAGCAGCGATGTTACTGGCAGCTTACGTCGCCTATCTATGCGCGCATAAACAATATCTTTTGCATCAAACTCAAAATCGAGCCATGAACCACGATACGGGATGATCCGGCAAGCGAAAAGTAGTTTACCCGAACTGTGGGTTTTGCCTTTGTCATGATCAAAGAAAACACCTGGAGAGCGGTGCATCTGCGACACAATAACGCGCTCAGTTCCATTGACAACAAAAGTGCCGTTCGGCGTCATTAGTGGCATATCACCCATGAACACATCTTGCTCTTTTATATCCTTGACTGATTTTGCTCCGGTATCCTCGTCTACATCAAAAACTATGAGTCGAAGCGTCACTTTCAGCGGCGCACTGTAGGTCATATCACGCTGCTGACACTCCTCTACATCGTACTTGGGCTTTTCTAATTCATAGTCAACGAATTCCAAAACAGATGTTTCATTAAAATCTTTTATCGGAAAAACCGATTGGAACACGCCCTTGATCCCTTCACCGTCCAAAGGTGTCATCGCGTCACCAGACTTTAAAAATAAATCATAAGAAGATTTTTGAACCTCAATGAGGTTTGGCATATCAAGAACTTCGCGAATTTTACCGTAATATCTACGTAGACGTTTTTGGCCAATATAGCTTTGAGCCATGGTCAATATCACCTTTCATTTTCTTAACAGTTGCATACACCGTTGGGAACCAGGTACGCCACCCTAAGAGACAGTCAAAATTGATCCATTCCTGGCCTTCTTCCCAAAGAACGCCGCCCGATCTTTCCATCTGACCTAAAAAGACTTTTTCACCAAAAAGCCTCATTATGGCAGATACGGCTAAGGCGGTTTAAACCGCTCTTAGCCTTCTATTTTGAAGAACAACTTTATGGTTGCTACTTTAATTCAACTTCGGCGCCTGCTGCTTCCAACTTGCCTTTGATCTCTTCTGCCTCAGCTTTTTCAATGCCTTCTTTCACAGCCTTACCGCCGGCGTCAACCAACTCTTTAGCTTCCTTTAATCCAAGGCCAGTAATCGCGCGAACTTCCTTAATCACGTTGATTTTAGAAGCACCTGCTGATTTCAATACTACATCAAATTCAGACTGCTCTTCTTCAGATGCATCGCCGGCTTCTCCACTGCCCGGTCCTGCCATCATTACAGCGCCGCCAACCGCCGGCTCAATACCATATTCATCTTTAAGAATTGTCTTCAGTTCTTGTGCTTCAAGCAGAGTTAGACCTACAATCTCTCCCGCTAGTTTTTTAAGATCAGCCATTTTAGACTCTTTCCGTTATAAATTTGTGTTCCAACGCAAGGCTTATGCCCTACACAGTTCGTAATCTGCCTTATGCTGCGGCCTTGTCTTCTATCGAAGACAAGACGCCCGCGATGTCCGAAGCAGGAGCGCCAATTGCACCAGCGATATTTGCAGCCGGTGCCCCAACACAGCCCGCAATAGAAGCTATAAGCTCTTCGCGAGATGGCATTTTAGACACTGCTGTTACGCCAGCACGGTCAAGAATATTCTCTCCCATCGCTCCACCGAGAATTTCAAATTTCGTATTCTCTTTCGCGAAGTCTTCCGACACTTTGGCCGCAGCCACGGGGTCTTCAGAAAAGGTTAGAACAGTCATTCCCTCCAGAAGGTCAGACATGCCTTCACATGACTTTCCTTGTAGAGCGATTTTGGCGAGCCTATTTTTGGCAACGCGCACTGAACTTGCGGCCTCACGGGCCCGCGCGCGCAGATCTTGCATTTCCGCAACTGTCAGACCTGTGTAGTGGGCTACCACCACAACGCCAGAGCTTTCAAAGATCTGGCCAAGTTGCTCGACCGTTTTCTCTTTTTGTGCTCTATCCACAGTTTTACTCCAATTATGGGGAAACTTCCCCGGCTCAAGTTTGCTGCCTTTAGGGCAACGATTAGGTCCAATTTCAGGGTCCAGAGGCCAAAACCACCCGCGACAACGCAGTAGAATTTTTTCCATTTCCCATCTCAGGAAGGAATTATGAGGCTTGGCCCCACCCTCCATCTCGGACAGTACAAGGCTATTACTAACCCTGCTTTTGCACCCAACCTAAGAAAAGGACGGGTGAAACTTATTATTGATCTGAAGCGCTCGCTATATCTATTGTGACGCCAGCACCCATAGTTGAACTCAGAGCAATTTTCTTCATGTAAGCGCCCTTAGCGCCTGACGGCTTTGCTTTTACAACAGCAGAAATAAATGCCCGCACATTTTCGACTAGCTGGCCTTCATCGAAAGATGCTTTGCCAACACCAGCATGCACTACACCACCTTTTTCTGCTTTAAACTGAACTTCACCACCCTTGGCTGCTTTCACAGCATCGGCCACATCAACAGTAACAGTACCTACTTTGGGATTTGGCATTAGGTTACGCGGGCCAAGCACTTTTCCCAAACGCCCTACAATCGGCATCATGTCAGGTGTTGCAATGCAGCGATCAAATTCGATTTTGCCAGACTGCACGGTTTGCATAAGGTCTTCAGCGCCCACAACGTCTGCGCCGGCAGCTTTTGCCTCTTCGGCTTTGGCATCCCGCGCAAAAACCGCAACGCGTACTGCCTTACCCGTTCCATTTGGTAGGCCAACAACTCCACGTACCATTTGGTCCGCGTGCCTAGTGTCCACCGCAAGATTCATGGCTATTTCAATCGTTTCATCGAATTTTGCTGTAGCATTTGATTTTACCAAATTCACCGCATCTTCCACGCTAAGGTTCTGCTTGCCACTAAACGCGGATTGGATAGATTTTGTTCTTTTTCCCAATTTTGTCATTTTACTTTACCTCAACACCCATGGAGCGTGCCGAACCCGCAATGATCTCCATCGCTGCCTCTACACTATTTGCATTAAGGTCTTTCATCTTTGATTGAGCAATTTCACGAACCTGCGTTGCAGTAATTGAACCTATTGCCTCACGACCGGGGTTGCTAGATCCGGACTTCAATTTGGCAGCTTTTTTAATGTAAAAGGAGGCTGGAGGAGTCTTAATTTCCATAGTGAAAGACTTGTCCTGAAAATACTCTATTATGGTCGGACAAGGAGCCCCTGCCTCCATTTCACCGGTTTTCGCATTGAATGCTTTACAGAACTCCATAATATTTATTCCACGTTGACCCAATGCAGGTCCAACTGGCGGTGACGGATTAGCCTGGCCAGCAGGGATCTGTAATTTAAGCGTGCCTACCAATTTCTTGGCCATTCCGCCTCTCCTTTTTTTCAACACCCATCCAACGCGTCAGAGGGGCTCAATGTTGGTGTGGTCTGGTTTAAAGGCCGCCGCCAATTTACCTACCACAACAAGCGCTCAGGTTTGTTTTGTTACCTGTGTATATTCTAGTTCTACCGGTGTTTCTCGGCCGAAAATTGAAACCGCTACTTTTAGGCGCTGATTTTCTTCGTCCACGCCCTCGACTAATGCATCAAAATCTTCAAAAGGTCCATCGTTTACTTTGACCTTTTCACCAATTTCAAACGTGATAAGTGTCCTTGGTGCTTCTTCGCCCTCCTGAACTCGGTTGAGAATTGAATTAACCTCAGCATCGCGCATTGGCATTGGACGGCCCTGAGGGCCGAGAAAACCCGTCACACGGTTTATGGAATTTATCAAATGGTAACCCTGGTCACTCATTTCCATATGTACCAAAACGTAACCAGGCATGAAACGCCGTTCGGCAGTAACTTTTTTACCACGACGAATCTCAATAACTTCCTCAGTAGGGACCAAAACCTCTTCAATTTGATCTTGAAGGCCTGATTCAGATACAGAAGTTCTGATTTGTTCGGCAATTTTCTTTTCAAAGTTTGAAAGAACACTGACTGAATACCACCGCTTAGCCATCTGCCGTTTAAACCTTCCAGTATCTCTTTTTTTTGCCTTGTTAACAGTTACTTGTGGCTAGAATTTACCAACCCATCCAAACAAAAAACTGGCGTGCGGCTCGAATCGCAGCACGCCATCTTATGTTGATTACGCGGTATTAACTCCGAAGATCATGGGTATCAAGAGGTTAAATTTGAAAATTTGCACAGATAACGCATCAACCAATAGCAGTAATAATGCCTTGAAGACCCGTTCGGATCCCTAAATCTACCAATCCAAAGAACAATGCTGCAATTGCAGACATGACAAAAACCATGATGGTGGTCAGCAGAACCTCTCTCCGTTTCGGCCAGACAACCTTTGCGACTTCCGAGCGGACCTGTTGGATGAATCGTATAGGGTTAATTGTTAACATTCCGTGTTCCTTGCAAGCCTGTTGCGTAGATAGCCAGTTCTTCTAGGCTTTTCAAGAGATGGTTGTTTGTAAAATCCTCTGTTGCAGTCAATGTTTGCGATATCAACTCTTTCCAGATACATTGATATTTAGGTCAAAAAAAAAGAAGCGTTTATGAAAGAAACATGCACAATCACAAAGCTGATTGATAATAGTAAAGTTCGCGTAACTCGTTTTGAATTTGCACCCAACGAAGAAACGGGTTGGCATATTCATGAATTTGACTACGTAGTTACAGCCATAACCAAGTGTCAAATGCGTCTTGAACATCCCGATGGTAGCGAAACTCTGGCAGAGGTCGCTGAAGGAGATTCCTACTATCGCGATCGTGGGGTAAGACACAACGTAATCAATGCCTCCCAAAAGCCCATGATTTTCCTTGAGGTGGAGCTAAAATCTTAAATCGTTTCTACTACTATAACAGATGCTTGGTTAAAGCCAAAACGTCTTCACTGTTGTTATAATGTGCCAATGACACTCTGATCCGTCCATTACGGATGCCGCAAATGATGCCCTTACTTATCAAATCATCAAACATTGTCTTTATATCATTCTCGTCACTGAAGAGTGAAATAATGTGAGAAGACAAGTTCATATGGTGCTCTCCAAATAAGATCTTCCATGGACCATCGGCAAGATTTTCCTTAAGAAGGCTTGCTAATCTGTCTGCATGCGCCTCTATGTTAGAAATACCGAGATTTATAAGTTCATCAATAGACGCGTTAAGACCAACTACGGAGACATAAGATAAAGTAGACTGGGTGTATTTGGCGGCCGTTTTCGACAGACTGAGGTTTTTAGCGTCCGTGTCAAAGGGATCCTGACCGCCAAACCAGCCAACACAAGGCGGTTCCCTGTCTAAAAGCAGGTTCGAAAACCAAGCAAAAGCAACACCTCCATGTGCCCCTAGCCATTTATAGCAGCTGCAGACCACAAGGTCAGCACCCCATTCTGAGACTGAGATCGGATAAGCACCCGCTGCCTGCGTAATATCTACAATTAGATGCGCGTTCACTCGCCTACATTCGGCACTAAGTCTGGCTATATCTACACGTGTGCCAGTAGCAAACTGAACATAACTCAAACAAACAGCCGATGTATTTGAATCTAATGCCTCCAATATAGTCTCAGTTAAGTTTGTTTCATAATTTTCCGATACAAAAAATAAATCTAGCGAGCACCGTCCTGAAAAAGCTATCCACGGTCGAGTTACAGCAGGAAAATCAGTGTCAACCATTATAACACGGCTGCCTTGGGAAGGGCAAAGCAAGTATGGGACTTGGCTTAGAATTTCACTAGCACCAGAAACAACCGCTATATTTTCTGAACTTGCACCAATTAATTGGGCAACTTTGGACCGCGTACTCTCAAGAAATGCAGCTTCCTGGGTATCCGACATATAAAGGTTGCCGTGTCTGGCCGTATCCTCAAGGAACTTTTGCATTGCAGTGACAGATTTTTTTCCAATCAAACCAAGAGACGCCTGGTTCAAATAAATTTTGGTGCTTAAACACGGATAGTCAGATCGTTGCGATAGAGAGCCTGTCATTAAAATACATCTTAAATCATTAAACCGCAATTACCTATAGCTCTTACTGTACCCTGTCGCAATCTGACGTAGATCCAATTTTCTGACAAAAGCCTATTTCGAGTTATAATACTAGAAAACCAAAATTTAGTCCGCCGTCTTTTAGTGGTTTATAATTTCTCCCGGGCGCGAAGCCTCAAACGAGTAGGGATCAACTTCACTGTTAAGCCACTAAAAATAATCAGTAAAATCCCGACCCAGGAAATTTTATCTGGTAGGGTTCCAAACAAAAAGAAACCGACAAGTGTCGCAGAGGGAATTTCAAAATATGTGAAAGGCGCTATCTTATCTGCAGAAGCCCAAGCCATGGCAAGTATCATCAATGTTTGGCTCAAAGCCGTTGTTACAGATAGCACCAGAATAATCAAAATTTCAGTCTTTCCTGGAGTAGTCCAAAAAAATGGTGCCGCCAGTCCAGACATAAAGCTCGCGACAAAAGCTCCCCAAACAGCAACTATAATCGGCGGTGTAACAATCCCCAGCTTTCGATTCAATAACATTTGTATTGCCACCATAAGGCCCGTAAAAACGATAAATAGGCCATTGAAATTCATTTGAATAATGTCGGGGCGGAGCACCAAAACTACCCCAAGGAATCCTCCTAACACGCCTAACCATGTCGCCGGAGAAACACGTTCGTTAAGAATCAAGACGGAAAGGCTTATCATTAGGAAAGGATAAATATAAAGGATCGCGATAGAGTTTGCATAATCTACGTGTTGGACACCATAAATGAATGCTGTATTGCCCAAGACAAGCGCGCAACCTCGGAAAATTTGGGCTTTAGGGTAGGATGGTGTGAGTACTTTTTTGCCATATTGGTAAAGAGCCAAAGGGAATAGAAGGATAAAGTAACCAGAAAATCGAAAGAAGCTTATCAAAGCCGGCTCCATCGTCTCAGTCAGGATTTTCATCAAACCGCCACTTAAAGATGCGAGGGCAAGCGCCAAAATCATAATAAGAATTGCAGTTGAGGTTTTCGATCTATGAGCTTTTGTCTGCATGTTGTCACTCAAATTTACGAAGTGTCCTAATATATATCTTGCACTGCTCCAAGAAAGGCTCAGGTCGTGTCAAAGTAAAGCATTAATTTGAAATGCAATTTTAGAAAGGGTCCTAAATGAATAAACAAATTTTGTGTGGATAACTTTCTTCTTTTATCGGTTTGGTCTGTTTTTGCTAAATTATAATTGGGAGATCAAGATGTACAAAGTAGGGATTTGGCAAACCTGCAAGTGTGCTGGCATAGTAGCAAAAATTGGCGTTAAAACAGGACTGGAATAGTTACCACAACTCGTTGATAAATTCCAACATTTTCCAGTCCACGGCTTTGTACAATCAGTTAAGAAAACCTTCTCTAATGACAAATATATTCATAAATTTGAACTCAAGCCACATAAAGGAAATCTTCCAATAGCTGACATTCAGCCCCCTGTTCTACTCAAAGTCAATTTTAAGTAAATATAATCGAAGGTATCACTAGAGTTGAGTACAAAAGGTTAGAAATTACTCAGCCTCAGATTAGCTTAAGAAGATTTTTGCTTTGATGCTGAATATTTTTCTCCTCACGTCTAACGCAGCACAATTTGTTTGAATTTCCACAATAGACCAATAAGTTTTTGCCGTTTTCAATAAAAAACATATGAGTGCATATCTTCAAAATTGGTCGCACAAGGCTGAAAAAATCAGACGGATTTCAAGGTTTACCTAATTCAATTGAATAACAAGTAAGTTTAGTTGCCAAAAGCAGGACTCACTAAATGTAATAACTGTGGAATTCTCTGGTAAAAACTCTAAATTCACAAGAATTGATCGACTTCTTTTGCATGGCGCGTGAAAATATTCATTGCATCTTCGGAACCTAAATCGTTCAAAATTCCTTTGCTAACTTCATCCCGTGTCCACATCCAGGTTTTGACGGGATCATCTCGCATTGCCCATGATGCAAATAATCGCCGACCCGTTGTTCCTTCATTTAAAATCGTAATTTCAACGTGTCTATCATCGTTCTTGATTTTTTGAAAAGTTAAATCAACCTGCAAAGGAGGACCCTCCAAATATTGAAGAAACAAATCTGATCGCGATATGAGTGCACCAGTTATGTTTCTTTTCTTATTGTTTTCTTTTGATGACATTAAAACTGTATCTAACATATTTTGATCAAATCCGAATGGCGTTGACCAGTAGATTAGGTGTTTTACAAAGTGTGCTTGCTTCATCGCCATAGGATAATTCCTTACAAGATATGTTACACTAACATGAATAAATTTTTTGAAATAAATTATTTACCTATTTTGGTAACAAGATGGAACACTTTTTGCTGCAACCGAGATGATTCCTAAGTGTATTATCTTTCCCAATCATTTTAAAAAGTCTTGATGTTAAATATTTTGTTTAGAACCCCAGCCCTTTCGAATTAAAGTGTAGCATGGTAGAATAACGAAGTAGTGTTCCCTTGTTCATACGGGGCTCCTAGACGCCATAGCAACGTAAACTGTTTCATAACTCCAGTAAACGTTGTGTTACTGCTAGCCATTGGA
>CACPHA010000037.1 GCA_902633655.1 Paracoccaceae bacterium
AACTCTTCATCTTCTTCTGGAGGGAGGTCAACAATAATTAGTCCATCGATGCCAGCTATTTTAGCTTCCGTAAGAAACCTATCTACTCCATAGTTATGAATTGGATTGTAATAACCCATGAGTACGATTGGCGTTTCTCGATCTTTGGTGCGGAACGATTTAGCCATGTACAAAGTCTTTTCCAGCGTCATGCCGGCGTCCAAGGCCCGCTGTCCTGCCAATTGAATCGTACTTCCGTCAGCCATGGGATCCGTAAACGGCAGGCCAAGTTCTATAATATCTACACCTGCTGCCGGTAGGCCGGCCATTAGTTCAGCCGACACTATGGGATTTGGGTCGCCCGCCATTATGTAAGCAACAAACGCTTTCTGCCGTTTCGAAGCTAAGCGTGTGAATGTGGTGTCAATCCGGGTCATTTCAAGCTCTTTTCAGAAAACTCTCTTGATTTGCCTAAAAGACGAAGGAAAATCAATGTCTGTTTTGTAAAGTAGGTCGATATGGAGTATTTTCATTTCGAATGATCTTGTTTCATTTAGCATGAACGACTAGAAAACCTTCAAAAAGGGGCTGGGAGCAAGAACATGGGTTTTAGAATGGGAATTATCGGGTTACCCAATGTTGGAAAATCCACGCTGTTTAATGCCCTGACTAAGACAGCAATAGCGCAAGCAGAAAATTTTCCTTTTTGCACTATTGAACCTAATGTCGGTGACGTTGCGGTTCCTGATGAACGCCTTTTGCGACTTGCTGAGATTGCAGGTTCTGAAAAAATTATACCAACGCGCATGACATTTGTTGATATTGCCGGGTTGGTTAAAGGAGCGTCTAAAGGAGAGGGCTTAGGTAATCAGTTTTTGGCTAATATTCGAGAAGTGGAAGCAGTAGCGCACGTCTTGCGCTGCTTTGACGATGATGAAGTTAGCCATGTTGAGGGACGTGTCGATCCCATTTCGGACGCTGAAACTATAGAAACTGAATTGATGTTGGCTGACATCGAAAGTATTGAAAAGCGTTTAGATGGTTTGTTGCGCAAACTTAGAGGGGGAGATAAGGATGCTATTCAACAAGATCGTCTTTTAAAAGATGCGTTGAGTGTACTGGAAAAGGGGCAGCCGGCTAGAACCGTTTTTGTTAACGATGAAGACACCAGGACTTGGAAAAATTTGCAACTCTTAACAAACAAACCGATTTTATATGTTTGTAACGTTGGAGAGGATGAGGCTGTCAACGGTAATTCGCACTCTGATGACGTTTTGCAATTAGCGACAAAGCAGGGAGCTGGCACAGTTGTTATATCTGCGAAAATTGAAGAAGAGATCAGTCAACTAGAGACAAAAGAGGCTGATCTGTTTTTAAATGAAATGGGTTTGGCTAAAGCTGGATTAGATCGGTTGATTCACGCGGGATATGCACTGCTTGGATTGGCAACTTACTTTACTGCCGGTCCAAAGGAGACGAGGGCATGGACTGTTAATAAGGGTATACATGCGCCAAAGGCTGCTGGAGTGATACACGGAGATTTTGAGCGCGGTTTCATTAGGGCAGAAACAATCTCTTACAATGACTATATTTTGCACAGTGGTGAGCAGGGTGCTAAAGAAGCTGGTAAAATGCGCGTGGAGGGCAAAACGTATGCCGTACAGGATGGTGATGTCTTGCATTTTTTATTTAATGCATAGTGATCTAAATTTTTTATGGCTTCTTCATAATTAAACTTTTGTTTCACGAAATTTGTCTTCAAACATCGACCTTCCTAGAAAAAACTCTGAATACTAGATCTGTTTAAACGCTTGATTCTGATAACTTAGGAAGTTGATACTGGCATATTGAAATTTTTTGAGATACGAATGGATATTTAGGTATACTACTAGCTATAGACATTGTGCCACTTGCAACCACTACCTGTAGTGGATTGTGGGTTAAAATTGTCATTCCGAAGCAGCGGATTAAATTTGTAATCAGGGCATTTGATTCTAAATTTTAAAACAACTGATCAACCGTTGATTTTCAAAATATCACTGTAAACGTGCATGAAATATAAGTTATCTAAGAGATTCACCGCTAAGGATTCGCGACGTGACCAGAAATTGTTCACATCGGGCGCTACCGCTTCAACATCAAATTTCTTTCGTCAAGCAAAAATTTTATCAAGATTACTATTATTTTGTCTTGACCCGGCCACTTAACATACGTCAGGTTGTGTCGGCGGGGGTCAAAACCACAAAATCTAGTGCGCCAGTGTTGCGGGAGAGACTTTCGCGCACAGGCAGGAGGCCGAGGAATTTAAGATCATCTCGGACAAAAACGAAAAAAAGCGGCTTAGATCCCAAATAAAAAGTACTAACGAAGGCAGGAATATGAAAATAGAAAGAAAGTTCACGAAGGCAGGTCAGGACGCTTATTCTGATTTGGAATTCGTAACAACAGCGTCAGAGATAAGGAACCCGGATGGAACCATAGTTTTTCATCTCGATAACGTAGAAGTTCCAAACAGTTGGTCGCAGGTGGCTAGCGACATTATAGCTCAAAAGTATTTCCGCAAAGCCGGCGTACCCGTAGAATTAAAAAAAGTGCGAGAAAAAGGCGTGCCAAAATTTTTGTGGCGCTCGCAACCAGCCTCTAAAGAGACCAGGTTTGTAGGCGAGACTTCGTCAAAGCAGGTGTTCGACCGTTTGGCCGGCGCATGGACCTATTGGGGCTGGAAGGGCGGCTATTTCAGTAGCGAAAGGGACGCTCGAGTCTATTATGACGAGATGCGCTACATGTTGGCAACACAGAGAGCCGCTCCAAACAGCCCCCAATGGTTTAATACAGGGCTACACTGGGCTTACGGGATTGACGGCCCAAGCCAAGGGCACTTCTACGTTGACTTCGAAACGGGCAAATTGCAAAAATCAAAATCCGCTTACGAACACCCGCAGCCACATGCTTGTTTTATTCAGTCTGTTAGCGATGATCTAGTGAATGAGGGCGGCATTATGGATCTCTGGGTTCGCGAAGCGAGATTATTCAAATATGGATCTGGGACTGGAACAAATTTCAGCTCGCTAAGGGGCAACGGTGAGCCCTTATCCGGTGGGGGTCGATCATCCGGACTAATGGGATTCCTAAAAATTGGTGATAGAGCCGCCGGAGCAATTAAGTCAGGTGGAACTACGCGGCGGGCAGCCAAAATGGTGATTTGTGATGCCGATCATCCAGATATCGAAGAGTTCATTAACTGGAAGGTAAAGGAAGAGCAAAAAGTTGCCAGTATTGTTGCGGGCAGTAAGGTTCATGAAGGTAAGTTGAACGAAATTTTTGCGGCAATTCGCGATTGGGACGGTTTGGTGTCTGATGCGGTTGACCCGACTAAAAATACAAGTCTTAAAATTGCTATTCGTTCTGCTAAAGCTACCGCCATCCCAGAGACCTACGTAAAGCGTGTCTTGGACTATGCGAAGCAAGGTTACACTAGTATTGAATTTCCGACATATGATACCGATTGGGATAGTGAAGCTTACGCCTCAGTCTCTGGGCAGAACTCTAATAACTCAATACGAGTGACAGACACTTTTTTAAAAGCAGTTGATGCTGGAGAAGAATGGCAGCTAATCAACCGGACTGATGGAAGCGTTTCCAAAACTCTTGATGCTCGGAAGCTATGGCAAGAAGTTGGGCATGCCGCTTGGGCCTGTGCGGATCCTGGTATCCAGTATCACGATACAGTCAACGCGTGGCATACTTGTCCGGAAGATGGTGAGATACGTGGATCAAATCCTTGCTCCGAATATATGTTTTTGGATGATACAGCATGCAATCTTGCGTCCATGAATCTTCTGACATTTCTCAAAGATGGTAAATTTCAGGCTTACGATTACATCCATGCAACTCGCCTTTGGACTATTACACTGGAAATTTCTGTTTTAATGGCACAGTTTCCATCAAAAGAAATAGCCCAGCGGTCTTATGATTTTAGGACGCTTGGGCTTGGTTACGCCAACATTGGTGGTTTGTTGATGAACCTGGGCCTAGGTTACGATAGTGATGCGGGGCGCTCTCTATGTGGTGCTTTAACTGCAATAATGACTGGCACATCGTACGCAACAAGCGCAGAAATAGCAGCAGAGCTTGGTCCGTTTTCGGGGTATGCTAGAAACAAAAATCACATGCTCCGCGTAGTACGTAATCACCGTAATGCAGCCGCGGGAAATAGCGATGGTTATGAAGCGCTAGCGATTAAGCCAGTTCCGCTGGACACAATAAACTGTCCTGACAAAGACCTTGTTATGCTTGCACAATCAAGTTGGGACGAAGCCTTGGCGTTGGGAGAAAAGTACGGTTATCGGAATGCTCAGACTTCAGTGATAGCTCCAACTGGGACCATAGGACTAGTAATGGATTGCGACACAACAGGAATAGAACCTGATTTTGCGTTGGTTAAATTCAAAAAGCTTGCAGGAGGTGGATACTTTAAAATCATAAATCAATCAGTACCCGCTGCCCTTGAAAAACTTGGCTACGGAACAGCGGAAATTGAAGAGATAGTGTCGTACGCGGTCGGTCATGGAACTCTTGGGAATGCCCCCAGAATAAACCACACTAGTCTTGTAGGCCACGGTTTCGGACAGGTTGAGATCGAAAAGATTGAAGCAGCATTGGGAAGCGCCTTCGATATTAGATTCGTTTTTAACCAGTGGACACTTGGAACTGAATTTTGCCAGCAGGTACTCGGCATACCAGAATTGCAACTGAATGATCCAAGTTTCGATCTGTTGCGCCACCTTGGGTTCAGCCGGACAGATATTGATATTGCTAACGATCACGTATGTGGAACGATGACGCTTGAAAAGGCACCATACCTTAAAGAAGAGGACTACCACGTTTTTGATTGTGCGAATCCTTGCGGTAAAAAAGGCAAGCGTTATCTATGCGTTAATAGTCACATTTACATGATGGCGGCTGCGCAATCCTTCATCTCGGGCGCGATTTCAAAGACTATCAATATGCCGAATGATGCGACTATTGAGGACTGTCAAAAGGCTTATGAGCTAAGCTGGGCACTCGGCGTAAAAGCCAATGCGCTATACCGAGATGGCTCAAAACTATCACAACCTCTGGCTTCGGCACTTATTGAAGGTGATGATGACGCAGCAGAAATCCTGGAAAACGGAAGTGATAAAGAAAGAGCAAAGGTACTAGCAGAAAAGTTGGTTGAAAAAATTGTGGTGAAAGAGGTTATTCGCTCTAACCGGGAAAAGATGCCAGAGCGGAGGAAAGGGTACACTCAAAAGGCGGTTGTCGGTGGACACAAAGTCTATTTGCGTACGGGCGAATACTCTGACGGATCTTTAGGGGAAATCTTCATCGACATGCACAAGGAAGGCGCAGGCTTCAGGGCAATGATGAATAACTTTGCCATAGCAGTTTCTGTGGGTTTACAGTATGGCGTTCCTCTCGAAGAATTCGTTGATGCCTTTACATTTACCAAGTTTGAGCCTGCCGGTATGGTGCAGGGTAACGACAGTATTAAGAACGCGACGTCCATTCTTGACTACATCTTCCGCGAGTTGGCAGTAAGTTATCTGGATCGTACTGATCTTGCCCATGTAAAGCCAGAGGGAGCAACCTTTGACGATATTGGGCGGGGGCAAGAAGAAGGTGTTTCCAACTTCAAAGAAGTTACAGAAGATGGAGCATCAAAATCCCTCGAGGTTCTAAAACAAATTAGCTCAACCGGATACCTAAGAAAAAGACTACCGCAAGACTTGGTGGATCTTCGAGGAGGGCACACTTTTGGTAATTTAGCGATAGAAACAGAAACCAATATGTCGTCTAATGTTGAGGAAATGATTTCTAAAAAGACTGACAAAGTAATGGCATCCTCAATGGATGCTCGCACTAAGGCTAAAATGCAGGGTTACGAGGGTGATCCCTGCGGTGAATGCGGAAATTACACTCTCGTTAGAAATGGAACTTGCATGAAATGCAACACATGCGGATCAACGTCTGGATGTAGCTAAAAAAGAGACATGGGGCGGGTGCGCTCGCTCCTAACGACGTTCAGGCCGCAGGCAAAAATCAATATTGAGCGGTATAACGAGAGCTTGAACGGCGAAACTAAAATGGGAGACTTCAGTCTCCCATTTTTTCTATTGTAGCTTAATAAAAGGTGTAGGTCATAAGTCTGAATAATAATCGCATTTTTCAGTGCATTTTAAGTAAAATGACGAAGAAATTTTTTTCACTAGTTAACTTTCCCATGTGAAGTAAGCCAAAGTTTGAGACATTTTGCTTTACAGAATTTAGGTAATTGAATTCTTTATCCCTTTACGGTATCGCGTAGTCGCCAAAGCATAACATGAAGCGAGGTATAAGCCATCAAATTTGCGTAGTGCGGGTAAAACGCTTGCACGTTTCACTCGTATGAAAGGAACATGAAACATGTCAGACAAATTCATTTCTGATATAGTTTATACAATTGTAGACGAAGCACCAGAGCTTGCGAGTGCATCACTTTTGCCCATTATTCAATCCTTTGCGGCAGCCGTTGGAATTAGTGTCGGAACAAAAGATATTTCATTGGCTGGGCGTATTATTTCGTCTTTTCCAGAAACTCTTACCAATGAACAAAAAAAAGATGATGATCTTGCTGTTTTAGGTCAATTGGTAAAGACACCTTATGCAAACTTGATAAAACTACCTAATATTTCTGCGTCCATCCCTCAATTAACGGCTGCCATAGAAGAATTACAAGAGCAAGGTTACTCCATACCTCACTATCCGATAATTGCAGACACAGAGGAAGAAAGAAGGGTTCGCGCGGGCTACGATGCAATCAAAGGATCCGCAGTTAATCCCGTTTTAAGAGAGGGTAATTCTGATAGACGTGCTGCGCGCGCAGTTAAAAGCTATGCGATGAACAATCCCCATTCGATGGGTGAATGGAAAGTTTCATCAAAAACGCACGTTGCATCTATGAATGGAAATGACTTTTTCTCTAATGAAAAGTCTATTACATTAACAGACGAACAGGCAGGACTGGCTAGAATTGAATTTACGGACCCAGAGGGAAACCTGCATCTACTGAAAGACGGCATTGATCTCTTACCTGGCACAGTTGTTGACGCAACATTCATGAGTGCAAAAGCTTTACGCGACTTTTTAAGAAAAGAAATTTTAAACGCAAAAGAAGAGGAAGTTTTATTTTCTTTGCACTTGAAGTCGACCATGATGAAAATTTCTGATCCTATTATTTTTGGTCATGCGGTCTCTATCTTTTTCGAAGAAGAATTTGACAAGCACCAAGCTGCACTTGGGGCGCTTGGAGTTGATCCAAATTTTGGATTAGCCGATGTTCTTGATCGCATAAATGGACACGAAGGAATTCTTGCTGATTTCAAAGCGGCTTTAGCGACAAAGGCTCCGTTGTATATGGTGGACAGTGATCGTGGAATTACCAATCTGCATGTTCCCTCGGACGTTATTATCGATGCTTCAATGCCCGCTGTGATCCGAGCTGGTGGTAAGGGATGGGGACCGGATGGTAGTTCTGCAGACATGAAATGTGTAATTCCTGACAACTGCTATGCACCAATTTATGATGAAACAATTAATTACTTTAAAGAGACGGGCGCGCTTGACCCCAAAACCTCCGGTGGAGTTGCAAATGTTGGTTTGATGGCGCAGAAGGCGGAAGAATATGGAAGTCACCCAACCACTTTTCAAATCCCCTCAAATGGGACAGTACGATACATTCTGGCAAATGGTGACGTTTTGCATGAGCAAGTGGTAGAGGCCGGGGATATATGGCGTTCTTCTACTGTTAATAAAGCCGTTATTGAAGACTGGATTAGTCTCGGAATTGCTCGCCAAGAATCTACAAATTCCCAGGCTATTTTCTGGTTGGATAAAAATCGTGCTCATGATGCTGAGCTGATAAAATATGTAGAAAAGATTCTTGACTCAGAAGGGATTGCTAGCAAATTTGAAATACTTGCGCCACGTGCAGCAACTCGTTTGACGCTGGAAACGATAAGAGAGGGTGACGACAGTATAGCAATTACTGGAAATGTTCTGAGAGACTATTTAACTGATCTTTTCCCAATACTTGAATTGGGAACATCAGCTAAGATGCTTTCTATAGTAAAATTAATGAATGGAGGTGGGCTCTTTGAAACAGGAGCAGGTGGATCTGCACCTAAACACGTTCAACAGCTTGTTAAAGAAAATCATCTACGTTGGGATAGCCTTGGAGAGTTTTGCGCTTTGGCAGAAAGCTTTAAATTTCTTGCAGAAGTCAAAAAAAATCCGAAAGCTGCCATTCTGGGTCACGCTGTTGAAGTTGCAACGCAAGGTATTTTGGACAACAATAGGTCCCCTTCTCGCAAAATTGGTCAAAATGACAATCGAGACAGTCACTATTTTTTTGCACTCTATTGGGCGCAAGCACTTTCGTCACAGGAGAAAGATGATGATATTGTGGCTCACTTTGCTCCAATCGCCAAAGCTCTCTTAAATAGTCAGGACAAAATTTTGTCTGAGTTAGGCATAGCAAAGGGGCAAGCCGTAGATATTGGAGGATATTACCATCCAGACCGCAAAAAACTTGTCAAGATAATGCGTCCAAGTAAAATTTTCAACCGCATCATTGGCTAGCTGCTTTTTGTGGGTGACCATATTAAACTTCAACTTTGGTTTTCTGACTTTTGCCAGTCTAACTGGCGGTGTTGTTGGGTAGAAAAATTGCTACAAAATAAGCAACTACAATGACAGCCAAGCAACTTCCGATCAATGGTATGGGTGTTCCATCGAACAAGATGTTGACGATACTCGCCATCGCAGCTGCTATGACTGTTGAAATTCCACCGACAATACTTGCACCAAATCCGGCTATATGGGCAAGCGGTTGCAATGCTAATGCGTTCAAATTTCCAAGTGTGAACCCGACTTGAAAAAATATTCCAGTCTGCCAGATCAAATAAACATAAAATGATGTAGGCACACTAACGGTCCCCAACCAGAAATACGCGAGCACAATGGATGATATCAGTATCTGAAAGAAAAGTGATGATACCACCATGTGGCGCATCCCAAATCGCATCACCAGTCGAGCATTAATCAGACTCGATAAGGCAGAAATTATCGCAATCAAAGCAAACCACTTTGCAAATGAAGACCCAGCTTGAAAGCTTTGGTCAAAAATTGGCTGAATAAGGATAATACTAGAGAATAAAGGTACGTAAGAAAATGACTGTGTGAGTATTGAGATTCTTACCTGCTTATTCTTATACATTTCCATCAGAGAAGGCCAAACCTTGCTTGGATAAAAAATACGCCTGCTTGCTTTTGGCAAAGTTTCCCCAAGACGTGTAAGAAACCAGAAAAGAAGAATAATTCCAAAAAGAGCAAAAGCCATAAATATACCGCGCCAGCCAAAGACTGACATAATTTGTTCACCTAAAAGTGGAGCAACTGCCGGTGTAAGCGAAAAAATAACCATTACAAAGGATATGAGTTGCGCCATTTCTCGACCCGAATAGAGGTCTCGGATAATCGCCTGCGAAACAATTCTCGGCGCCGCCGCCCCAAGTCCCTGAAAAAATCGTGCGATAAGCGCGACCTCTAGGGAGCTTGACCTATATGCCACAAAACCCATCGCTATATAGAAAAAAAGGCCCAAGATAATAACGGGTCTACGGCCAAATGAGTCTGACAAAGGACCTACAAAAAAAGTGCCGAGGCCCATGCCAACCATAAACCAAATCAAAATTTCCTGAGCACGCTTGGGCGCATCAGAACTGAGTTCTTGGGTAATTTGCGGCAAGCTGGGCAACATTCCATCCGTGGAAAAGGCTACCGTGCCGACCATCATTGCAAGAAGAGCAATGAGTTCTGTTGAAGAAATCTTTGAAGCATTCATTGCTGGGCAGAGAGGCCGATTGAGAAATTTTCAGAAATTTCACTAATAACTTTTGTCCAAAATGCTGTACCTTGTCCGCCTTGAACAACATGTCGACCACCAACAATAAAAGTTGGTACTGCGTTAATCCCCATTTTTCGGGCGTTCTCATCTCGCTCTGTTAAAAGTTCGCGGTCATTTTCTGATTCTAAAAGTCGCGAGATCATTATTTTGTTTAGACCAATTTCACCAGCAATCTCAGCTAACTGCCTTTTGTCACCAATATCTCTGCCGTTTACAAAATATGCTTTAAACAACGCTTCTACTAATTCTGTCTGGCAGTTTTCTGTTTCGCTCCAATGAATAAGTCTATGTGCATCAAACGTACTGGGAGTTTTCTTGATAGCCTCAAGTTTAATGGATAATCCAGCCTGTCGCGCACTCTCAATGATGGGGTTATAAGCTTTTATTGCCTCTGCCTTCCCTCCAAATTTACGCACGAGATAACGTTCACGATCCATCCCATCTGGATTCATATTTGGATTAAGCTGAAATGGATGCCAGCGTAGATCGAAAATGTTCACACCACTTTTACGCATACCTTTATCAAGATGTTCTTTGCCGATATAGCACCATGGACAAATTGGATCAGAAAAAATATCTAGTCGCACCAATTTTTACCCTTTCGCCAAAGTTAGGTTTTTTCGGAGTAATTTACCATTGAGGCCCACCGGAAGTGAGTCGCAATAAACAAATAAACGCGGTTGCTTGTAACGAGCTAGCTTTTCTGCCGCAAATTTTTTGAGCGTTGAGTCATCAATCGTAGCGTCGGCAGTGTAAAAAGCAGTTATAATGCGAGTGTCTTCTTTGATTTCTATATCTTTTACAGCTACCATTTGAATTTTAGGGTGAGACTGTAGATATGCCTCAATTTCGATTGGTGAAATGCGGTAACCACCAGCCGTTATTACATCGTCATTCCGTCCCAGGTAAGTAATTGAGCCATCGCAAGCCATCTGCCCTAAATCACCTGTGAGAAACCAACTTCCGCGGAAATTGTTATCTGAAGAGTTTCTTGCTCCGAGATATCCAAGCATAAGTCCGGGATCGGTTTGGTCCACTGCAATTATGCCTGTTTCATCGAATTCTAAAGGTTTTTCACCGAGGGACTGAGGCAAGATTGCAACGCGTCTGCCTTTTTGTGGCCTACCAAGTGTACCCATCTTTGCTTCGGATTTTGGTGAAGAAGATATAAAAGTAGAGCATTCCGACATGCCGAATGCTTCATAAATTTCAGTAGATGTCTTTTTGCGCCAAAGTATACCCAAGTTATCAGATAATTTTTCACCTGCGCTTAGTCCATGACGAAGTTTGGGTAGCTTTGGAAAATCACACAACCTTACCAATTTACGGTACACGCCGGGCGAAGCTGCAAATATTGTTGCTCCGTGTTTTGCCAGAAAACTAGGTATCTTTTCTGGCGAAGCTTCCCCACCTACAATAAGCGCGGTGGCTCCGAGGGTCCATGGATCAAGTAAACCAGTGCCGAGCGTGTAGGTCCAGTTAAATGCACCCGCGTGGAAAAGACGGTCATCTTGCCTTAAGTCATACCAGTCGCGAAACATCATACGCCTTGCCCAGATCGCCCTGTGAGCGTGCATTACAACTTTAGGAGCACCCGAAGTGCCAGAGGTGAACACAAGATAAGCTAGGTGATCACACGCGCCTATTTGAAACTTAGCAGGTGAAAGATTACGGATTGATTTTAGATCAGAAAGTAAAATTTGGATCACGTTACCTGATTGAGGAAAGCCAAGGTCTGGATCGATGCAAGCCGCGGAAGGGGATACCTCCAAACAAAGTTTTTGCAATTCGTCCATTGTTAATTGAGATGACAAGGGTATCGGATGTATACCAACGGCAATGGCTGCAAGATATGCAATAGGAAAATCAACGGTATTCCCAAGCCGCAACATCAACGTATCACCGGGCTTAAGCCCTGCTTCCAAAAGTCCATTAGCTGTACCCAATACAGCGGCCTTTAATTCCGCATAGGTCCAATTTTCTGGATTTTCACATGACAAGATACTTAGGGCAACTTTTTCTGATAATTCATCTGCGCGGGATAAGACATACTCCGCCAAATTAAATTTCTGGGGGCAGGGCTCGCAGGGACTGGTATCAAATATTGCAGGCATCCCTTGCTGTACGGCTAGGCTTCCTGAGTTGCAAGAGTGCCAAGTGTCTAATATGGCAACGGTATGAATGAATTTGACACAAATACACCCTTCGAAATTGACCGATGGAGTGGTGAAGCGGGACTAAACAGGGCGCTAAATCTTTGGGTAGGTGAGAGGAATTTTAGTAAGGGACGCAGATAGATACTGATACACACTTTATGACTTATCGGGCTTACCAGCTCTACCTTGTCAAAAATCGGAAAAGAACAAATTTTACCGACCCATGATGCGCTTAAAAAGCTAGGCCCAGGCCTTGATGTATCAGTTCCCCAACTTTTCAAACTCGCTGCTAACTAACAGATTAGCGGCCGCATGTTGTTGACAAAAAGAGATAAAGGAAGCTGACACGTTACCGCTATGTGCGAGTATGAGTTTTTCCCAGAAAACTAACAAAACATATTCACTACCGTCCGCGAGTTGAAATATGGTTTATAGAGGATTTTGATGGCCTGGTACGCCATGATAGTGCAGAGTGCTGATATTTTTTGACTGGAATGGTTAGGCATCATATTGAAATTCACAAACCATTAGAACTAAGGCACTGGGACAGAACTTATTATAATGTCACAATCTTGAATAATCAAATTTTTGTGATCCACGATGATGTATCCATTCCCTGGGTTAGATAACTATTTTAATTCAAATATACAGCGCAAAATTCGTGACACCTTTTCTTTTTATTGGTACCACCAAACATCTGGTAGAAAGCCAATTCTATCACCGTAAATAGGTGTATAAGTTGGGAACTTTAACTCTGATTTATGTGCGATCCGGCTAACATTCTCATAATAAATAGGGATTACGTAACGCCCCGCGGTTAAAACACGATCCATTGCACGAGTTATTGATTGCAACTCATCTACTGTTTTAGATTTCATGAGTCTTGATAGAAGATAATCAATAGCTGGAGATTTTACGCCAATAATGTTTCGAGTTCCTTCTTGATCCGCTGCCTCTGAACTCCAGTAAAGAGACTGTTCGTTCCCTGGGCTTAGGGACAACCCTCTGGCGTGAGGAACCATTTCAAACTGGGCTTTTTTGAGGCGTTCTGAATATTGAGCACTATCGACCAATGAAATTCGAACGTCTATTCCGAGCCGTGCTAGAGAATTTGCGTAGATTTCGCTAATCGAAAGATACTCTTGAGCTCCTTGTCGTAAAAGTATTTCAAACTCAAACGCTTTTCCGGTTCCATCGCGTAGAATGCCGTCCGTGACACTGTATCCTGCCTCTTCAAGCAACTTATGTGCCCTACGCATATTTTTACGGTTTCCAAGTGTACCATCACTTTTGGGAAACTCATACCCCTCTAGTGTACCTGGAGGTAGATCAGCTTTGAAGTTATTCAAAAGTTTAATAATATCTTCGGAGGCTGGTCCCGGAACTAGTCCCAAAGTGGAGTTTGAAAAATAGGACGTGATACGCCTTTGGCGATTAGCATTTTGCGCCTCATTTATGTATTCAAAATTGAAGGCTTGGATTAGTGCTTCGCGTACGCGCCAGTCCTTAAATTTCTCATTGCGCATGTTCATGAAAAGTCCGCGCATACCGGTCGGCCGTGAGTGCGGAATTTCTGACTTTGTGATTGCGCCTTTAAGCGCAAGTGGGAAATCAAACTGCGATATCCATTTTTCCGCATTACCTTCCCGGTATACATCAATTTCTCCGGCTTTAAACGCTTCAAAATAAATTGATGCATCAGCGAAATATTCTATCCGAATAGTATCAAAATTATTGGTGCCTCTCCGGAGCCCTAAATTATTCGCCCAGTAATCTGGATTACGTTGAAGTTCGATAAAACGGCCGGCTTCGAAGTTGGTGATCTGATATGGGGCAGATGTTATTGGAACCGTTTCAATCCCAGAGGCAGTGAAATCTCGCCTCTCCCATTGCCCTTTTTTTAAAATCGGTCTCATACCGGCGAGCAAGGCTAGTTCGGGATTATCCTCATTAAATGAAAAGCGGATTGTACTAGTACTTTTTCGTTCCATAGTTTCGATTTTTTTCCAAAGCCCCCTATAACGCCAGTGACCAACGGTCCCAAGTGTCTCATAAGACCACAATACATCTTCTATTGTGACAGGAGATCCATCTGCGAATTTTGCCTCAGGGCGAAGTGTGAATTCGACCCATTCGCGATTCGGGGCAACTTCAATTGATTCGGCTAAAAGTCCGTAAAGTGTGAACGGTTCATCCCAGTTGCGGCCCATAAGCGTCTCGTAATTCCAAAATCGTAATTGCCATGGACTACGTCCTTTCAGGATGTGAGGATTAAGTGAGTCAAAACTCCCAACGGCACCGAGTTTTATCTCTCCTCCTTTGGGAGCATTTGGGTTTGCATAAGGGAGAGACACAAAATCCGGTGGGAGGGCAGGGGTCGAATACATAGAGATTGCGTGTGTCGGCTCTGATTGAGAAGTAGTTACCATCGCAGTAAATACAACTAAAGGGAGTATGAATTTGATAATTTTTAAAGCAATGAAAGACATTTTTGGACCCTTTTATTGATTTTGGGATCAGAATTTTTACCACTTATTACTCAGGTTAGGTGCATTTTCAAACTTTTAGCTTGGCGCTTTCTGAAGAACACAGTATACAGACTTTACTGCTCGATAGGTTTCTTGCCTGTATGAAACCTGCCTCAATGACTTAACGCCTGCTTCGTGCAGGCGTTTTTTTTATTTTTATCTGTGAATCTTGAAAATCGAAAAAAATTGGTAGGTTAAATTTTGTTTTACATGTTCGGTTAGTATGACTATTATCGAAAAAAAAAGGACTTGTGGCTAATCGCAAATAGTTCGAAATCTCTAAACCATAAAAAACCTAGACTTTTTTGGCATCATTATTCTGGTTTTCTGAGTTTTTAATGGAGAGGCCACCGTTTTCATTGGGATAGACGAGTCCCGCAGAAATTACCAGTTTTGCGGCATCTTCTACGGTCATATCCAGTTCGATAATATCTTCTGCTGGAAAGAAAAGCAAAAATCCAGAAGTAGGATTAGGTGTTGTTGGAACAAAAACAGACAAAAGTTCTTTTCCACCGTTTACGCGCCGTTTTATTTCACCTCTTGCCTTCGTAGAGATGAAGCCAATTGCCCAAATACCTTTTCGTGGATATTCAATAATACAAGCTTTTTCGAAAGATCGATCTGCTTGCGCAAATACAGTTTCTGCTATCTGCTTTACACCGGAGTAAATGGACCTAACCACTGGCATGCGGTTAACTAAGCCCTCCGCTGTTCGGATGAGAGAACGTCCTAGAAGGCCCTTGGCAAGCCATCCAACAAAAGTGGTGAAAATAAGAAAAAATAGCAACCCAAGCCCGCGTAACCTTACCTGTGTATCGTTTCCAAAAACCGTCTTTATGATATTTTCAGGATGGTATGAATTAGGGATAAAGGGTAGAACCACACCATCCACCCATCCAATTACTGTCCAGATCAGCCAGACTGTCAATCCAACTGGAGCTATCACAACAATCCCAGTAAGGAAGCTATTACGCAAACCGGAAAAAACCCGCCTTCGTCTTGGCCTCGGTGGCGATGGATTAAATGGTTCTTCCATGATTATAGGACCTCTTAATTCTACTTATGCAGACATTTTTAGAAACACAACTTAGAACTTTAAATTTGTTTTTATTTCAAATTAAATTTCACAAAAATTGCGCAATTTTTGATGCTAATCGGGCGTTGTTTAGAATTAAAGCTTTATTTGCACTTAGTGACTTACCCTTTGAAAGCTCTAAAACTGTTTTCAAAAGAAACGGAGTTACGTCTTTTTTGTTAATGCCTTGCACTTTTGCTCTTTTGATAGCTGCGTCAATTAAAGGCTTTAATTCATTTCGTGTGATTTGGTGCTCGATAGGAATTGGATTTGCTACTAGCTGTCCACCGAAAAGTCCAAGCGCAGTTCGCGTTTTATGTGCAAGAGCAATTTCTTTCGCACTATCAAGCCTTAAAGGGGCCTTTAGACCGGAGGAACGTGACCAAAAAGCTGGTAACTCATCCTGACCGTAAGCGATTACAGGAACACCCAAAGTTTCCAGAACTTCCAGTGTCTTGGGTAAATCCAAAATTGCTTTGGCGCCAGCCGCCACGACAGTAATGGGGGTTTGTGCAAGTTCATTCAGATCTGCTGATACATCAAAGCTTAATTCTGCACCTCGGTGAACACCGCCTATACCACCTGTCGCAAAGACGGAAATACCGACTAGCGCCGCAGCTACCATGGTGCCGGCAACAGTTGTACCGCCCGTCTCACCTTTTGCCATTGCGATGGCGATATCCGCTCTTGACAGTTTCATGGCTGCCTGCGTGAAAGCCAGCTTTTCAAGTTGTTGCGGGGTTAGGCCGATATGCAGATTACCATCCAATACTGCTATCGTCGCTGGAGTTGCTCCATGTGCGCGGACCTCATCCTCGACTGCTTTGGCGATATCGAGATTATGGGGATAAGGCATCCCGTGGGTAATAATAGTGCTTTCAAGAGCGACCACCGGCCTTTGGTTTCTTAACTCATCGAGCACCTCAGGATGTATTGTATACTTATTCATATAAGTTCTCCTGATACATAAGCTGCGGCAGTGCGAATAGCACCTAACAATGCATCGTGAGGTGTTGCAGAATTCATTTCTGCAAATATGTGTGCGGCCATAAACACATCTCCAGCGCCGGTAACACCTTCTATTTTAACTTTATCTGGGGTCGCTGTCAGTGGGGGGGATCCTAGTGTTGCATCGCAAGCCAAGTTGGCTCCATCTGTTACAATTGCTCTAAATAGGCCCGTTTCCATAAGCCCTAATGAAGCCTCTTTGGCATCCGAGAAGCTAGCATCGGCAAGGATTTCTGCTTCGATTAAATTACAAAAAAGTGTGGTGTTAGGACGTTTAAAAAAAATTCGCAAACGTTCAGCCTTTCCCGGAGATGCGGGTGCAATTTTGAGTTCGCAATTTTTTAGGGCAGGCGTACAAGCGATCTTATGTAAATGAATTTCTGTCAAATTTCCGTCCAATATGAAGATGTTCTTATTTAAATCTTTTAAACTGCCCAATTGGCCGTGAAGGATTGGTTCTAAAATATTTTCACCTTCACACTCCAAGGAATTTGTGTCAGCGATGGCCACTACAAGGCCGTTCCGGTCTTCTATCGCCATGTAACAGTCGGTTGGTAGGGCCTTGGAGCGGGTAACGAATTGCATATCAAGCCCAAGATCATTGCATTCTGCATGAAGCTTATCGCCATCGATATCCTGTCCAATAATTGAAAGCATAATAGGGCGTGCCCCAAGCTTTGCTAACTGTCTAGCAATGTTAAAGGCAACGCCGCCGGGTCGCCTAGTTATGCTACCTGCTGTATCGTTGCCAAACGATAAGATATCGTTTGATCGTCCAATTAAATCCCATACGACACTGCCGATACAAACAACTTTTCTTTCGAAACGTGTCATTTTTTTGGTATCGAAAATGTAAGTGCTGCCCAAAGGCTTTCCCATAATGGGCCGTCCTTCGCATTACCTTTAAATTCACGTAAAACCACGCTGTCTAAAAGATACTCATACCCTGATTTCACAGGAACTTCCACAATTCCCTTTGCATCTGTTCTAAGTAAATAAGCGGTAACTTCAGATTCGGAATCTCTTTCAAATACTTCAATTTGCGCATCGGTGCGTGGGCTACCTTGATATAATAATTGTACTTGCAAACTACCTTTCAGAATTGCAGTGTATGGATTTTCCAGCGCAACGAATTCTGTTTCTAAGCCAAATCTGCGATCATGTCCTTTTGCGTGCCCAACGCCTATAAGCGCCTTAGAATATCTATGGTAAATTTCACTAAAATCTTTTTGAGGCCAACCTTTAGTCGTGTGCCGGTTTAGTACATCTCCTAAATCTTTATGCTGAGCAAAGCTTACAAACTTATGCCAATCACTATACGTGATTTTTGATGGAGTAGACTCGTATAAAACAATTATCAAACCGGCATTTTCTACCTGGAATTTTGCGGCGGGAACATCGCCCGAACGTGACTGAAAGGGTACTATATCTTCAGCCTGTGCCCAGAAAAACTGTTGTATTCTATTTTTAAAGAAAGACAGGTTTATTCCTTCGAACTTTTCACCATTCCTAAGCTCAATCTCTATTTTTTCTCCCGGCTGCACTTGAAATTTCTTACTATCCAACCAAAGTTCGTGTCCAATAGCGTGACTCACAATGCCTAAGAGAAAAAGGCTGGATGCAAATATGATTTTCAAGAATTTCATGCGTTTTATTTCCAGAAGCTCTATTATTTTTATTCTAGTGTTGAGCATTTTCAGGCAAGTAAATGCTCACGAGGTTTTGCCTAACATTGCCGACATACGAATTGAAGGCAAGTCTATCAGTATAGATTTGCGTTTCAATGTCGAAGCGTTTTTGTCAGATATAAACCTGTCAGAGCTGGTCAGCACAGATGAGGCGGAACAAATAGAAAGCTATCAAAAATTTCGAACTTTCACCCCATCCGATCTGAGTGCTGCTTTTGAGACCAAATGGAAAATTTTTACTGATCTTATAAAAATAAAGGATGCCAACGGCTCCTTGCTGACGAATTACTCTTACAAAAGCTTGGATGTTGAAAATTTAAAAAATCTTAAACTTCCAAGATTAAGTAGGCTTTCGTTTGCTGTCAAAAGATCAAAGGATTTGTCAGGTTTTACTGTAACTTTTGATGAGCGATTGGGTTCCACGTTTTTGCGGCAAAGCGAGGTTGAATACGGCCTTGAGCAGAGCCTGAGTGCCGGGCAAACGAGTAAACTTATTAATACTGGAGATGGTGAAAAAAGATCTGCCCTTGATCGACTTTTAAACTACATTCCAATCGGCTTTAAACACGTTGTACCTAATGGATTTGATCACATTCTTTTTGTGATGGGCCTGTTTTTGTTATCTTTGAAAACTTCGACATTATTATGGCAGGTATCAGCTTTTACTCTCGCCCACACAATCACTTTGATTGCTAGCAGTTTTGGCATTATTTCTGTGCCAGGTTACATAGTAGAACCTTTAATAGCAGCATCAATTGTTTTTGTGGCAGTAGAAAATATATTTTTCTCAAAAGTCAATTCCTGGCGTGCAACGATTGTCATTGTCTTTGGATTATTGCATGGCCTAGGATTTGCAAGTGTATTAGCAGAGTTCGGATTACCTACAAATCACTTTCTACCGGCGTTAATAGGTTTTAATATTGGCGTTGAGCTTGGGCAGCTTGGTGTTATACTTTTAGCCTTACTTTTATTGGGTTTACCATTTGGTAAGTCTCTACACTACCGAACCCGAGTAACGATTCCAATCTCACTAATAATTGCGTTAATCGGTACCTGGTGGTTTATAGAACGAACTATTTTTACCTGAAAGAGAAGCTCTTTAATTCTCTTGCTTCTGCTTGTAAACTGCCTTACAAGCCCGTTTCAAACTTCACAGGCAGGAGAGGGTTGGAGGAAGAGACATTTCCTTGGTCCACCGGTTGGAGGCTTAGATCTTCGCACTCCTGTTCAAGGTAAAAACCGGAAAGGAAATTTATATGGCTCTAGCTGATTTTACGTTACGCCAACTGTTAGAAGCGGGTGTTCATTTTGGCCATCAGACGCAGAGATGGAACCCGCGAATGGAAGAGTTCATTTATGGATCTAGAAATGGTATCCATATTCTTGATTTAACCCAAACTTTGCCAATGCTTGACGCGGCCTTGAATGCCGTACGCGAAACAGTTGCTAAGGGAGGTCGAGTTTTGTTTGTGGGCACAAAACGCCAAGCCGCAAACCCAATGGCTGAGGCTGCTGAAAAATGTGCACAGTACTATATGAACCACCGATGGCTGGGAGGGACCCTAACCAATTGGCAGACAGTGTCACAATCCATCAACCGTCTTTCAGATATCGAAGAGAAACTTAATACCGGTGTAGAAGGTATGACCAAGAAAGAGCGTCTTGGTATGGAACGGGAATTAAATAAACTCCAAGCCTCGTTGGGCGGCATTCGTGAAATGGGAGGTGTTCCCGACCTTTTGTTTGTTGTTGATGTCAAAAAAGAGTCACTTGCTGTGGCAGAGGCGAATAAACTTGGCATTCCAGTCGTTGCTGTTGTAGATACTAACTGCTCACCTGATGGTATCGATTACATTATCCCAGGGAATGATGACGCTGCCCGCGCCATTACGCTGTATTGTGATTTAGCCAGTCGAGCAGTTTTGGACGGAATGTCGGCACAACTTGGTGCTGCAGGTGTTGATCTGGGCGCTATGGAAAACGCACCGGCAGAGGAGGTGCTTGCAGTTGAGGAGGAGGTAGGAGACGCTCCAGATGGTGAGACATCGACAACAGAAGAGACTGCAATTGAGGAACCTTCTGGTGCAGAAAAGGCGGATCCAGAAAAAGGTTCTTAAGCAAGGAAAAAAGAACGCGCTGAGACTTTAATCAGTGTGGGATAAATTGTAGCTAACAGCGGGCTTATAAAAAAACTTACTAGGAGAGCTGAAATGGCGATCACTGCATCTATGGTTAAAGAACTGCGTG
>CACPHA010000038.1 GCA_902633655.1 Paracoccaceae bacterium
TTCTCCCTACTCATAGATTTGGATTTCTTGCGGGTTGACGAACTTTGGGAGACAGTGCACTTCGATGAGCGGCTTTTTCTTTTGGTAGTAGTTTTTCCTGACCCAGACTTCGTTGCCTGTTCTTCCAATGTCGGCTGCGTATTGCCGGCAAGATAAGATGGTGCGGAAATAGATTGGTTGCCCTGCTTCATGAATTTGTCTAGCAATCGAACCTATAAGCATAAAAACGAGTTCCACATTAATAAACATTTCTACTTGTGATTATTTTTCAGGCTTATTACTCCTAGCTTTAATTAAAATGCAGGATCTATCTTACCAGAAAAATGTGGGGAGATTTAGTTTGAGCCTTTTCAAAAAATATACTGAAGCGTGGAATGAATCAGATATTTCAGCCTTTTTGGAATGTCATCACGATGATTACGAGTTGGTTAGCCATTCAACTGGCGAAGTCAAAAAGATGGATGACATTGATTGGGATCAAATGATGGGCTGGATGGTTGCTGCGAACGTTGAAAAACATCGCTGCATCTACGAGAATGCTGACATAATTGTTGAGCATCAAACAATCGGTTATGAATCAGGCGATAGAGAAGCCCTAATGCTAGTACATGTACTAAAGGATGGATTGATTTGGCGAACAGAAAGTGGTGCTACTCCATTGCCGCCTAAAGAGTGAAACTAAGTGAATAGATCATTACTTTGATCCTCAATCTGTTTTCGCAGTTGTCTGTTAAGCTCATATACCAATGGGCCGCCTGACAAGTCGGGATCGTAATCATTAAAATCATAAAGCGCGGAAATATTTTGTATTAGTCAATAACGGTTGAAGGCATATCAAACCTCGTTTGCAGTTTTCATAAACAAAACCAGCCCAATCAGAGCGCTAAGACATATCACAAACAGAAAGACCCCTGCTTCCCATTCAGTGATCTTTCGCTTTATCTCAATCTGTCGATGTTCATGCTCAAGCTTGTGCTTTTGCAGTTCCGCTTCAATCTCTAAAATCGCTTACCACTGTGAAGGACCATAGTACGCTGAAAAATAATCCTTTAGCGCCTTTCTCTGATCTGTGATTTGTTGCTGAGCAGTCCAGATTTGAACCGCGTCTTTTTCAATCGAACTGCTTAAAGCTTTATAAAACGGTGGCTTCTCATTTTGACGTTTAGCAAATTCCAGGTCCGCAACGGCTCCAGCGCAGCGCAACAAATCTTTTACTCAGCGCAGACTTACCGTTCTTTCTAGCCACGCTGAGATAGGCGCGGCTTGTACCATGCGGGTTATCATAGACATCCAGAATGAACTGTTTCTGGAATTTCATCAGCCTCATCGGCTGACCAACTTGTGCGCCTTCTGGTATTTTGTAGTACGCCTCAGTAGAGGCGCAGACTTTTAAGCCGCGTGTCATTTAGCCTCAACTTTAATCAAAAAACTTTATTTACATAATTTAATGGCTAGGTGGTTGGTTTTAGCAAAAAGGACGAAAAATGACCATTTTCAAAAAGTATACAGAGGCAAATCGTAACAAGGATGCATACGCCTTAATTGAATTAATTCACGATGACTTTTCAGTGGTTAGCCACGCCCATGGTGTAAAGGGAGGCAAACAAGAATTTTCTTCGATGATACACACTATGATGGGCAGGGGAAAAAATATAAAAATTGAAAATGAACGCTGCCTTTACGAAAACGAGGAAACTTTAGTAGAGCACAAAGTTCTGTCTTTTCCGGATGGAAGACGCGAAGCTGTTTTGAGCGTTTGGATGAAGAAAGACGGTAAACTGGCTAGTCTTGAAACAGGTGCAACGCCTTTAAGCTAATTAATGAGTAGGCTAGCCTACGTGCATTTTTTCTTGTATTTTTACGTATGCCTGAATGAAGGCTCGGACTTTTGGGCCTCGCGTCATCAGTTCATTGGCTGCGCGATAAGCCCAGCCACACCAACTTCCTTCAACGCAACCCTAGCTTGTTCCTCAGCCTTGGCAGTGCCATTGATTAGGCGTGGATCATGAGCAGTCTGATGCAAAGCAAATACTTGGACCGCTCAATAGCCCAGCCACAAAGACACACAATCTGATTAGCAATCTGGTCATGCAGTGAGTTAAGCATAAAGCTTAGATTATAGTCTATTCTGAAAGTGAAGTGGTTTTACTCGAGGAAAAATAATCATCACGTCTGGCAGCTTGATCTAAAAGAAGTAGTATAAGACCACCTAAGCCCAACCAAGCTATCTCATTTCCTGTGTAATCAAACACTTATCTATTGGCAGGCCTAGGCTCCTTATAGTTCACCTGAGAAAGTTCGCAGCTTAAAGAAAAATTTCTATAAATATTTTGTGTACTATTGTTATCAATCCTTAAACGGTATGCATTTATTATTGAGGTAAATGGATTTGTTTTATTAGAAAATAATCGATTACTAGTTCTTTGTTTCAGGTCAAACCTAAAAACCTGATCTGTGTAGCTGGGCGTATATGTATATCCCTATAGGATGGCATGGCCGTCGCCCACCCCCTATGATTGGAAGGGTTGCCACCAACACAAACGATGACACGCATTAGTTATGAAAACTTGGGTATTATCCATAACATTAGCCTTGTGTCTTTTGACCTCTACTGTCAAAGCCAGTGCTTTAGTGGAGTGTGTGGAAGAAACTAGCCAGAAGCAAATCGCTGTGCATTTAGATATGCGTAACTGGCTTGTGATAAGAGACGGTGATTTGAAAGACGTAGCAAGGATAGTTGGTGATGATCGTGGCTTCTTAGTTGCTCAACGAGTTTGGGATTTAAATAACATCACCTTCCTAGATGTTTATACTTATGACACCAAAGATCTTAGGCTAAATAAGAAAACTTTGTGGCTTGTAGAAAGAAAAAACGAGGTGGCAGAGTTTGATAATATCGTGGAGAACTACAATAACATAGGGGCGATTGAATGACTGAATTCGGCTTTCCCAGTTAACGTACCAGTTTGATTTGCACTATTTCCAAAAGTTTTATTTGTTACTGTTGCGTTTAAATCTATGCTCGTATGCGTTGAAAATAAGCAGCCTCCAACAACAACCGCCATTCCAAAAGAGCTATAGTCGGCTAATGGCGCAAAGCCGCCAAGTTCACCTTCAATACTATAATCAGCGCCATCTTGCGTTTCGTCAAAATTTCTACTGAGGCCTAGGGCATAAAGCCCACGGTAGGATAATTTGTCTGATGCCGCTTAGCTTCCCTCTAGCGTCACTCCAAGCGAATTAATTCCAATTCCCAAATCAATAGTTTTAGCGCTAATTGAAGCCGTGGAAGTGGTCAAAGCAATAAGCCCAACTACAAGACATTTGATTCCATTTATCTCTCGCATTTCTTATCTCTCACTAAAGACGTGTCTATGTGTTTGAATTATCTTAAATTAAAACAATCACAAGTTAAGTAATAAAGCAACGGTATGCTATGAAGCTTACATTTATAGAACTGCGCATCTCAGCACACCTGAAAGCCGCTGAGAGAGTAACTGATGAGCCTAGTATTCAAGTGAGGCACCATATTTCTAAAAACTAATAGTACCGGGCCCAGCTAGATTTACTGAAAGCCATCCTTTCACTGTAAATCCCACTTTAAAAGGATTTGAATAATAGCAAATTAATCAGCTTTAATATTTACCTAATAACCTTTTATCATTTATAGACTACTCAGCCAGAGATAAATACGAGAAAGCCAGTAAAGACACCTAGAAATATCAAAACGTAGGTGGCTACTTCTCCGCTAACCCTAGCGTCTGACTTAGGTTTCTTAACCTTTTTATCTGTCTCTTTGTTCATATCTAAAGAAATAGTTTCGACCTGCAGAAAGGAAATATTTATGTATGAAAATAGCCTTATGGATAAACCAGAGAATGATGTGTTTCAGGGGTGACGGCAACAGATATTGTCCGTTGCTAAGCCGAATAACCCTGAAGCGTGACTTTGTCAAATAGGCGATGCTGAAAAGAAGAGCCTGATAGAATTTGATAAGATGGCAAGATTTGGCATAAACCTGAGTATCGCTAATGACCGCTACAAGACTTTTGCAGAATATCTTAATGATGCCTATCCCCATATGAATTTCCTCAAACGTAATTTGATTACTGAACTTTCAGAAACTTTAGATCCTTCACCAGAAATGCCAGAAGATGTTAGACAGGCGAGGGCGGTGGAGAGATCAAATAAGGAGAAGAAGACATTTGAGGGAGTGCTACAAGCGAACGAATCTTTCTCTATCCCAAGATCCAAAACGCAAGCCATAAAGCCAAAGACTGTTAATGCAAATGAGAGTCTTATTGAGCGTTCCGAGCAGAAGTGATTTCAAATAAGCAGTCTATATAAAGAAAGGCTCCAGGCTTTCCTCAAATGGGCCAACCCCGGAGCTTTATAAGTTTTGCCCAGACAAAAGGGAGTAAATATCTGAGTAAACTCACATGTTATAGACCAAAATTAAAACCGGATCATGTAACATGATTAAAATGTACTTATTTTAAAAACACCCAACGTCACTTTTAAGTTTTCACCTGTAGCCAACGCTGCCAAATTTGAGAATTATGGCTAGGTCTTTGGGGAAGAGAACCTAGCCGCATTTAACCTGACATTGATTACATCTTTCGGAAGTTTGTCTTCCGCGATAACGCAAAATACCACAAATGCTAAAATCCCACCAATGATTTGTGCAATTATGAAAGGAAACGTGTTTTGGTAATTTATCCCAGAAAATGTATCTGTTAATGTTCTCGCAATTATAACCGCAGGATTGGCAAAAATAGTTGAGGCTGTAAACCAATAAGAAGCTATAATGTATAGTGCGCCAAGAGCGGGAACTGCTTTCATTTTGTACTTAACTCCGTAGAGTATGGTTAACAGAAGTCCAAAGGTCGCGACGATTTCTGAAAAGTACTCAGGAAGTCCAGATCTGATATTTTATGAAAGTTGTAAAATGGATAATTCAAAAATTGCATGAGCGATCCACGTGCGCAATACGTCACCACTTATTTGTAAAAAATAATATATGTTATTGATTGTGACGCAGAATTTCGGCCAAGCATGAACATAACTAACGTTACAACAGGATTAAAATGTGCTCCATATATTTGGCTGAATATCGTTATCAATACATAAAGTATTGCCCCTGTCGCTATTGCGTTACCGAGTAATGCTATTGCCAAATTTCCTTAAGAAAGGTTTTCAGCGATAATATCTGAACCCACTACCGTGGTAACAAGCATTAAAGTTCAATAAACTCTGCAATATAGTGCTTAAGGTTCAATTACTTGCTCCATATACAAATTTTAAATATCAATAGTTTGTGTCTATTTAGAACGCCAGCGAATAGGGCAACCGTTTGATATATTATAAAAATAAAAATTAACTAACTATTATACGAAAATTCAATCTAACAGCACAGAAATAAAGAAATACGATCTGATCAGCAACCCAGTCATGCACTGATTTAAGCACAAATTTCGGCTGTTTGTGGAGGCGTGATTGGTAATCCAAATACCTAGTATTCCCAAATGGGTACTAGAGCTTATAAATATGACCTTGTTCTTATTACCTAATCCTCATAGGCGATAATAGATGAACTGTGGATGGCCAACAAGCTTTGGAATGATCTTGTCTGGCTACATGGAGAGCATCTTTAAGGTTGGGACGATGTCATACTTGATCATGAGTATCCTCATATCAGTTCAGTGGAGAATTCATGGAGACAGCTAAAGACATCTGGCAGTAAACGACTTATACCCTTGGTTGGAGTATCATCTGAAGCTAAAAAATTATGCATCGTCAGAGTATTAGCCCATTTTTTTGTTCAATTCGTATAGTGATCAACATGGTTGCAAGGGCAACTCATGATTTGCCGCTTTGAATAAGTGGTTAAAGCAATAAGTACCTGATGCTGTAACACACTCCTTCAGCTATAGCTTTCATAATGGAGTTAGGAATGAAGGTGTGAAATCAGAAATGGTTGATCAGCTCGTAGGATGGTCTACTAAAACTGTTGGGCAGGGCTACGGAGGAGGGTTTCTCTATTCCTAATTTAAAGAAAGATTATACTTGGGCAGCATATTGACTCCAAAAAGATTCAGTTACCCTTCTACCAGCAGAGCCAAGAATTAGAACTAGAGTGGTGGCATCGTTCGGTTTTCCCTCTCTAAAAGTCAACATGGTCACCTCCACATCTCCGACAAAACAAAACATGCTTACAGATCGAGTGGTTGAACACGTTGACGGGTAGTAGAATGGAGCCCCCCAACACGGGTTTAGGTTCTTTGTTCCTGCACCAATCACATACCCGTGTAAGCAATATCAATAGGTTATGTGAACCAGTATCAATTGCAAGAAAATTTCTTTGTCTACTGTGTGGAACCATAGCTTCTAAAGTCACTTTACGTGTTTATCTAACAGTATTGCTTCTCGTTACTAGTATAGGGGGAAGTGTTTAGATCATAACGTGCAATTTTCTGTCGCTAGGGCGCCTTGGCCGTCCGAACTACCCGTAGCGTAAATGTGGACAGAAGGAGCTCCATAGGTAATTTTAGATGTCAGCATAATCAGATTAGTGAATGGGACGCATATATGACTGAACTACCAAATGTGAACGCATCAACAATAAAACAGATGCAGGCTATAGCGCAGACACCTGAAGATGGGCCTGTATTTATGCTTAACCTAAACAAATATTCGACAGCAGCAAATTTTCCAAACGGGGCGCTTTACAAGGAATACATACAGAGTATTAATAGATTAGTGGCGGAGGTTGAAGGGAAAATCCTTTGGCAAACACCAATTAATGGACAGGTCGTGGGTTCACAAGACATCGATGAGGTCTTGGGTGTTTGGTATCCTTCCCATAAGGCTTTCCTCAATATCCGTAATGTGCCATCGTCTGCTAAAAATATGGAATTACGACATAAAGCTGTTGACGGTGCCAACCTGCATTGGTGCGATGCTTATACAGTAATGCGTTATCCATAAATACCTATCACCGCTGGTAAAGCATTTCTTTGCATCACAGTGGACACATGCCGACACCCCTTAAAGGGAGTGTCTGTTGTCTATCCTGACTAGAAGGATTGGCATTATGACCCAAAGTTCTACAATAGCCGATGAATAACACAAGTTGTACTACAACATCCATAAGCCGTTCTATTGTGTGGCATGCTTCTCAGCCGTAACCACTACCGATGCCAGCGGCTTGGTTCAAACCTCACGAGCAGCAATTCACAGTCGGAGCCGCTGCAAAAACTAAGTTGGAGTTGTTCTATGACTAAAATAATCTGGAGGCCGTTTTCTGAGGTTGCCATTTCTGGTATGATCTAGTCTTAGGAGGCGCTAAGCTAAGGCTGTCCAGGCTAATAGTTTGCCTGTGGATTATAGAGATCCTGCTGCTCGCTAATCTTGATGCTCACCAAATCTTTGTAATGGTTAAAGTCTTGTACCATCATTTTGGCAACGCTGCGCCCAATTGAGGTTAATCGATTGTGTGTGTCTAAAAATCCGTCACGGCGCGCATATTCTACCGCTGTTCTTGCGCTGTCTAAATCATAGACAAATTGGCAATGCCATATGACATGATTTATAAAATGGCTTTCGTTTGCAGTACGCATTGGAACCTCACGATCTGTTAATGAGAGTTCCCGACAGTTTGGCTACAAAATTATCATACCAAACACGCACGTTTTTTTAAAGCCTGACGTAACGGCAGGTAGAAGATGGGTTAGTCGTTAATACCTGCAAGCTAGAAAAAAGCGCCGCATTAACTTTCTATACGTTTTAGAAATTTGCATGAAAAACGTTCTGACAAAAATTGTAGTATCTTTGTGGTGGCGGAATTCGCTCGCCCAATCGATTATGCCAATCTTCCACCTGCTACAGTGCAGTTTCGCGTTGAAAAGAAGCATCTGATCTGGAGTCAGTTTACCCGCGCTGTAGCAAAGTAAGACTGACGTAGTAAGGATTTTATTACATAAACTACCATCGCGAAAATGGAAGCTTATATTCGTGCCGTTGAAGTGGAGCTAGATGCGTTGAGGATGATGGTGGAGAACAAGCGGGGCATCTAAAACCGGGTCATTTCATAATACACGCCCTGAAGAAAGGCCTGCTTTCAGTGATCTGATCCATGTCCCTGTGCGAGATAGCACGCGGCTCTCGTTCTTTTAATGGTACTGCAAAGGTTTAGAAACAGGTCAGAGTTGCGATGAAAAAGATCGGTGTTGCTGAGCTGACTGCCCCGCCGATGAATCAAGCGTCTCAGAGACTACAATACAAAAAGGTTGGCGCTTCTGTTAGAAAGCCCATAAAAATATACCGAGTACTAGCCTCTTTAAGACCACAGACATAGATCTTTGTGATCTTGTGAAGATTCCCAGTCTTGCATCATAAAAGCCAAATTGGGGTGATCTTCATCGAGGCTTAAATCGATTTGTGAGCAGCTGTCTAATTCTCTGTTTTTAGGCATAGCCACTTTACAAAGACTAAGAAAATCATCGTTTTTCCCACCCTTGATGGGCTATTTAACGATTACTTTATACGTCATATTTACCTTTTTTTTGTCATTGAGGGTGAAGCTCTGGCTACGTTGATGGATATCGGCGTGGCTGGGCTTAATGCGCGACTATTTAGTTAAGCGTTTGCTGCTGTATATGAACTCGCCATTTTTCTGGCTGATACCCAAATCGGATCAGCCTCAACGCACTCTAGATACATAGCGTCTTCCATCGAACCTGATGCAAGTACAGTGGTAACGAGACCCATCATCGTTTCATGGTCGGGCACTTCGCAATCAACAATTACATCCATTGGCCCTCTCACAAAACTGCTATGATTAACTTTGCCACCAGCAGCTTCAACCAGGGTCTGAACAGCGTTCATTCGATCTGATCCACCAATGATGCCCTTGATACTTTCTGACGTGTATTTACCAATTAAGTAACATCTAACTGAAATATTCATTTCCTCCTTTTTCGAACAAATTTAGGCTAACACAAAAATCACTCGCGATGAAAAGATCGTTGCGTTCATGGAGGCATACTGCCTTCCTGAATGCACCAACGCAGCAAAGTCAAAATCTACGAGTGGGAAAAGTGACTAGGCCACTTATGTGGCTAAGGAACTTATGCCTCAAAGGTTTTGCTCGCCGATAATTGTCATTAAAGTCGGCATAGTCCAATGCCTTACGGGCCCTTCCATACTCCAGCCAGACATCGTGTTGGCGGCATCCTTAAAGAGCTTATCACGGGTTGCCATAGCTTCATCGGCGGTGCTTTGGTCTGGGTATACCGATACAGACATAATTGAAGTAGGGCCAGTTTGGACACCCATTTGCAAAATGGAATCTGGAAAAAGCTTAGCCCCATTTTGCTGATACCACTCTTGTTGCTCCTCTAACTCAGCCTCTGAGTTAAATTCAATCATGTTTACGCGTGTAACTTTTGTCATTTTTTTCCTCGGATGCGTTGTATGTCAAATCGTAACCAACCTGTTTCTAAACATCAACAAAAGCAAAATTGATTAAAAAAATTAACCAGGCTGATCGGCCCAGTAACAGACATTACCTTTTGCTGCCGCCTTGTTGCTTGAAGCAAGCTATTACCTACTTGGATATTTCAGCTGCCAACTTTTTTGGAACTGGAGCCATTCAGAGTGCTAGAGTTTTTTGGAGTCAAGGTGCATTGCGTTTCTTCTTTTTTTTTTATTAGTGCAACGAAAACGAGGGATCGTGACAATTCAGTTTCTAACCAATAAAACAACGCGGGCATTGTGGAACAGCCAAACGCCTGTTATGCGCGGGATAGTATTGATGTGCTTATCCACGGTTAGCTTTTCAATAATGCACGGTTTGGTCCGCTTTGTCGCGGAAGTCATGCCGCCCTTTCAGATTGCCTTCTTCCGTAACATATTCGGTTTGGCTTTTCTTTTTCCGCTTCTAATTCGCTCTGGCTTTGTAATTTTGCGCACAGAGCGAATTGAATTACACGCACTTCGAGGTCTAATAAACGTGGTGGCTATGTTGATGTTTTTCACCGCATTGTCAATTTCGCCAATCGCAAAAGTCACGGCTCTAAGCTTCACAGCACCCATCTTTATGGCAATTTTTGCTGTTTTAATATTGGGCGAAAGATTTCAAATTCACCGGTGGCTTGCAATCTTTTTGGGTTTTATTGGAACGCTGATTGTTTTGCGACCTGGTCTGGTGGTTATCGACCCAGGAGCGTTATTGGTTACCGTGTCGGCAGCGCTTTGGGCTGGATCGATGACTATTATAAAGTTTCTCTCGCGTGCAGAGCCAAGCTTAACAATTGTCGCCTACATGGGTATTTTCCTCGGGATTTTTTCGATTGCCCCAGCACTCTGGGTTTGGCAACCATTTTGCCTACCCACGCTAGGCTGGTTGGCATTGATTGGTTTTTTTGGCTCACTTGCGCAGCTGTCCCTGAGCGAGTCTTTCAAGGCAACAGATTCAACCACGCTAATGCCCTTTGACTTTCTTAAGCTGATCTGGACTGCAATTATTGGCGCTTGGTTCTTTGCAGAGATACCTGATGTATTCACTTGGATTGGAGCAGCTGTAATTTTCTTTTCAGGTCTATTTATCGCATTTCGTGAGCGTAAAGGGAAGATCATAGAGATTTCAAAAGACGCATAGTCTGAAAAATTTGATGAATCCACGACTTATTCTAATATATTAAATTCAATCGACATTGCGGTCAGCCGCAATAGCTATATAATTTGGATGCATATCGTGTTTCTCATCCATATCAATATTATTCAACGTTGCGCTGGTGCGTTAAAACTCCGTGATTTATATCATACCAGAATGAGGGTGGATCGAAGCTTCCTCAATCCACTCCTGTCATTCCATAGAACACTTCTAAAGTCCAAAAAGCGTGGTTGTTCATTTAGGGAAAAACTCTTGAATAAATGCCCTACTAGGCTCCGTTTTGAATTCAAATTTGTTTAGAGTTCTCTGAGATCTTTCACCGTTCTAGGTCTTGAAGTATATGGAAATACAATAAGCAGAACTCATTCTTGGTTGTTAATATCTGCAGTGGCATGCTCCTGCGTGTTCGGATTTGCCTTTTGTACGATATCTCACTGTACCGCAACTACAGCCACCTTTATGTATTTCAATTGCGTCCAATAGATTACCCAATTTTCTGCTCGAAACTAAGACTATTGTTAACAAAAATTTCTTTAAAAAGTTAATCTGTGAAATCTGTCTATGATAAAATAAAATATTATATATACGTGTAAAATATAGTAACAGCAAAAGGCACTTAGCAATTCAAAATTTACGTAATCGTGTTGATGGAAGACGGTTGGAAACCAGTGGTAGGGCTGTTCGTAGAGCCTTATTCATGCATCGAGGGCGGCACGTTACAAACAAACGAATAATTGAATATGCGCCAATTTGAAGTCATCGGCTTGGAGGGAGCAGTTCGCAATCTTAGATGAAATCAGAACGCAGAAACGTGAGCGAGAGTATAAAGGGAACAGAACCACTCACAACATTATCGAAGAGATAATTGGCGTCTTTTTGTTTGTGAACTGTTTAGGGGCTTTGGTTGGTTTGGTTTATGTGAAGTGCCAACTATCAACTTTTTTAGTCCTTTTAAATTGCTACATCAGATGGGTAAGTTCAGTACATTGTAATAAAGCGTTAGAATACAAAGTAATCCCACGATCCAACCTGCGCTTCTGACAAGCGTTATATTCAATCCATAAGAGATAACGTAAACTAATCTCGCGAAAACAAAAATCTGTGATGCGATTACTGTTTGAGTTGTGCTCACATTGGCAATTCCTAAAATCAGAACACTAGGTGCAAAAAGAGTCATAGAAATCGCAGAATTTAATATAGCTCTCTCTAAGCGACCTGTAAGCCCCGTGAATGTTACATCTTCTCTACTTCCTAGGATTGGCTTTAAACCAAAAGCAAACATACTAGTGAGTTGCTGGATTGAAATAGTAGCAACTATCAAGAGAGCGAAAAGTCCAACATAATATAGTTCAACCATAGTTCGTAACCTCAAAAATAAAAACATATCTTATCAGCGAACCTAGAGTTACCGATCAAGAGTTCCAGTTTTTAATTCTTGTTTTTCTTAACCTAATCTATGGAGCGCGTCCAAAAACTTCCTTTTTGCGCTCGAAAAGCTCAAGAACAAGCTGTTTTTCTAGTTGTGTTATTGATATAAATAGGTCTGACTGGCTGATCTCAAGCTCGAAGACAGCCTCTTCTATTTGAGATGCCATTAACACGCTGAGAATTTCTAATTGCGATTAGGATAACTAATTCTTATGCGGATCACTTGCCAATACCGAACCCATAGCCATAGAGACGGCTGCCTGAGTTGGATCAATTACCGTTATTCCTAATTTATTTTCGAGAGCGCTTCGATGATTGGCCATCCCAGAACAGCCTAAAACAATAGCGCCAGCCCCTTGATTTTTTAACAAATTTCCGGTTTGAGCTAAAAGTTGAAATGTATCCTCTCCATTAGCGCTTGCATCTACCGAAATATTCAGAGCCAGCTCTCCGGCAAGTCGTCCCAGTACATTCATGCGCGCCATAAATCTTCGATGGCGTTGAATAGAAGCTTCAGATATTGCTATAACACCAAATAGGTCGGCTCTTGCCATCGCTGTCAAAACACCGCTTTCTTGGATACCGAATACTGGTTTTGTGGTGATACTCCGGCAAGTGTCGAGTCCTGGATCTGAATAACAGGCAATAACAAAAGCATTAGCGTCACTTCGTGACGCTACCAGTTTAGAAAGAGGTATAATCACGCTGTCACTATCCAGTTGACTTTCAATCCCAAACGGACCTTCGTATAGCGTTATACACTCTATTTCAGGGCCATTTTTCAAACGGAAACCTTTTAATGCTTGCTCTAACCCCTCCGTAATGGTTTTGTTTGAGTTTGGATTTATTACAACAATTGGTCCAGTCATTTGAATAATTCAGCTCCAAAATTCGTGTCGGGATCAGTTTCAATTAATCTGCTCCCGGAAAGGCCCGTTAGATCGCACCGTCCTCTTTTAACAAATTTTCCATCGCCAGGCTTAGCTATAAGTTTACCTTGATCTACGACTTTACGACCTTTTGAGAGTACGGTAACCGGCCAGCCATTTATTTCTCTGCCTTCAAATGGATTGTAGTCCGTTGCATCATGCATTTCTGAAACGTGGCGGGTCTCATCTGGATCCCAAATCGCGATATCGGCATTCGCGCCAATCGCTAGAGTACCTTTTTTAGGGAACATCCCATAAAGACGGGCAGCATTTGTCGAGGAAAGAGCGACAAAATGGTTAAGGCTTATTCTGCCTTTTTTCACCCCTTCAGAAAACATTAGTGGAAGACGCATCTCTATACCTGGCATGCCATTTGCAATTTTTCTGAAATCCGAGTTTGTCCCACTAGAAAACTTTCCGGTTTCATCAAACCTATAGGGCGCATGATCTGATGACACAACGCTAAATGTACCGTTAGATATGTGCTTCCATAGTACTTCTTGAGTGACACTATCGCGTAGTGGCGGAGAGCAAATGTATTTTGCTCCTTCTAAGCCAGGTCTGTTTAAATCCTCACGTGTGAGGAAAAGGTACTGTGGGCAGGTTTCACCAAATACATAGGCTCCTTGAAAGCGAGCTTTTCTGACGCTCTCAGCCCCTCCTGGAGTAGAAACATGGACGATCATTAATGGTGCATTAGCAAGTTTTGCTAAACTAATGGCACGATTTATAGCCTCTTCCTCGGCGAGCGCCGGTCTAGAAGGGGCGTGATATTTTGGATCTAGATAACCGCTGTCGGTCAAACGGTTTGCCATCCAAGTTAGCATATCATGGTTCTCAGCATGTACCATCGTGAGGCCACCATGCTCGCGAGCAATTGTTAATATATCCAAAAATTGACTGTCATTAATCCTGGTCGCATAGGTCATAAAGACCTTAAAACTTGTAATTCCAAAGTCGAAAACTTCAGGTAAATCGTTAAGAACTTTTTTGTTCACGTCAGTTAAAATTAAATGATATGAATAGTCTATAACAGATTTGGTTTTTGCTCTTGCATCGTAAACATTTAGTGTGTCCCTTAATGATTGCCCTTTTCTTTGAGCGGCGAAGGGTACAAAACATGAATTACCTCCAAAAGCAGCTGAAATTGAACCAGTCTCATAATCATCGGCTGTCATTATTGACATAGCGCTCTCTTGAGCAATATGGCAGTGCGTCTCTATACCTCCTGGTAATACTAATTTTCCCGATGCATCGATTACATCTTCACCTTTAAGATCCTCCCCGAGAGTTACAATTCTGCCATTTTTAATCCCAATGTCAGCTTTGAATGTCTCTGAGGAGGAGGCTAGGGTACCGCCGTTTATTACAAGATCATGCTTCATTCAATAAAACTCTCAAATTGATTTAATCATACCACCGTCACAATGTATCACACTTCCGGTAATATACCCCGCTGGTCTTCTGCATAAGAAGGCTGCCATCCCAGCAAACTCATTAACGGCGCCGCACCTCCCGACAGGGATATTCTTACGACTTTCAATTTGAACGTCTTCAACACTTTTAGCGCTTCGTCTGGCGGTTGCTTCATCCAGTTCATCGATCCGTTAAGATGCTAATGTGTCGGAAGAGAAGTTGGATTACCATGAGGCTAGTATGGTTGATGGTTGGTCTGTGGATCGTTTGAAGCAAGGCGTCTGTTAATTTTGTCTTGGGCATTTTGATAGATGTGTGGGTCATGTTCCATTAAAAGTGCGAGATCACGCCCTGTTATAGAAAAACAGCCTTTTTGATCGATAAAGTTCAGTTGCTTGGCCTTTTCGAAAGCAGCGTTGGTGCAAGAAATCTTATAAGCTGACTGACAGTGGCGAATTACTATTTCCAAGTATTGGAAGTCTTTTGCTATGTCCATTTTAATCTCCACTCCCGATGAATTGAAATTCCCAACATGCTGGCTACGTGCTTCATCTTCTTTATAAATGGACGACATTATGAACACGTGTGCAAGTTAAAAATACGTTGACTTTGCTTTAGGGGGCTTCAATTGCTTAAAGCCAAGAACTGCAAACTAGTGCGACCGCTACGGCGGCAGGATTTGCTGGCATCATTTATGATGCGATTTTAGACCAGCTGGATTGGAGATGACTAGTAAGAAAGCGCGCCTCATTTAATTCCAGATCATCCGTGCTCGCGCGAAGCTTGATTGGCATAATACGGATCTTCTATACTGACTAAAATTGTAAAGATGGAAGACCACTTTCCCAAAGTTCAGGTGGAACTGTCCGCTGCAGGTGTGGCGCTCGAGAACAAGCTCGACACTCAAATTCCAAATCGGCTTATCTCTGTTATCGACAGGCAGCACCTTTATCCCGCATTGCGCCAACCGTTTTCAATTCAGTCGCTTCGTCTAGCTTGTAGGCAGTTGCAATTGTTCTCACCGCTTTCCAAATAGGATCGCCATCAAAGCAATAAAGATACATCAGGACGGCCGTCACGGAGGCCATGCGGTGGTAACCACCCATTTAACCCTTTAATTTTCGGAAAGAGCATGATTACGATTGATGGTTTTTAAAAATAAAAAAAGATGGCAAGGAAATTGAGAAAGGCGCACTCCGACCTACCACTATATATTTAGGTTAAAAGTCATCCGTAATCTTTACCCTTTTCAAAAACAAAGCAGATGCTGAGAGAGTTTTTGACCAGTTTGGAAAGTAGACTGGTAGCTTTATTGAAGTTGAAGGTGCCACTTAGACTGTCACTATAATTGGAGATGTTTCATACAGCAAAATAAATAAAGATTGCTAAAAGCACTCTCGCGAACTTGGGGCGCATAAAGAAAGAAAAATATTATAAAGGAAGGGATTATCAAAGAGCGTTACGTCATCTTCGACTTTGTGGAAAAAGCAGCACCATTCTCACATCTTACCGAAACAAATAATATTGTATCGTTGTCGAGTATAATAGCTTCTGACGATATCTCGGATGATATCACAAGTTTCGCTTCAATAAGTTCAGAAACGTCAACCTGTCTTTTGCTCATAAAAAATAAAAAGTACACAGCAGGTCAAAGTAATACTAGAAAAGGAATTATCATCAATGTCTATAATCACGCTATCAAACGCAAAACTATTATCATTCTGCCTCCTAACTTTCCCAACAGTCGCTCTGGCGAACCCAGTTTTAGTTAAATCAGCGCAATGGTCTAAAGTAGATAAAGTGAAATATTGTAATGAAGGCAACTGCGAAACATTTAAGAGTATTGAACTCAACGCAGACTCCATTGACGTGGGCCAGGATATTTCTGTTACCAATTTAGATACAGGCTCAAAGATAACTACATTTCAAGTAAAGAGTATCAGATACGGTCGAATGGTCAAAATGTGCTGGCTTGGAGACAGCAAAGGAATGATTTCCGATACTTACATCACGGTCGGCGGATGCAAACAAAGATAGCTAACAAAATCTGACATTACCAGTACTAACCGTAACGCTGATCAAGTAAGATATCGATTTGTGCTCTTATTCTTCCGGCTATTTTCTGCAGCGTTAAGTTCATTTGTGGTAGAGATGACGTATAGTTCCACAAAGCTGAAACGTGAATATCCAATGTATTTAAGCTTTATGGGACTATACTAAATACCGTTTTTTTTTGCTCTGATCCTGACACCCTGTAGGCTTGCATAAAATATAGTTTGGAAAACGTGCTGGCATAGGCCCCACCAGAATCACGATAATATAAGCTCTGGTGATTTTTCAAACCATCTGGGGTGTCATAACGCTCCACGATAACATAATAAACATGGCCGCCTGTTGGGTTCCCTTTAGTAATTGTTAGGCTGTCGAGACCATTGGCCTCATCTCCCATGGGGTGAGTTTCTTTAATCCAGTTACCCCATTCAATTAAGCCCTTATCTACTGTGGCAACTTGATCCAGAGGTACTTTAAGAACAGCTCCCCAATTGGTTGTGGGTATTTCTGAGCCTGCAAATGCAGAGCCCGTAATAATAATGTTTGCGATGGTCAAAAAAAGTCTAAGCACGTTCAGATTCCTTCCCATGGTTGTCAAATTCTTTCTTTTTGTCACGAAAAAACAAACTTTGATACAATGTCTCAACGTCAACTTTTGAGATTTGCACAATATATCGCTTGTTATCTGAGGTTAGGCGGCTCTCTTTTTGGTTACTCTATTAACAATCGAGCGCCATGCTAAACCATCTTTTTTCATAAACACGTTAGTTACAATTTCACCTTTATCTTCCCAGCGAAGTTCACATACGTACTCATTTTCATGGATCAATCCCTCAGCCATTCTTTTGCTGACTTCAGGGCCGCCTCCACTAATCATAAATTCTTCCATTATTTCCAAGTAATCCTCTAAGGGAAATAGTTCAGTTTCGCGTATAAACAGGAAGTCTTCATGGTGAAGTTCCGCATATTTTTCTTTGTCCCAATCTTTCAAAACTTTCATAGTATTCTCAAAAAAGCTCACTTGTTTCTCCTCGGTGTGCGGTTTACAAAATAGTAACCAAACCGTGCTCTCAGTTCAATAAATGGTCGGATCGCTTCTAGGTTAAAAACTTTATTATATGATAAAATTCGTACGTTCTTTCATCGCAATTCACGGGAGAAAACCGATATGAAAATGATGAGTGTTATTGCAGTCACACCAAAAGAAGGCGCAACTGAAGAAATTGCCAATTTGATTGTAAACAGTCGTGTCGATGGCGTTGATGGCCTAGACGTGTATAGCATCGTACATACGCGCGAAGATCAACTGCTAGTAGTGAATCAGTGGGCTTCAATCGACGCGTTTATGGACTATGTGAACGGCCCTCATAATATGATTGAGCTGGTAGAACATCTTTGTGAACGTTTTGACGAAGAGAACGTATGTAAAGCTTATTCTGGCACAATAATGCATCAGGAAAGCAAATAATTACACCACTTCCAGTGCGATAAAATATAGATCCGTGGAATATGAGCCTCAAGTTGCGCTTACGCAAGTGTGAAAGTTAATGTTTTGCTTTGTTCTGGAGATAAAAAGAACAATAGCTTCATGAATATTAGTATGGTGTCCAAAGTTACAAATTCCTACCTAGCGTTGTTATGAGGTCAAATCCAGAACAGTCAGATCCTGTAGTTGAGTGGGGGAGCCTGTATCAAGAACCAAACACCAACCAAATTGCCAATTACAAGACTTGTGCTGACGTTGCATTGTCCGTTGCTAGGGTAGGCTCTGGCACCCATTATTTTAATGTCCTATTGTAGCCCATATGTTTGATCTCTTTACGTTCTTTGCCATTTCAGTAACATTCATCATCGCTGGAGGCGTGAAAGGTCTAATTGGGCTTGGATTGCCCTCGGTCAGCCTTGGGTTGCTGACTGCCACACTCGACTTGCCAACAGCGATGTCGCTGATGATAGTTCCTTCTTTTATTACTAACGCATATCAGGCAAGCATAGGTGGCAATACGCGTATCATCTTGCAGCGTATTTGGCCCTTCCTTTTGATCGCAACAGCTATGGTTTGGCTTGGGGCTACGGCTTTGACTAGAGTTGACATCGGCATCTTAACAGCACTTCTTGGATTTTTACTGATCGCTTTTGGTGTGTTAAACCTCACGGGCGTTCGACTTAAGATCTCTTCGCAATCAGAGATATGGGTGGGATTGGTGTTTGGCGCCGTAAACGGTATCCTAACAGGGATGACTGGGTCGTTCGCAATGCCCGGAGTGATGTACTTGCAGGGCATCGGATTGTCACGGGATATGCTAGTTCAAGCTATGGGCATTTTGTTTACTGCGCTAACAATCGCTTTGGCATTTGCGCTAGGAACAAATGCCCTGCTTTCGGCTAAGCTGGGGATTGCCTCATTTTTTGCGGTCGGTCCAGCTTTATTAGGTATGTGGGTCGGCCAAAATTTGCGCCGGCATTTGTCAGAAGAACAGTTTTTTAGTGCATTATTTATTGGCATCATTTTACTTGGAGCCTACATACTTTTCAGCACAACAATTTGATTAGAGAGCCTAAGGTTAGCTCTGCAAGTGGAAGTTAATAACGGTAATCTTTAGTTTCGCACTTGGAACTTGTGTGAAGAAATTGTAATGATAAATCGATAACTTTTACAATATTTTAAGTGACTTAAGAAATTACAGTTTATAGAATTGGTCAGATTTATCAGATAAATTTGAGTTGCTTCGATATCCTTCTTTCTGACCCGATGTAAATTTTACGTAATGTTACTTTTATTTGCGCACTGAGGATGCCACCAAACTTAAGTAAGGTTGTTTTTTATCCCAACATATTAAGCAGTCTTAAATCAAGTGTTTGATCCTACTTCAGGAGCGCAGCTTCCAAGCATTATAGAAAATAAGAAAAGCTCTAGAGCTTTTCTCATTTTAACATTCATTAATATCTATGCGGCTTAATCTCCGGATTTCATAATTTGTCTCCAAATTAAACCATCTTTTTAAGAATTGCTAATCGGACACCAACTATTAAGCCCGCTACCATACCTCTTACTTTCTCTCCGTAAGTAATATCATGAGAGAAATTAGCAGAATGTTCGTCATCATGCCAAGTTATACGATTATTTGATGCCAGTTTTCCGCCCGTAAATTCCTCAAAATGATCCAGTACGTCATCTATGGTTAGCATTTCTAATTCGCGTAGGTACATGAACTCTTCATGAAAACACGCTTTTGCCCCTTCCAAATCTTTTTTGTTAATTAAGTTCATCACTTCATGCATTGATCTGTAACCCATCACTTGCCCCCACTTCTCAAGCTAAGGGTATCGTAATGCCTTTAACCATTTTTGACGAATATAAAATCTGCCCACGCATTATGATGATGGTTGTAGCTGTCCTCATGTTTCAGGCGGTAAATTGGTATATTAGCCTTCAAGCAGACTTTTAAAACTTCATCGATTAGGCTGGGCTGGTTAGCTTTTCCATGGGCTCTTTGACTGGCCGATTTGGTATCTGAAGGTACAAAGAGGCAAAAACAGATTGAGGGTCAAAATAATTTGGAATTTGTTTTCTTGTGATTTTGATTGCTGTAGATGTATTCGAAGCAGGACAACTCGTCTACTTTTTTTACATCCTATTTCGCACGGACTATGTCAGCGAAAACGATCACGGTGGAAACGAAATCTGGATTGGTAAAACCTCTGGCACCAAAACTTCATCCAAGCGAACTGTCTCCCCAAAATTCTTCAACCGGAAAAATTCAAAATCTAAACATAAATCAGGCTAGATGGTTTTTCTGATTTGTTGAGTATTTCTAGTTACTCGCCAAATAAGACCGTCTCTTTTCTGTCCAACTATAATTGTTACGGTATTATTTTTAT
>CACPHA010000039.1 GCA_902633655.1 Paracoccaceae bacterium
CCTGGGGAGGTAGAAAAAATATCCTAAAGCCACTGAAATAAGGGCAGCCCTCATAGCGGACGTTAAAGAATAATTTATTTTTATTTTATTCCGAGCTCGGAGGGTGTTGGGTCATCCAAACCCTTATGTATTATATCTTACATGTTATAAATTAAACATTAAGACTTATACATTACGTATTACGAGTTACCCCTTGCAGCTTATCCCTTAACCCTGCCTTGGGAACCTCTCCTGAGGTGTTTTTATTCATGTATTTAGAACAGAAAGATATTTTAGAATGACCAAGTATTTCGATCCCGACCTCTCCCAGGAGACCCTGGAGACCTACCGGGGTTACAGCCTCCAGGTGTTCGCCTCGGGGCGCATCAAGCTGAGCTTTCACAGGAGCCACACGGACAGAGCCGTGTACTACGCGGTGAGGCCCAAGCGCTTCCGGGAAGCCTACAGGCGGCAGTACGATCGTAGCGCGGTCACGATGCCCGAGCACTACCGGCTTGTGGAGGAACTGCTCGCTGAGCACCCCGAGGGCCCTGTCCACAGGGTGCACGTCAAGGGGGACAGGAACGCCACCGCTGACAATGCCCATGTGATCGTACTTATCGAGAGGCGGAGCCTTCATGGGGTCCTCGGCACGCTGCACCACCGGTGGAGCTGCCGGCTGAGGTCCTGAACGCTCTCCTGACGGCGAGTGGTCCCAGGAGGGGAAGCCCTGCCACCTTCAACGAGTACGTGCCGAGCTACGAGCACGACTGGGAGGACGTGACCTTCGCTGAGCAGGATTATAGAGATGGGTATCGTGAGCCTAGCATCTATTCTGCAATATCGAGCCGTGTTCATCAGGACGATGACCTTTCCTTCTAACCCCAACCAGCCTCCACCCTATCCCGGTTGGGGGCTTTTTTACGCCCTGCGTCGGGTATGCTGCCCACATGTGTCAAGAGTTTGTTTCGGCTCGCCGTCTCACTGTCTCAAGGATACTGCGCCCGTAGAGGCACACCTTTTGTAAAAGTGCCTGTGGTCACCCACCCTTTCACCCGAGCCTAGTATGGCTGTACTTTGAGCGCGATCATTACCCACCCTCTGGTGATTATATTCACCCTGAGAAGTACAATCGAGCGTGCTTGAGCATGTAAAACACCCACACCGACACCCGTTGAGTCTGATAGTGCAATATACATGGATAACGTACGGGTGCTTTGTATATTGTCTACGGTTGCCTCTAATCGTGATACACCCGCTAAACCAAGCAAATACGAAAAGTACACTGTATCACTGTATCATGCAGATGATAATCTCTTATTATCAGTTGTATAGAGCGATACAGTGCTTGGCTTGAACTGTATCAAACAGTGTATTTTTAGAAGGCACCGCCTCTCTCCCCTAAAACTGAGAATTCTTCGGCATCTATGATGGTAACAAGAAAAGGAGATTACCATCATGCTTACCTTATTCGTTCTGCTCGCTGCTGCGGGCGGTATCCTTCGGCTTGCCCTGGCCTGGCTGTTAAAGCAGCGCTGGGGCGTGTCTATTGGCGTCCCTCAAGCCTTAGCCGCTGCCCTAGTGGTCCTGGCAGGACTGCCTGAGTTTATCAAACCCATTCCCTTTCTAGTACCTCTGGGCCTGACCATTGGCCTGCTGCTTCCAGACCTTTTGCTGAGAAGAGGCTGATATGAGGCAGCTGGATATAAGACCAGGATGCATCGTGCTTATAGAAGGCTTCGATGACATCCCAGAGCATGAATTCCGCATAGAAGAAATCTATGAGGAGTTCGTCACAGGAATGGCTCTCTCCGGTCCCTTTGCAGGGGAATACGGAGAACCAGACATCGAGATGATTGTTGAGGTCATCTCCCAGGGAACACCCAAAGACAGCTAACAGCTGCTCCTCAGGGAAGGGCTTAAACCCTGACCTCCGTTGTTCCCAATCGCAAATCTTCCAATCACCACGAGAAACGAGGCAATTGCCCCAGTAGGAGACATCATGTCGATTAAGATAAAGTATGCCACGAAACTGCATAACACCTGGGTCTATCGCAGGACCTATCCCAAACATCTGCAACCTCTTCTTGGATCTTCCCTGAAGCAATCCCTTAAGACGACAGATGCCAATACAGCCAAGGCAAGAGTGGCTGAGCTCAATGAAACATTCACATCAATCATAAAGGAGGCAGAAACTTATGCATCCGCAGATACTGACGCAGCTCACCCAGAGCTTTCCAATACTACCCCTCAAGAAGCTCTTAGACTTCCTGTCATACCTCCTCGATATCGGCGTGTTGCTCTTCTGGGTGACAGGCGCGTAGCAGAGCTTGCTCAGAGCCACCTGTCCTCCCAGTCAGAGAAACTGCGCCCGGGGAGCTGTAAGGCCGTGAGGTTTGCAGCAGAGCTACTGGTCTCATACCTGGGAAAGGCCAAGGTTGGTGACATTGCTCAGCAAGAGGGCAGAAACACCCTATCCTTGATCAGTCAACTCTCTCCAAATGTTCGCAAGTACAGGGAAGGACAAAAGGCAGGTCTTAGCGAACTGGTAAAGCTCTCCAAGCAGGTAGAGCCTGATAGGATCCTTGCTCCGCAAACTCAAGCACGGATCTGGAAGCACATGCTACAGTTCCTTGACTGGTGTGTAGAGCAGGGAGAGCTCAGCAACAACTCTTGGGAGCATCTGACCATAAGAGCGAAGCCAGAGGTCTACCCTCATAAGGTCCTGACAGATGAGCAGGTGGCAACACTGCTTCAAGCCAAGGACAGGGTGCTTCATAGCGCCCTTCTTTTTGGCCTGCTCACAGGGATGCGCTCAGGGGAGATCTGTGGGCTTATGGCACATGATATCATCCGCAAGGGAAACCTGGGACGGTTCATCAAGATTCAGCCCAATGAACTCCGACAGCTGAAGTCCAAGGCCGCAGAACGGGAGGTGCCGCTGCACCAGATCCTAGAGCAATTACTCGACACACCCCTGCCAAGGCAAGGCCGGCTGTTCCCTCATCTAACGGTGGACAGGGTTGTAAAGGCATACTCCAGGCTCAGACACATCTACCCCACACTCACGGGCACAGTGTTCCACTCAACACGCAAGTGGTTCATCACCCAGTGTGAACGGACAGGGGTACCGGAGCACTACACAGCAACCCTGGTGGGTCATCACACAGCCCGCTCCTCCAACAAGCTGACCTATGCCCTCTATTCAGGAGGTATCAGCGATGCGCAGAAACGGGAGATCGTGGATGGTATCAGGCTGCCCGTGGACATGGGTCACGGCAACAGCAACGGGGATGTCAGCTGATGGGACGAACCACCAAAGCTGACCCAGACCTTATCCCTGACATCGAGGCCTTCGAAGAAAGGGCTGCCATTGCTGAATATGACGGTGGTCTCACCCGGCAAGACGCGGAGGATCTGGCGGCGCAAGTTCAAGGCTTCCAAGATAGGGCGCACTACTGGGCGTGGCTCAGGGTCTACTTTGAGAAGAAGAGGTTGGGGTAGGGCCCCTAAAGAAAATCAAGCCAGCCTCCCAGAGAGGGGGGCTTTTCAAAGCCAAACACGACTTGCAATGCGTCTCATACGGTCACAGTTAAAAACTGTGTCCAGGTCTTAGAGTAGGAATAGCCGGACCACTAAATCACATTTACTTCAAGATGCCCAAGTGGATCAAGCGAAACGCGCATCACATCTCCTTTGTTAACCGGCCCTACACCTGAAGGGGTGCCTGAGAGGATGACATCGCCAGGAGCTAGTTCATAAAATGAGCTAAGGTATGCAATCATGTCTGGAATTTTCCAAATCATTTGATTTAAGTCGCCCCTCTGACGAACTTCACCATTTACCATCAAGGTAATTTCGCCTTCTGTTGGATGCCCTATATCTGCAGCTCGATGAATCGGACCACAAGGAGCGGAGTGCTCAAAGGCTTTACCAATTTCCCATGGACGTCCTGCCTTTTTCATTTCTCCCTGCCTGTCACGGCGAGTCATATCAAAGCATAAAGCATAACCGAAAACGTGAGACATCGCATCCGAATATTGGATGTCTGTGCCACCTGATTTCAGGGCCACTAGCACTTCCGCTTCATGATGCACGTCCGAGCTCTTGGGAGGATATGGGAAATTTCCTGTTAGGTTTAGGTTGTTCGGGTTTTTCTGAAAAAAGAAGGGGTCTTCTTTATTAGGATCATGCCCCATCTCAACAGCATGAGCCGCATAGTTTCGTCCAATACAATATACACGACGGACTGGAAAAACTTCATCACTACCGACAATAGGGAGAGTTTGAATTTTAGGTTCTGGTATCGCGTACTTAGCCATATAACACTCCATACTCTTCTTAACTACTTCTGGCAAAATTCGACCAATTACAACCAATTTAATATTTATTTACTTTTTGTTTGCATGTTGCAACCAATTTTGGTGTTGTGAGACATAAATTACAAAATTGGTCGACCAAATGAGTGTTGTTTATGACGATCAGGGTGATAAGTCACGCGGGATAAAACCGTCATATAACACTGTTGAAAGACTGAAATCTTTGATTGCCAGTGAGGAATTTACGCCTGGCAGCCGGTTGCCATCTGAACGCAAATTAATTGACCGCTTCAAAATTACGAGAGCAAATTTGCGCAAAGCCTTCGATATCTTGGAGCGCGAGGGTCTGATTTGGAGACACGTTGGTAAAGGAACTTTTATTACAGAACCTGATTCAGAAAAATCGATCTTGAATATATCAGGACTGGTGAATGAATTGACACCAGTTCAATTGTTGCGAGCACGATTATCTATAGAGCCTGCTATCGCGCGTGAAGCCGCAATTCATGCCTCAGAAGCAGACGTAAAGCGTATTGATGCTGCACGTGATGCAGCTTCACGTGCAACCTCGTGGTCTGAATATGAGCGCGCTGATGATTTGTTGCACCATGAAATTGCTGCAGCGGCTCAAAATCCTCTGTTGATGTCAATGTTTGAATATTTGAACGCTGTTCGTCGCGCAGTTTCTTGGAGCAAGGTAGTGCGCACAACGGATAGGCCAGCTGCTGATCATGATAGCTTCGTTGAGCACAACAGGATTTATACCGTCATTAAAGCGCGAAATGCCAATGAGGCACAAGCAGCAATGCATAAGCATTTAATCTCAGTTTCAAAACGTCTATTTGAGGATGATTGAGCACTAAACTTAGCAAGAGAAAAAGCAAAAGCAACCTTGCCATCACACGTAACGCTTCCTGGGAGGAGTAACATGAAAAAATTTCTTAAAAAGACCGTGCAGTTTGTGGCTGCCATCCCAATTGTTCTGTCGTTTGCAATTGGTGCTGCTCAAGCTGATAGAATTAAAATCGCCTTAGCGGAGGCACCGTCGGACGAACTTGCGGCATTTTTTGTTGCCCTGGATCGCGCTAGAGCGAACGGTTTAGATTATGAGTGGACAGCATTTTCTGATGAAGAACTTGCGATCCAAGCCGTTTTAAGTGGACAAATGGACATAGGGTTTGGAACTCCGTATGCAGCAATGCAAAGATCAAAAGCGCCATTGCGCATAATTTTTCAACTTTCCAAACTTAAATTTTTTCCAGTAACCACCACGAAATACGCCTCTTTAAATGATTTAGATGGCGAGCCTATCTTGTTGCATTCTAGAGGTGGTGGGACTGACTCAATTGCAAATGTCATCGAAGATCGGCTTGGAATGAAATTCGGCGAACGCTCTTATGTACCGGGATCATCCAATCGCGTTGCAGCACTGCTAGGTGGCCGGGCTGATGCAACTATTATTGATTTGTCAAACAAGAATAAACTTATGCGCAGCGAAGCTGGTGAAAACTTCAATGTTTTAGAGATGTTTGAAGTTGAGGCTAGCGATGAGGCATTGTTCGGAAATCTTGATTGGATTAAAAATAACGAAAAGGATGTTGATATTTTTGTGAGCGCTCTTCTGTCTGTTTGGCAAGATCTTCACAAGGATCCAACAATAATCCGACGTGAAACCAATCCTGATGGACCTATCGGTCAATTACCCCCAGAAATTCTGGCAGAGCTTGATGGTTTTTACACCGATGCTGTGGCTGGCGGGTTGTATGATCCCAATGGAGGCGGCAGAAAAGCTGCTAATGCAGACATGGAATGGTACTCGGCTGCAGGGCAACTTGAGGGTAAAGCGAGTGATTTAAATATCGAAGATTTTTGGTATATGGTACCTTTAGATAAAGCCTCAAAATAATTTGCAAAAATTTGGTTGCGTCGAAAATTTGGGCGCAACTAATTCCTTTTATGGGATCAACTAAATGCAAAACCGTGCTTTGATATTGAAACTTTTTTCAGCTTTTGCACTCTGTCTTGCTTGGGAAATTGCAGGGCGAGTTCCCGTTAGTTATGCATTTCCCACGTTTTTTGAGTCGATGTCCGCTCTTGCAGAAATGACTACAGATGGAAGACTCTTTGACGCATATGCTGAAACACTACGGCCTTTAGTTGTTGGAATATGTATTTCAGCATTTGTCGGGATTATCATCGGCTTATGGGTTGGATTAAGCCAATTTTTCGATTGGTTGTTTTCACCAATTTTTATAGTCATGCAAGCGGCCCCTCTGGCTGCTTTAATTCCTCTCCTGGTGCTAGCATATGGAATAGGTCTTACATCTAAAGTAATCGTTGTATGTATTATGGCCATGCCGGTTATTGTACTGAATACAAGCGGTGCCGTAAAAAACACTCCGGAAACGTTAAAAGAAATGGGCACTTCATTTCTCGCTTCAAGAATGTCTGTAATATGGCGCATCATTATTCCAGCAGCATCGCCAGTGATTTTTGCAGGACTACGCCTTGGAATATCAGCTGGTTTTATTGGAGCAATTTTAGCTGAACTTAAAATTACACCCACTGGTGTGGGTGATATTATTACTTACAGCCGCTCGATTGCAGATTATCCATCAATGTACGCTGCTATTTTTTCAATAATCGTACTTTCAGTCCTGTTTTTAAACTTACTGGATAAAATAGAAATACTTCTCTTTAAAGGAAACCAGCGTGGTTATGTCTCAGATTAATAATATTAATGAGGATGTTAAAAACACGGAAAAGCCAATAGCTGTTTCTGTTAAGAATATATCCAAAAATTATGGAAATGTCGAGGCATTGAAGGATATGTCATTAGATTTTCCAAAAGGTGAGCTCACTTCCCTTTTGGGACCTTCAGGATGCGGAAAAACTACTTTGTTGAAAATTATTGCGGGATTACTTGAGCCAAGCTCGGGATCCGTAGCAGTTAACAGCAAGCAAGTAACAGGTCCCGGAGCAGATCGCGCATTTGTCTTTCAAGATTTTGCCCTGATGCCATGGGCTTCAGTTTTGAAAAACGTTTCGTTTGGACTTGAAATGAGAGGCATGAACAAAAATGAACGTGAAAGCATCGCCCAAAATTATATCAAAGAAGTTGGTTTGCAGGGCTTTGAAAATAGTTTCCCGCATGAACTATCAGGTGGTATGCGCCAGAGGGTCGGTTTAGCGCGTGCGCTTGCTGTTGATGCAGATGTACTTTTGATGGATGAGCCTTTTTCCGCGGTCGATGAACAAACACGTCGAAAATTTCAAGAGGATTTGTTACAACTTGTTGCAAACAAAAACAAAACATTCCTTTTTGTCACTCACTCGATCGAAGAAGCCGTTTATGTATCTGACCAAATCGCTATTTTATTGCCTCGCCCAAGCCGGGTATCGGAGATTATAAGACCGTCAAATTTCCGTGCAAAAGGTGTGGATGCAATACGACGAGACTCTGAATATCTCGATATCGTTGATAATATTTGGAACTCCTTACGTGGTTATGTAGAATAGGAAACCAACTATGTATTTATTTGGATATCGAGTACCTGGTATGTCATCCCTGCTTTTGTGGGGTGCCCTTTGGGAAATAATAGGACAGGCAAAAATTACATTTTTTATTCCTCCATTAAGCAAAGTCTTGTCTACACTTTATGAAGTTTTGGGTACAGCAGCGTTTCAAAATGCGTTGAAAGAAACAGCCTATGCGTTTTGTTCTGGGGTATTTTATGCAGTTATTATTGGTATACCCGTTGGAATTTTAATGGGTAAAAACCGCCTAATTGACGAATTATTGCTACCTTGGGTAAATGTTTTTTTAAGTGCTCCTCTAACTGCCTTAGTTCCCGTACTTATGGTGCTTTTCGGATTTGGCATGAAATCTATAATCATAACTACCTCTTTGTTTGCTGTTTGGATAATTATTTTGAATACACGCGCCGGTGTTAAACAAATCAATCGCTCTTTGGTAGAAATGGCAACGAGCTTTGGCGCTTCACCGATCAAAGCATTTGTGAAGATATATTTTTGGGCTGCTCTTCCAGAAATTTTAGGCGGTGTGCGTATTGGAATTATTAGAGCCGTTAAAGGCGTGATTATAGGCCAATTACTTATATCTATTGTAGGTTTTGGTGCGTTATTTGAGTTATACTCAGCCAACTTCTTGATGAGTCATTTTTGGGCGGTTTTGATTGTTTTATTTGCACTCGCTTTTTCAATCTCAGAATTTTTGGCTTATTTAGAGCGGCGGGTCAGTTATTACGCTGCAAAGCGGTAAAATGGCAATCTAACCTTATAAAAAACTTCCGTGTTGTTGCATTTAAAGATTGGAACAAACCACCGTGCCCGCAATAGATCTGGCAAGCAGCAATGCGGCTATGCCTAATCAACTTTCCTGCCGCCACTTCAAAACCAGTCCTAATATCATCCAACTTGCAGTAATGCTTTATGCGAGATTTCCACAATCAATGAGAATTTTTGAAGACCTGCTTCATTAACGTGGAGTGGATGTAAGCTATGGATCTGTTAGGTACTGGTGGCACAGGTTTGGCCCCAAGCTCACAAGCGAGATCAACAAAGTATTTTTTGTGGCTAAGGACCGCTTTCGGGACCGCTTTGGCAAAATACGAATATCGTAGAATATTGATAATAAACAATATTAATAAAGTTCAATTGTCTCTACCGGGCACCAAAAGATCCATGAGTCAATTGACAGCTTTTACTGAGTCATGTTTATCGCCACAAGTTTTAAATCGCTATGAATCCTTACTAGTAAGTAGCGTATTTTAGTCCTTACCAAAACACACTTATTTTCAAATAAAAAGCTGTTATCTTTCTCCGCTTAATTTGCAATTATAAAGCCTACTATTCTATTCTGCAGCCTCCTGAAATCCAATAAAGCCACCTGATTGGTGGTTCCAATATCGGGCATACAGGCCGTCTTGAGAAAGCAGGGATTGGTGGGTGCCATCTTCTACAATCTCGCCTTCATCCATAACAATTATCCTATCCATACTTGCAAGTGTCGAAAGACGATGAGCTATAGCGAGGACGGTTTTCCCCTCCATCACTTTTTCAAGGGCTGTTTGAATTGAAGCTTCTACCTCACTATCAAGTGAGCTTGTAGCTTCGTCTAGCACCAAAATTGGTGCATCTTTTAGAATGGCACGCGCCAGAGCTAACCGCTGACGCTGACCACCCGATAGTTTGACTCCACGTTCACCAAGATGTGCATCATAGCCTCTCCGACCCTTACTATCAGTGATGCCTTCAATGAAACGGTGTGCCTCAGCCTTTTTTGCAGCCGCAATCATCTCTGATTCACTTGCTTCCGGACGTCCATAGAGGATATTATCACGAGCGGAGCGATTAAACATCGATGTCTCTTGGGTGACCATACCAATGTGACGGCGCAAACTATCTTGGGTGACAAGGCCTATATTCTGATTATCTATAGTCACGCTGCCACTTTCAGGATCATGAAGGCGTAAAAGCAGAGAAACAAGCGTTGACTTACCAGCGCCAGAAGCCCCTACGACGCCAAGTTTTTCTCCTGGATGCAGCTTAAGAGAAATGTTTTTGATCCCGCTAGCTTTACGTCCGTAGGCAAAAGTTAAATGTTTAAACTGTACTTCGGCTTTGTCAACTTCAAGATTCTTTGCACCTTGAGCATCAGTCAAGGCATATGGTGGAGTAAGAGTGCGCATTCCGTCTTCAATTGTGCCCAGATTTGCATATAAACTCATGATTGTAAAACTGATCCAATTTGCGGTTTGACTAAGGCGTAGGCTTATAGCACCCAAAGTTGCGATTTTTCCAAGTGTGAAAGCAGTATTCCCAGTCGCCCATAAGCCCAGTGATGTGCCCAAAAGTGATATCGGCAGCAATCCTGCAATAAGTGTGAGAAAAAATCGGAATTTGACTGAAACTTCAGACCAATCAAGATACCTCTGGCGATATTGCTCCATGGATTGCAAAGCAGCAATATCTTCATGTTCAAAATTGGAAAATAATTTTACCGTTTTAATATTTGAAACAGTATCAACAATGTGACCACTTACATCTGATCGCGCATTTGCTCGTTTTCTTGAGGTTTTACGCACTTTAGGAATGAAATTGTGCAGAAAGATGATATAGATGCCTACCCAAGCCAGCATAATTAAATTGAGCAAATAAGAAGTGTTGAAGAGATAAGCCATCAGAGCGACTACAATCGCTGATACGTAAACAATGGATTGAATGAAATCAACGGTTACGCTTGTAATCGAAGCAGCGGTCTGCATCTCTTTTTGAGCAATACGGCCAGCAAAGTCGGCTTCAAAAAACTTTATTGAGTGGCCCATCGTCCAACGATGAAGACGTGAATGGGCTAAAACACTTATAAATGGACCCAAAAGATAGTTCTGAAAAACAGCGTTGATCCAAATTAATAGGGGCTTAACTGAGACAAAAAACGCTAAACAAAGTAGACAGAGTTGCCAGTTTTCTGGCCAAAAAGTCTCAGGATTTGTTGTCATTGCCCGATCAATAAGCAAGCCCAGAATCCAAGGCCCTGCCATTTCTAAGCTTCCTAGTAAGGCGGAGGCTACAATACAAGTAAGAATTACATACCCACTTCCAGACGTGCACCACAAATAAAAGGCCCAGAGGCTCCGTGGCGGAGAACCTTTGGCTATAGCAAAGGGATCCACCCAATCTGATATTTTTCGTAGAGATGCCAAGATTATTTCACCAACAACCAGTATACGAGAAATTTGAATAAAGTTATATTTTTATTTAGGGCCCGATTGATTTATAAACACCAATAATTTTTTTAAGAAGTCGGTTGCACTGATCTGATTTCGTAGATTGTTGAAATCATACAATTGATGCTGGCAAAACCTCTTTAAACCTTGCCTTAACTTAATGTACCTTCCGTACGCATGCGTTTTCTTAATAAGCGATGTTTTCTGGTTAATCTTCCTTCGCTTTGGTTGGTCACTTCGCCGCATGCTTGATCTGAGAACCCATCTGAAGAAAAAAAAGATAATGTAGAATTAAAAACTGGAGGAAAAGATGTTTGAGCGTAATAATGGTGAGTATTCTTTGGATCAACTAACTAGATATGAGTTGGTGTTGAGCCATTGCTTTGAAAAACTGGGCGTTACAGATCATCGTTGGCGTGATGCAGATGCTTTTGCTTCTGCGATAGATTATGCCCGAAAGAGCGGTTACTTGAATCTAAAAAATGAGCTTATCACTATGGGAAATATGTTTGCTTCTATGCAGCGGTTAATTTTGAAGGAAGCCGCTTGAGCCAAAAAATGAGAAAGAAATGTGATTGCGGGCGGTCGCCTTCGCCCTATTGCGTGGGTTGGCACGCTTTAACACATACTGAATGGCAGACAAAACGAATTATTTACGAAGCAAAACTTCGCGCTGATTTGCTCGAGCAAGAGTGTAAGGACGCAATGTACTCTGATGACAAATGGACCTCTTGAGTTTTTGTATTATTGGTTTGAAAATTGTTCTCATTTTCGCGACAAACGCACAGATAAAGCTTATTAAGCATGGGACCATATAAACCATGAACAAATCCGTATTAAAAATTCCCAAATAGACAATCTCAAGCTGCTTTAACTAAATTAATCTCCAATCCAAGCGCAAAGCCTTTAACTGTAACTAATTTTACCTTGAATTAACGAGCAGAAATGGTTTAAAATTGTTTGGCTGTATATATTAAAAATAAGATATTTTTTACAATTGGAGGACTGCTTTTAGGACCGCTTTTCAAAAATTTAACCACTCTAGCTCGTTGTTAATAAACAATATTAATAAGGTTCGATTGCCTCTCCTGGGCACCATTACCCTTAGATAACCTCATGCCAACCCACTGTTTTCCAACGGTATCTTTGTTTGGTTAATCAGGGGAGGCCAACATATGGGCCACCAAAATGCACACTACCTGAAGCTCAAAGGCAGAACCTATTATTACTCTAGACGGGTGCCAAAAGGGCTACATAAGTTCTCTCAGGTACCTCGTATAGAAGTTTGTTTGCATACTACAGCTAGATCATCTGCTCTTAGACAGTCGCGAATTCTTAGTGCTGAGTTGGAAGATCAGTGGACTATCCTAAGACGGCGAGAGAGAAACGACAGAATACTGAAGATCTTTGGTGGACCACTGGAACCGACTGCTCAAGCCCTTAAGTCAGCTGCTAATGGCCCACTAATGTCTGAGGCTTTGGAAACCTACTTAGAACTCAAGGGCGCTGGGCGGCCTCAGACTTTTGCTGCGGGTGCAAGACGGTCTGTCGGCTATCTGTGGGAGGTGTCTGAAGACAAGCCATTGGATGCATATGAAAGGTCTGATGCCAATGCTCTTCGGGAGTATCTAAAGGGGCGCGGGTTGGCTCAGGATAGCATAGCACGCAACTTAACCAATGTTCGGGCCATCATTAACTTTGTTTTGCGTGAGTGTGGCTTACAGCCCAGCCAGGCCTTCAGCGGCGTTTACTTGGGAGAACCATGTATGAAGGTTAAGCGCTATGTGCCAACCGAGTACGAACTGAGGAAACTGCAATCACTCTGTCGTAAAAAAGACGATGAATTAAGGTGGCTACTGGCGCTGATCAGTGACACCGGTATGCGTCTGTCCGAGGCTATTGTTCTTTGTAGGTCTGATGTGATCCTGGACGCGCCCCATCCCTTCGTGAGAATTGAACCCAAGCCTTGGAGAAGGCTAAAGACGGCCGAAAGTGAGCGGGTTGTTCCTTTGGTAGGGGCTGCTCTGTGGGCGGTCAAAATGGCCTTGGCTCAAAGCTGCAATGAATACGTGTTTCCAAAGTACTGTTCTTCTGTTGAGGTTAAAGCCAATTCAGCAAGCGCTGCCTTGAACAAATGGCTAAAAGCAAAAGTGTCAGAAGAGATTGTTGTGTACTCACTAAGGCATGCATTTAGAGACAGATTGAGGGCTATCAACTGTCTGCCTGAGATCATTGACCGGCTGGGTGGTTGGCCCAGAGTGGGCGTTGGGGAAACTTATGGCCAGGGTTATTCCGTGAAAGATTTACATCAATGGATCCTGGGGCTGGACTACCTTGAAGGCCCATATAAGGGAGAAACAAGTGCACATGCTTAATTATGTGCTGCTTTCATAGATTAGACCTTTTGCTCTCACTTGGGCCACTATGTGCCAGTCCAAGTTGGAGCCTCTACGGTTTCTTCTTGAGCGGTAGTTTCCTCAAGGGTGGGAGGTTTGGTTGCCAATTGATCTTCAAGGTCGGTCTCGTCCTGCTCTAGCACGGAGGGCTTTGAGGGATAATCCCTCATCGGTAAGTGCTGGCCCTCGTCCTCTAAATCAAGTTCTTCAAGTAGATCCCAATCCACCTCACTTAGCCACTTCTGGCCTTGCTTCGACAAGTTTTCTGGCTGTGTTTGCTTGCCCTTTGGCTTCTTTATTAATGCGCTTTTCAATAACGTCTTCGACAAGATTATTAAATGCCCTTAGAATACTAGATGATCATACCACAATTAGACTGAGCACCAAACTTAAATTATAGATTAAACCTTCCATTGTTAAGCCCTTAAAATTAATATCTTGAGTTTCATTAATGAGAAAGAAATAGTTTGTCCTTTACCTAAAAAATGGAACGAATTGTGGAAGCTGATGTTAAAAACCGCATTACCGAACGAATCCAAAGGATTGGTCACCTCACAGATATTCGAAAGATTTAATCTTAAGCCCCCACTAATCCTTGGCAGTTGGTATTTTGAAAGCGATGATGCAAAGAGGGTGAGATTTGAGGAACAAATGACTTGGGCAAAAGAAAGGGGTATTATAGACGTAGTTGAGAACTTCATACAAGAATTGAACGAAAAAGACTTTTATTACTTTTCCGGCAAGAGTGAGTTGTAGTTACTCTGGGTCTTTGAGGAGTTTGTTCAAGGACGGGGGCAATAAAGACATTTGTTCCTTGAGTTTTTAGAAAGTCCATAAAAGGCAGTGGTTGAAGCTGTCTAAGGTCTGTTTGCCAACTCCCAGCTCAACATTTGAGAGCTATGGTGGCCTCCCCTGATTAACCAAACAAAGATATCGTTAGAGACGAGGGTCTGCTTGGGGCCTTCATAAGGAACCATTGGCCTCTCCTGGGTACCAAAATCACCCCCTATCTCTAATAAACATAATGAAATCAGCGCGCTGGCTTCTGAAGGGACTACTTTTTGGACCACTTTTTCGAAATTAGCTCCAAAAATAGTCAGCCTTGCCGGGCCTCGGTCCCTTGCGAAGGGGCAATCAGTTGGCATAAAAAGCAGCCATGAGAGACGATGTGCCCCAGAAACTCCCCAGATACGTCTTCCGCTGCGCCAACGGCTCCTGAAGATATGAAAGAAACGTCGCGGTCGGCCTAAGGAAGCTGCTCGGCAAGGACACGATCTACCGGCAACTCGGCAACAGCTACACTGAAGCGATTGGGAATCTGGCCCTTGTGCATGCCAGGGTCGAGACTTTTTTTGATGAATAGGGATGTTGATAATCGTGGAATTATACAATTATCTTGAATCAGAGAGATTTTGCAAAATACGATAGGCAGATAAACTTCAGCTTCCACATTTAATTTTACCTGATAAGCGTGCACAACGATTAACGCTCAATGTCACTGTGCTAAGGCAATTTTGTTGGTAGAACCCCTTTTTAGTTCAATATCGTCTGCTGAAACTTTCCCATCAATGGAACCTTTATTCACAAATCTTTTTGCGCTTACGTTGACCTTAACCTTTCCTTCAGCGGCTATTACGACCGCTTCAGACTGGATGTTACCGTTTACACTGCCATCCACAGTTATAGTTGAGTTTTCCTTGAAATCGTCACATCAGAACTAATGCGTGAATCTGTCATTAGTATATCCGTTCCTCAGTTCCTCTTCTTTTTCTGCGTCTCTATATCTCGTATTATGCGATGCTTTTATGATTCTGCCAACTCACAAGTTATGACAGTTGCTGTGAGCAGATTTATCTTTAAGCGCCCATGTAAAAGTTATGAATTTTCGATTTGAGCGTTGTTTGTCCAATCGAATGTACCTTGGTCTCTTTCGTAAATAGCTTGCTTCCACCCAACTTTTTCAACCCGCGCTTTAAAATTCATACCTTCGGGAGAATGTCGGGCCATGCCATCAAAAAGAGTTGCCAACTTTTGAGTTTGGTTGATCTTCTCTTCAACGGCTGAATTAATAACCATCTTTTGCATGGTGAGTTGGTTGATTGGGACTGTTGCCATGCGGCCTGCCAGATCTTCAACCTCTGCATCTAGATCATCATCTGGAACTGATTTTAGGACGAGGCCCATTTCAGCTGCTTCAAGTCCATTGATTTTATCGCCAGTGAACATCATACGCTTAGCCTTTTCAGGCCCTAGACGATGCACCCACATCGCCGTAGTTGGGCAGCCCCAGACACGTGTAGGCATATAGCCGATCTGTGCCGTGTCCCCCATTATCGTGAGATCGGCACAAAGCGCGATATCTGAACCACCAGCCACTGCAAAACCATGGACTTTGCAGATAACTGGCTTCATCGCTCGGAACAGTGACATGAAAGCTTGTGTATTTCGCCACATGAATTGAAAGTCTTGCATCGGATCCCAAGGCATATCTTGTACGACCTTATTAGGTCCATCGGACGCTGCATAATGTGCTAAATCGTATCCCGAACAAAATGCCTTACCTGCGCCAGATAAAATCATCACATGGACGTTTGGATCTGCATCTGCCTGAGCTACCGCTTCAGACAATTCAGTTGGAAGGTCGTCATCGATTGCGTTCATAACTTCTGGTCGATTCAGAGTTAACCGCCCGATCCGGCCGTCCTTCTCAAATAGAACTTTCTGCATGTTTACTCCCTAACCAAGCAATACAACTAATGCCTAAGAGAACCGTTCCCACTGTACCAGCGATCTTATTGATTTCTACTATCTTAGAGTTCTTCATACTCGCCTCCGATGAAGTGATCTCGCAGCGCAAACTTCTGAATTTTTCCAGAACCAGTTAGAGGAAACCCTTCGACCTGCACCCAGACATTAGGGGTTTTCTGCGGCGACATATTTGCGCGGCAATGGGCGTGTAGTACGCTCTTGTCGAGTGGTCCTGTGCCGCGGATGAACGCGCCAATAACCTCTCCCCACTTTGGGTCTGGCAAGCCGACTACGGCGACCTCGGCTACGCTCGCGTGTTCCAACAGGCAGTTCTCGATTTCGGCTGGGAAATGGTTCTCGCCACCTCTGATGATCATCTCTTTGACCCGGCCGGTGACAGTGACGTAGCCGCGCTTATCCATACGGCCTAGATCGCCGGTGCGTAGCCAACCCTCCGTGTCGACCGTCTCGGACGTAGCCTTTGGGTTATCGTTGTATTCCAACATCACACAGGGGCCGCGGGCACAGATTTCCCCAATCTCGCCAACGGCGACAGCGCTATTGTCACCAATACTGCGGATCGACACCTCCGTCTGAGCCACGGGCTGGCCGGCCGTGTTGCAGGTGTCGCCGATGCTATCCGACAAGTGGTGCAACGTAATCACCGGGCAATACTCGGTCTGCCCATAGACGGTCGAAAACTTGGCTCCCATCAGTGCATGCACACGTCGCACCAGTTCGGGCGCCACCATCGAGCCACCGCAATTGACCAGTTTCAACGCGGACAGGTCGCGCGGGTCAGCCTCTTGCGCGTCGAGCAGGGCCACCACCATGGTCGGGACGCCGAGGATCCTATCCGCGCGGCGTGCTTCTAGCAGGTCTAGCACGATAACTGGGTCAAAAAGGCTGACCAGCACTATCCGGCAACCCGCTTGAAGGCAACCCAGCGTAATCATGCCGCAGCCCGAGGTGTGGAACATCGGCATGATGTTTACCCAAGTCGTTGCCGGAGTTACCCCGCAGCGGGACGCATAGAAGCGCGCGTTATTGACCAGCCCTCGATGGCTTAGCACCGCGCCTTTGGGAAAACCTGTTGTGCCGGACGTATACTGGATCATGGCCGCGTCGCCAGGGGCAACTTCTGGCAACGAAGGTACGTGGACCCCTTCTGCGTAAAGTGCGGTGGTTTCCATGTCGGCGACCTCACGCACCGACGCAATGCTCTTAGCAACCTCAGTCCCAATCTGGCCCATCGGGTTGCCACGAAACTCGTCGACCAAGAATAGGCCAACTGAACCGGACTGCTCCAAAACATAGGCCAGCTCCCGGGACTGAAAGGCTGGGTTCGCCGTGACAAGGACCAGCCCGGACAGTGCACAGGCATATTCCATCAATACCCATTCGGGGTTGTTTGGCGACCAGACGGCAAGGCGCTCGCCGGGTGCAAAGCGTGTGGACAGAGCTAAAGCCAGCCGCTCAGACTCTTTCAGAAGTTCCGCATAGGTCCAGCGGCGTCTTTCGGTACCGTCCTGCCTGACTTCGACCAAGGCCTCCGCCTCCGGTCGCGCTGCAGCGATCTCACGCAGCAATGCGCCGATTGTGATCTCTCGCGTCTCCATGTCGGACTGGGCGGGGGCATGGGACGAGGTTAGGGTCAATTCATACATTGCTGAAATCTCCTCCACGGCCCTTGCCGCTGGCGAAGCGGGCGGCGCCTTCGACGCCTTTGGTAACCTCGGTCTTGCTGCCGCGCCATTCTTGCCGTAACGCCTGCTGCATCGAAAGTCCGTGCTGGAACCGCACTGAGTGTCTATCTGCGCGAACGCAGCTTTGTGGGAAACGTGCGATGTCATGTGCCAGAGCTTCGGCTTTGGCACGCGCGTTGCCTTCGGGCACAACGTATTCAGACAGTCCAATCCGCAGAGCCTCGTCTGCATCGACACGGCGACCAGTCAAGATCAAGTCCATGGCTCGACCTTCGCCAACGAGACGTGGCAAGCGCACTGTACCGCCATCGATCAATGGAATGCCCCAACGACGGCAGTAGACCCCCATGAAGGCGGTTTCTTCCATCACCCGTATATCGCACCACAGTGCCAACTCCATGCCGCCCGCCACTGCAGGTCCCGCCACGGCGGCGATCAAAGGTTTGCTAAGCTCCAACCGGCTGGGTCCCATGGCCGCCATCGGTGGTTCACCTTCGTGTGGAAAGTCTAACGGATCGAGCGCTTTGGCCCCGGCAAGAGACGCCGCATGCTTCAAATCCCACCCAGCACAAAAAGCACCGCCTTCTCCCCAGAATACTGCAACGCTGGCAGTATCGTCTGCATCAAAGGATTGGAACGCTTCAAAGAGTGCGCTGGCGTTTTCGGGGTCCATGGCATTGCGCACCTCTGGGCGCGAATGGATGACGGTCCATACAGGACCGTCCTTTTCAATTCGTACGCTCATTGCAGAACCTCTCCGTAGTTACCTGCGAGGAACTTATCATGAATGGCGAATTTTTGCACCTTGCCAGAGCCTGTTAGTGGGAAGTCCGGCACACGCACCCAGACTGATGGCGTTTTCTACGCGGATAGATGCGCTCGACAGTGGGCGCGCAAATCGGCCACTTCCATCGGTTGGTTGGACAGGATGAATGCCGCGATCATCTCTACTGGGCACCATAATTGTCTCCTAAAATACTGTAAATAAATAGCTAATTAAATTATATACATCGTCAGCCTCACAATCAGCCCTGCACTTGATAATACGTAAACATTCTTAAATAAAAGTATCCTTGCCAGCTTAGAAGTTACCAATAAATTCTGTTTCGAATATTTTGAATTTGCTTAAAAAGGCATCTTTTTTATAGTTAAACATCTGATTTTGTTTATATTTAACTAGGTTTAAGCAATAGTCCACTTTTATAAGGTATTAAGATACCATATTTTGGATTGTGTGACTAGTTAAAGGTGGCTTGATCCTCGGGCCAAGGCAAGTTGCTTCGGTGACCCCAGGCTGGGTTTTTATAGCGAAATGAAGAGTGTTTCGTCATTAAGGGAATCTATAGAATCACCCTGCCTGCGTCAAGGAAGTTTTGTCTGAAAGAGCCATGCAACACTCTTTTCACAATGTTTATTTTTTAATCACTTGCGCCCATATTTTGCTCAAACAGGGAAAATTTCTGTAAATAGGTGCAACACCCAATCCCTCTCTTGTCCAGAGTAAAAATTCGCACCACCTTTTCAGAACAGACGCGTTAAGAATCTAATGACAGCTCATCATTCCATAAAAAGCGATGTCGCCCTTCAGCGTGCGCATGGTACGCTCAATATAAGCGCTGTGTGCGGTTCGGATGACCAATCGCGTCTTAAAGACCTTCGTCAGCAAGGTTGCTACCGTTCGATTTTTCCACGCCCTATTCACGGCGCCGTGGAAGCCGTGATTATCAACACAGCTGGCGGCATCACGGGCGGGGACGAATTTGCAACAACAATTACAGCCAACAATCACGCCAAAATCAGCGTGACCACTCAAGCTGCTGAGCGCATTTACCGAGCCACTGATCTCACATTGGGTTCAATACAAACACGTCTTTGTATTAAACCAAACGCGCAACTTTATTGGTTGCCTCAGGAAACGATCTTGTTTGAGGGCTCCCGACTTTGCAGGCGTTTAGAGGCAGAAGTAGCTGAAAACTCAAAATTCTTGATGGTCGAACCATTGATTTTCGGAAGGGAAGCCTCTGGGGAAACCCTTAAGTCGTGTTACCTTGACGATAGTGTTCGCATAACCACTGGCGGAAAACCAATCTACATCGATCGTATAAAGCTCA
>CACPHA010000040.1 GCA_902633655.1 Paracoccaceae bacterium
ATGCAGAAGAGTTTCTGTATTTGCTGTAAATTTTAGAAGCATTTTTTGAACTTCGCATTTCAGTTCTACATCTTCACGTAATTCGGCTACAATAGCTCCAAGTCCATCAGTATGATGATTCATTTTTGCATCAAAATATGGATCAGTGAAAATGAGGTTTTCTGTAATGCCCATCAACGCAACATTGCCTTGAAATAATGCCACGTCTTTCTTTTTATCGGAGGTTTTCAGAGAAAGATCTGATCCTCTGAATGCTGTTCTTGCACAAAACCTTCCAAGTCTTTCTGCCAAACCATCAACAAGGTCGCCAGCTATCAGCTTCTTGCGGAGTATCACGTGTGGCGTTAGCATCTCCATTGCAATAATCGCCTGATCACGGTCGAAATGATAAATTTCTGGAACACTTCCTGGGTCCCGTTCTGCTTGCCGCAATAAAACTTCATGTTCAAAAAATGACCGGCTTAATGGCAAAGGCCAGCTATCTCCAACCAAGCGCACATAGGGAAGAGCCTGCTTAACGATCACACTAGAACCGCCACCAGTTACCACAAACACAAGATTTAAATTGCCATCGCCAACTTCAGTGACAGTCCACTGACTAGGATCTTGGCCAATATGTCGACTTATGGTTTGGATCCGACCAAGCCGCGCAGGTAAATTTTTGATGGTGAGAGGTTCATAATCGGTTTGTTTATTCAAAACATCTCTCCTCGAATTTTAAAGTCAAAAAACCTTAAACATCAAATAAAGCATTCGCATTAATTGACTTTTGTCAAGTGGCTTGACAATTGGCAATGTTGGGTTAAGCATCTGTTTTAGGGGGAAATAATGACAGATCTTGCCTGCCAAGTTTTAGGAATAGTAAAGTCGTTCGGGCCCAATAAAGTTCTGCGAGAAGTCAACTTAGACTTACCTGCAGGCAAAGTTACCGTTCTGATGGGGGCCAATGGCGCAGGCAAGTCCACACTGGTAAACATTCTTTGTGGGGTTCATGCAGCCGATACTGGATCAATGACCCTGTTTGGCAAGTCATTTTGGCCAGATTCACCGGCCGATGCATTTCAATCCGGTGTTGTTACGGTGCACCAATCTATTAACAATGGGGTGATCCCTGACTTAGACGTTGCATCTAATCTTATGATCGATCGCTTGGCTGAGAAAACTACAGGCTTTTTTATAAAATCTGAAAAGTTGAGACAAGAAGCACTTGAAGTCGCTGCTACAATGGATCTTGACGTTGATGTCAAGGCCTGCATCCGCGATCTTGGGCTTGCTGATCGGCAAATGATCGCAATTGCCCGCGCAATGACAAGAAATCCAAAGCTTCTCATTCTTGATGAACCAACATCATCACTTTCTGCAAATGAAGCTCAAAGACTATTCAGATTACTCGAAACCCTGAAAGATCAGGGTGTTGCCATTCTCTATATTTCACACCGCATGTCTGATATTAGAAGTGTTGCCGACCGAATAGTGGCAATGCGAGATGGTAAAATATCGGGTCTTTTCGAAGATGCTTTACTTGATTATGAAGGTGCCGTCACAGCAATGCTAGGTCAGAAAATGTCCCAATCCGATTTTCTGTTAAACCCAAAAGGCGAGCCAATCTTAAAAATTTCAAATGCAAAGCTAAATTCATCCAGCACGCCATTTGATCTCACATTCTATAAAAACGAGATAGTTGCTATCGCAGGTTTGTTAGGAAGCGGTAAAACGGCACTTGCGTCTGCTATCTTCGGCCTTAATACACTGCTGGATGGATTTATGACACTTCATGGAGAAAAGTACAAGCCTATGAACCCATGGGATGCCATTGAAGCTGGCGTTTTCATGTGTCCTAAGGATCGGGCAGCAAATGCGATAATTAGCGAATTTGACATTAAAAATAATCTGGCTCTACCCTTTTTGCATCATCACAGTTGGCTCTCATTTATCAAACGGCAAAGCATTACCAATAATGCCAAAAAGACAATTTCGGAATTAGGTGTCGTTTGCCAGTCAGAGCTTGATCCTGTAACAACCCTTTCCGGTGGGAACCAGCAAAAGGTTATGGTTGGTCGCTGGCTTTCTGTGGCTTCTGATGTTCTGCTTTTAGATGAACCTTTCCAAGGCGTTGATATAAAGGCGCGTCGAGACATTGGAGATCATATAAGATCTTCTTCAAAGGACCGTGCGACGATAGTCTTTGTAGCCGAACTTGATGAAGCTCTTGAAATCGCAGATCGCGTAGTTGTTTTACACGAAGGCGATAATGTGGGTGATTTTGAAAACACGGTTGAAAATTTATCCCAGATAGTGTCACGCTACAGTGGGCAAACTGAAACTTACAATCAAACAAACCCGAGAACTTGAATGAGCATTGATAATCAATCCAGTTTGAGAAATTTTGCCATTCGATACGGATTTCTTCTTTTATTAGTCGGCTTGATTTTGTATTTCTCCTTTGCCGCAGAAGGTTTCGCCAGCCCCAGATCTGCGGTATTTATTTTTCAATCAGTTTCAATAACGGGCGTCCTAGCACTGGGCGTCACAGCGACTTTGGTAGTAGATGGTTTCGATCTTTCCATAGGCTCAGTTGCAACTTCAGCTTTGATGTTATCTGCCTATGTGATGGTCGTGTTAGAAATGTCCGCTTTTACAGCTATTGTGGCTTGTCTTATCATGGGAGCCATTGTTGGTTTTGTAAATGGTGTTCTGATTGTTAAAGCACGTGTGCCAGATCTTTTGGCGACTCTTGGCATGATGTTTCTTTTGATTGGGCTGCAACGTATTCCCACAGAGGGCCGTTCCATTTCAACCGGAATGCGTTTACCTAACGGCGATACCGCAGAGGGTGTTTATTCCCATAGCTTCCTTTGGCTTGGGCGACATAGATTGGATTTCTTTCTCGAAAACCTCATACCTATTCCAGTTATTATTTTCATCCTTGTTGGTGTTCTAATCTGGATTTTTCTTGAACTCACCAGGCACGGGCGTCTGATGTATGCTATCGGTTCTAACGAAACTGCGACAGCACTGGCCGGTGCAAATGTCAGCAAATACAAAATTCTTGCCTACGTGATTTCGGGCGTCATGGCATCGGTTGGTGGAATTTTACTCTCAGCCCGGCTGGGGCGAGGCGACATAGCTTCGGGTAATAACCTACTACTTGACTCTGTAGCAGCTGCATTGATCGGATTCGCAGTCTTGGGCGCTGCCAAACCTAATGCTTTTGGTACAGCAATTGGAGCATTGTTCGTTGGGGTTCTCCTGCAAGGACTAACAATGATGAATGCACCATATTATACACAAGATTTCGTAAAGGGGAGCGTGTTGGTTATCGCTCTCATCTTTACGTTTGCTCTTTCATCGAAGGGGCGCAAAACCGGCCACTAAATTAAACGGCCAAATGTTCCATGGGAGGAAGTAAAAATGTTAAGAAGATCATTACTAAAATTGCTAGGTGGGAGCGTTGTGATACCGGCAGCCCTGTCGAGTGCTGTAATGGCAGGAGATCTGCCAGAACCATTCGATAACGCAGGTGACGTTAAGATCGCGCTTGTTCGGTTTCTGTCGACTGGTGACTTTTTTCAAGCTTATTTGTCAGGCGTTGAAACACAAGCCGCCGCGCTTGGCGTAGATTTGCGTGTATTTGACAGTCGACAGGATGCTGCACTTCAATCCGATATGGTGGATCAGGCCATCACATTGGGCGTTGATGGGATCATCATCCAACACGGTCTTACAGAGAGTATGCGCGATGCGGCCCAACGAGCTGTTGACGCAGGTATTAAAGTGGTTGCTTTCGATGTGAATGTTGAAAATTCTGAAATTCCACAAATTGAGCAATCCGACTACCTGTTGGGAAAACTGGCCTTGGAACAGGCAATCAAAGACAACGGAAACACTTGGAAGGCTGGTTATGTATACGTTCCAGGTATTGCGCCTTTAGATCGCCGCCACGCAGCATGGGAAGACATTAAAGCCGCAAACCCCGGAATTGAGGAAGTTGCACAATTTGGAACACTAGATAATCCAATTGCTAACTCAAATGCTAACCAAGCTAGATCAGTTCTTCAGGCAAACTCAGATATTACGGTTATGTTTGCGCCCTATGATGAATTCGCAAAGGGTGTAAAAATTGCAGTGGATGAAGCAGGACTAACAGATCAAATAGACATCTACTCTGCCGATGTTTCAACGGCTGATATCGCGGCAATGCGCGAAGCAAACTCTGCGTGGGCCGCTACCGTTGCTACAAACCCTGCAGTTGTCGGCGAAGTTTCAGTGCGCTCTCTAGCCATGATGTTGGCTGGCGAAGACCCAGGAAGGAATGTCATCGTGCCACCAACTCTTATCACTCAAACGTTTCTAAACGATAACGATATCAAAAATATGTCAGACCTATCTGCAAAAATGCCTCAGTTTGCACATGCAGATGTTTCCGTACCAAGCTGGATGCCTCTACCTTCACGCTAAAGCTTACCAACAAAAAAGCTGGGCGTATTTTCGCCCAGCTCTTAATTATTTTGAAGAAGTCATCTTTCTTTACTGTATGAATTTGACACTCAAAGAGCTGGTCACGGATAATGGTAAGAGTATAAAAATCGAGAGGTTAGGCTTTATATTGTCGCGAAATAATATGGAAAATCCTTTCTGATTTCATCTTGGGCCATTTGAATCACTTTCAAAATGTTTTTCCTTCAAAATATTTAGCTGGAAATAGCTTAAGAATATGAAAGGCAAGGCAAGTGCAAAGGCAATCCGTAAACTATAGATCTCGGAGATGAATCCTAATATTGGTGGCGCAACCAGAAATGTAACGAAAGCAAATTGTGCCAGAGCAGCTACATTTTCTTCTGGACTTCGGTCACGCCGGCGAGCAGCAGAAGACATAGCGAGGGGAAAAATTACTGCACTTCCAGCGCCCATAAATAAAAACCCGATAAGTGCGACTAGAAAAAAAGTGGCAAATGAAACTAAACAAACACCAAGAGCCATAAATGAAATGCTAATAAAAGCAATCAAACGGCTACCATACCGCTCGACAAAAGGATCGGCAAAGAATCTGACTAAGGCTTGCGACAAAGCAGCAAAAATAAGTGCTAGTCCCTCTACAAAAGGAAAGGTGTCAAACTCATCTCTCATAAAAATTATTGACCAGTCTATATACGAGCCTTCAACCAGCATGCCTGATAGAGTGAATAGGATCAGTAAAAAAACAGCTTTTGATGGCCAAACAAACACGCTAGCCTTTTGCACTGTAGTTTTATAACGGGGTGTCGCTGGTTTATATTTTAAAAAAACGAGATTAGTAAAACACGCTGTTATGCCGGAAACGATAGCAAAGTGTAGAAGGGGAGAAACACCTAATTGAGCAAAGCCAGCCCCCAAGATACTGGCCCCAAAGAACCCAAAACTCCAAAAAGCGTGTGAGCGATTCATTATGCGCTCGCAATTTAGGGCTTCAACCCTGTCCGCCTCGAGATTGACCGCAACTTCTATAAGAGCAACCGACACACCTCCCAAAGCTAAACAAAAGAAAAAGGAAGCCGGTGTTCCAGCTAACGCTGCGAGCAACTGAGATAAACAAATTACAGGGGCCCCCACCCCTAAAAGTAGCATAAACGGAATTTTCCGCACCAGCCTATCCGCAAACAATAAAGTAATTTGAACCCCTGCCGGCAGTCCAGCAAGTGCAAGACCAAGTTCGGCCTTGCTAATGCCCATTTGCATCTGAAGATCCGCAAGTCTTGGAAATAAACTGCCCAAAGCAAAGGCATAAATAAAAAATCCAAAGTAAACAGCATTTTTGGGCGTATTAGAAATAATCTGCACGCGGTCTCCGTTTACTTTTCTGCACCAAGGATGATACGCATACATACGTTTAAACAACCTTCAAGGGGCGATGTTATTACATACACGATCAAATAACTTTTTTCTTTCTTAGCCCATTAATTTCTGCTGCTGTATAACCAAGTTCGAACATTATGATTTCATTGTCTGCAGCCAAGGTGCGCGGGGCATGTTTTATTGTGGGTGGCTCGTCTGAGTACGTGAATCCAGCAGTAGTTAATGTTCTTCCATCAATTTTTTGCAAAATATTGCGAGAGGTAATCTGCTCTTCGCATAGCGCCTCATCTAGTGTCCTTACGCGAGCAGCCGGTATATGATGATCATTAAGCTTCTCTTCTAAATTTTCTGCAGTAAATTTCAAAAACTCACTCATCAAATATTCCCGGTCTTCCTTGTAATTTTTGACAATGTCAGATCTTGGGCAGTTCAAAATCTCTTCAGCCCTTTTATGGTTTCCCAAAATGCGCATCAGACGTGCCATTTGTTTATTTGTGAATGCTCCAATCATTATCAAGCCCGTAGCTGCTTCATAGCAACCATAAGCTGCCAACATTGGGTCATTATTGCCAATTACTGCTGGAGGTTTTCCAGTTTCCAAGGTGAAGTGTGTGTGAAAATTCATCAACATCAACGCACAATCAGACATCGCGACATCAATGGAGCAACCTTTTTGAGTTTTTTCCCTTTTAAAAAGGGCTCCCGCTATAGCAAATGCAGTTTGTGAACCGGTCCCGTAATCGATCACAGCGGGCCCTATACGGACAGGCGCCGTTTGAGCTGTTCCATTAGCATACATAGACCCAGTATATGCCTGAACTACAATATCATATGCCGGATGTTCAGCTTTTGGTCCTGTATGACCATACCCGCTAATGGAGCAGAAAATGAGTTTTGGGTTAACTTTTTTAAGCCGTTCATGAGTAAGGCCAAGTCGAACGGCAGCATTGAGAGAATAGTTATGCACCAGAACATCCGATGATATAATCAAGCGTGTCAGAATCTCCTGTCCTTCTGACGATTTCAAATTCAGACTCATACACTTTTTTCCGCCATTTTGGGCTTGATATTGTAAGCCCATGAGTTCAAGATTGTGGTCTTCCGTTGGACCTTCGAAACGGGTCATGTCAGGCTTATCAAAAGGTTCAATTTTGATAACCTCTGCGCCCAGAACAGCGAGTTGAAAGGTTGAAAACGGTCCCGCAAAAACATGTGTTAAGTCGAGAACTCGGATACCTTCAAAGGGAAGCATACTATCTCCAATACCGCGATTTTTTGTACGTTACGTTAGGCGTTAAGCATTCCTAATTCAAAGCTTCGTTTTTGATTATTTGCTCGCACTGCATTGGTGTGTCCAACAAATTCTTGTCAAAAATATTATATTTGTGTAATCTATATATAGAGGTAATTGGCACTACATATACCAAAACTTCGTTTTGATTGTCGTTGTTTTGTGAAAAGATACAGGATATTCACTATGACGGATTATACAGGATCTCCGATTTCTTTGCGAAATCTACAGACAGGTTTTCGCGTTGACGGCATGATAGTTGCTTTATCCGAAAGGGAGATTAAGATAAGCGCTAACAAAAAGGTCTTTACCATTACCCAGGACAAAAAAGGTCACTGGCATGACATGGCAAATGACCAAAAGTTTGTAATGGCCTAGTTAGGACAAAAGGTGCTTTGGCAATAAATTCTAGAATATGGGTGTCAGGCGTGTATTTCGTTTATGCTGTCATGCTTGCTCTTACAAACCTGATGTTTTTGTCAGGCGCGTTGTACGTTATAAGTGAATAGCAAATTGAATTGAGATTTTTTCAATGTTGATTTATGCATAAAGTAGAAACATAAAAATTTTTGCTATTTCTTTATTCAGGAAATATAAAGTTTAAAAATTCTGATGCTTAACCATTAACGAAGACATGACAGAACTGGCTTTCCTCGATTTTTCTAGAGCCGATTTTTCTACAAAATCGCAAGTAGTTCGAGATGGGCGCTAGAACCATTAGTGCGCGCGTACACCTCTTGGCCTCGCAATACTATCTTATGAGCATGTGGGCCGATTTCTTCGCGATCGACGGCTTCGCCAAGGCAGTTATTCTTGGCCAAATTCCCAAAATGCAACGGGGAGTTTTGCAGAGTTTTGGCAGCGCAGTCTGATCTCACTTGAAGGACCACAGCATAGAAAAGTTCGCGCCCTTGCCGTTAAGGCTCTATCAAACGACTTTGTCCTGACGCTAAGATCTCAGTTCAACATTATTGCGCAGAACCTTTGTGGTATATTAAGGCAAAAAAGTTCCTGCGAATTTCAAAGTGAATTTTCAATGCCTTTTTCTGGCCAGGCAATTTGCATTTTGCTCGGTCTTCCTGCTGAGAGATGGCCATCAGTTGCCCACGACGCAAGTATACTTGGGCTTGCTATGGGACTTAATTACAAAACCCATGAAGTCAAAATTAATGCAGCTTGCAATAGGCTATCTGAACTGGCAGTTGAATTAATTTCAAATGCCAAAGTCGCACCAAATACTAGCAACTTGGTAGGTCGCCTCGTAACTTATTGGGATCAATTTGAGGGAATTTCTTATCAGGACTTAATAGATCTGATCGTAATTGTGATTTTCGGCAGTGTAGATACAACACGTGGCCGGCTTGGGTTCTTGATGGCGCTCTTTGCGCGCCATCCGACACAATGGCAAGATCTAAGGATTGACCCATCACTAATTCCAAATGCTGTCGAAGAAGCCATCCGCGCCTGGCCAACTACAACTTGGGCAACGCGTGAAATTATCGAGAGCTTTGAATTTGATGGTATTTTATTTGCGAAGGGAGTGACTGTTCACCTCCTTGTCCATTCTAGCGCAAAAGATCCAGCACTTGGTAATTTACCCGAGTTTGACATTCACTTGCAACAAAGACGGCATCATGGGTTTGGTGGCGGGGCTCACCATTGTCTTGGGCACTTTGTTGCAAGAACTGATATGGCTTCTGCGGTTCGAGCTATAGCGAACACTTTTAAATCTTTTTCTATAGGAGATACACCTATCTATTTGCCGGATAGTGGCAATACAAGCCCCCAAATTCTTCCATTATCATATGAAATTTGAACCACTATTCATTGAGCTGATTAGCGATATAAATCGCATAAGTCACAAAAAATAGTCCGATCAAGAAATTTACTGTCACCGTCTCACCTAAAATGATAATAGCAAGTGCAGTGCCCGAGAGAGGCGTCAAAACAATATACATTGACGCTCTTGACGGACCGAGTTTAGAAATGCTCCAAGCAAAGAGACCAAATTGGACCGGAACTCCTAAACTACCTAAAAATAATAGCAACAGCAGTTCGTTTTGCCCAACCCCTAATACCCAAGAGAGCCCGTAGGCGCTTAGAATGACAGGTGCCGGGACGAGAAAAGCAAGTGCAATGGCTAGAATACAAACAAGCCATGACCCATATCGTTCGAAGTATTTTTTCGAGATAACAGTGAATGCCGCGCCCTGTATAATTGCCAAAAACATAATAATGTCACCAAAAATAATTTTGGTAGAATAGGCAGTTTTCGTAAGCCCGCTAGACACGCCAATCGCAACCCCAGCGACTGCAATTATGCAACCAATTAGTTTGTAATAGTTTAGCTTCTCAACCCGAAAAAAAACACCAAACAAAAGCGATAGGCTCGGAAGCACGGCAAGGATCAAGGCGCCATGGGCGGCAGTAGTAAGCTGTAAAGCTTTATTGAAAGTTAAAGGAAATGTGAAAAAAAACATCAAACCTAGAAATAATATAGCAAAAAAATCCTTCGGAGATATTTTGATAAAACGTTTCCAATACAGCCAACAAAATGGAAGAATGCAAATGAACGCAACGGCATAGCGAAGAAACGTGGCTTCTATAGGATTTAAGGATTGCATCACTATTGCTGTACAGACAACGGAAGAACCTGCAACACAAGCTGCAAAACCTGCTGATATATGCGGAAGCACAGTATGAAGTTCACTATTATCTTTCATCCCGAGCGTCCATGCTGCAACGGTCATATTAGGATTTTTAAATTTATTTGAAATCCTTGATTAGCATAGTTTTGTACCAGGTAGTTAATTACCTAGCGGCATAAACCGAAAGCTTTATAAGAAATATTTAACAACCGCTTCCGTGATTATCGAAAATTCTGAACAGATGTCATGGCAATTCAGTTTAGCGACTGGTTAAGAGACTCGCGAGCTTTGGAGTGTCTGCTAGCAGAGACGTAATTCTTTTATGGCAACTTGAAAGTGGTCCATTTTCAAACAATCCAATATGGGCCCAAACCGCGTTGCGAAGCGCTAGTTTGCGCCAATGATGCAAAAATAAGAGGCGTATTGCAATCAGATCTAATGATGCTGATGGTTTCGTCATGGCTTGATAACCATTCAAAAGTTTTTCTAACCTCCGGGCGATTTCAAGCGTTGGAGGCGCTACTATTAGGTGCTCAAGCCATTTGGGTAGATTTTGATCAACAAACTCCAACATCACCGCGTCTTTAAATTCAATGACACGATCCTTAGGTAAAATCCCTAAATTACGGGAAAGTCGAATGCCACAAAAAGCTGGCTCTCCTTCCTCAAAGACCAGTTGCCAACCTTGAGGATACTTGACAGTATGACTGTAAACGTCTTCGTAAACACAAGCGGTTTCGGCCAAACCGCGCCTCGATAGAAAATACAGGACTTCACGACCCGATTTCTCTGTGTTAATCCAACCATCACGTTTAAGGCGATGTAAAGCAACGCGAACAGCCTCAGGTTTAATCCCAATGTGAGCCATGATACTTCCGATATCTTTACCAGACAACGGCAACTGATTATCACTGTCGAGATCACCGAATACCGTAACTATAAAAGACCATGTCTTGATATTTTCAAGAGCAGTAAGTGCGTCTATGAATGTGCGAACATTTGTCAAAATGAATTTTCTTTCGTGTAGTTCGTTGACCCGGTCGCCATAAGTAACATCATGCAAAGCTTATTAACCAGAAATTAAAAATGAATTTTCTTAATTTTCATCAGCTACCATGCACTAACGCGCATTTATTGTAAGTAAATCATACTCCGCAACCAATTCATTACCCTGGTTTAGTATGTTCACATGCCATCTTACCTCACCATACTCTTCATTTCGCGGCGTTTTGTGTTTGACCGTCAAACGCACGTTTATTTTATCACCAGCTTGAACCGGTTTCATAAAGCGAAGGTTATCAAGACCAGTGTTTGCGAGTACCGGGCCTTCGTTTGGTTCTACAAACAAACCTGCCGCAAAACTTAATAGCAGGTAACCATGCGCAACCCGGCCAGGAAAGAAGGGGTTTCGTTTGGCAGCTTCTTCATCCATATGTGCGTAAAACGTATCACCAGTGAAATAAGCAAATTTTTCGATGTCCGCCATTGAAATCTGACGTGATCCGGTTGCAAGTGTTTCCCCGATCTTAAGACTACCAAATTTACGCGTAAAAGGATGATCCTGTTCGGTGATTTCATAGGCTCCCGGCACCCATTTTCGACCAATCTGGCTCAAAATTTCCGGGCTTCCTTGAATCCCAGTTCTTTGCATGTAATGCATCACACCGCGGATCCCACCCATTTCTTCTCCTCCTCCAGCACGCCCTGGACCTCCGTGGATCATATGTGGCAAAGGTGAGCCATGACCGGTGCTTTCCTTCATGGAAACTCGGTTATTAAAATAAAGTCGGCCATGGAAAGCCCCACTATTCATTGTAACCTCGCGCGCAACATCAGCATCATTTGTAATTACAGAGGCAACCAGGCTTCCTTTAGAATTGTTTAAAAGAGTTGAAGCATGATCAATATCCCGATAGGCCATAATTGTTGATACAGGTCCGAACGCTTCAACAGAGTGCACATATTTAGCACTGTCAGGATCATTGCAGTAAAGCAAAATGGGAGGAATAAATGCTCCATCTTGCAATTCTTTACCTTCAACTGTAAAGGTCTCCGGATCTCCTAAAATACACTCTGTGTCTTTCTCCAAAAGCCGAATTTTTTTCAAAACATCTTGCTTTTGCGACTGCGACACCAACGCTCCCATGCCTGTGGTTTCAAGCCTCGGATCACCAGTTATAACTTCTGATAGTCCTGATTTGAGTCTTTCTATCATGGGTTCTAATTGCGGCTCTGGAACCAAAATGCGCCTAATTGCCGTACATTTTTGCCCCGCCTTCGTTGTCATTTCTCGGATTACTTCTTTAGTAAACAGATCAAACTCAACCGTACCTAGTGCTGCGTCAGGTCCAAGTATAGACGCGTTCAGGCTATCTTGCTCAGCGATAAACCGCGTTGCATTGCTCAGGATTCTAGGATGCGAGCGTAACAAAAGTGCAGTTTCAGCCGAGCCTGTAAAACTGACAATGTCTTGCGGCGTGAGATGATCTAGCATATTACCCAGATCGCCAGAAACTAACTGCAATGTCCCTTCAGGGAGCAATCCGCTATCTAGCATAATACGGACACAAAGTTCTGTAACGTGACAAGTTGCGGTTGCAGGCTTTACAATAGCAGGAACACCTGCGAGAAAAGCTGGCGCAAGCTTTTCCAGCATTCCCCATACCGGAAAGTTGAAAGCATTCACATGGATAGCGACTCCCTGAAGAGCAGTACAGACATGCTGGCCTAAAAAGGTGCCATTGCGTGATAAGCGTTCTACTTTACCGTCAAGGTAAATGTCCGAGTTTGGCATCTCTCGCCGCGCCATAGATGAATAGGCAAATAAGGTTCCTATCCCACCGTCTATGTCAATGAGATGATCTTTTTGCGTTGCCCCGGTGGAAAAAGAAATTTGATAAAGTGCTTTTTTATGCTCAGTAAGACTTTGCGCTATCGCCTTCAGCATTTTTGCTCTGGCATGAAAGTTCATTTTCCGCAGGTTCTGTCCACCCACTTTTTTTGCGTATTCCAACATTCCGGCAACATCGAGCGTATCATTTCCAGCGCGCGCAATGGTTTTACCTGTGATAGCAGAATGGATTGTACGAGCAGCTTCGTTGCAATCAATCCACACACCCGTTGCAAAACTTCTAACATCCTGGATTGCCATTAAATTTCCTCTATTTAACTTGGGTTGCCAACTTAATAAGTTTTAATCCCACATATCGACGCAAAACTCTACGCTCAAAAATGCTGGTTTGCACCGCAAAGCATAAAGCTACAATCATTGACCGCCTGGTCGGTTTATACTTTACATCGTTAGTTCGAGCCCTCATAAAAATCAAGAATTGATAAGAGAACGCGAAAGATTGATATGACGCCAAAGGAGAGAGCTGACAAATCTGCAGCAGCAATGTGGAAAAGTGACAACTCCAGTCCGTGGATAGGCATCGCTTTGGAAGATGTTGGTGAGGGCCGAGCCATCATGTCACTTCAAGTAGAAAAGCATCACACTAACGGCCACGGCATATGTCATGGCGGGATTATTTTTACCCTGGCTGATACTGCTTTTGCTTTTGCCTGCAATAGCCGAAACCAATCTACAGTTGCGCAACACAATACCATCAGCTTTGTTTCACCGGGCACTTTGGGAGATACCCTTACTGCACACGCCCACGAAGTCAGTTTGACGGGCAAGAATGGCGTTTATGATGCTAAAGTGACAAATCAGGATGGTCATGTAATCGCGGAATTCAGGGGGTGTTCCCGGGCCATAAGAGGTCAGCTATTTGAAGAATAGGAGAATTTAATGAAAGATCTGACACCGGATAGAAGTACATTAGATCCCATTGAAATAGCTTCCAGAGACGAAATTCAGTCGCTACAACTTTCCCGAATGCACTGGTCTCTTTGCCATGCTTATGACAACGTTGGTATGTACAAAAAGCGTTTTGATGAGGCGGGTGTGCACCCGAATGACCTTAAAACACTATCTGACATTTCTAAATTCCCATTTACCCACAAAACCGATCTTCGAGATCATTATCCCTTTGGACTCTTCGCAGTGCCGCGCGAACAGATTCTTAGGATTCACGCATCATCAGGTACAACAGGCAAAGCGACTGTTGTTGGTTACACTAAAAACGATGTTAATATGTGGGCCAATTTGGTGGCCAGATCTATGCGAGCAAGTGGCACTAGACCCGGTGATCTCGTCAACATCGTTTACGGATACGGATTATTCACCGGAGGGCTCGGAGCTCACTATGGCGCCGAACGTTTAGGATGCTCAGTGGTCCCTGTTTCAGGTGGCATGACTGAACGCCAAGTCACCCTTATCAAGGATTTTCGGCCCTCCACTATCATGGTTACACCTTCTTACATGCTGAATATTCTAGAACAATTTAACAAAATGGGACTAGATCCAAGAGATACATCACTAGAAGTTGCTATTTTTGGTGCAGAACCATGGACAAACTCCATGCGAGAAGAAATTGAGAACGCCTTTGATATGCATGCAGTTGATATTTATGGACTATCAGAAATTCTTGGACCTGGTGTCGCAAATGAATGCGTTGAAACAAAGGATGGTCTACATATTTGGGAAGATCACTTTTATCCAGAAATTATCAACCCCGACTCCGGTGAGCCTGTTGAAGACGGGGAGATGGGGGAATTAGTGTTTACCACACTTACCAAAGAGGCTTTTCCGATGGTTCGCTATCGAACGCGGGATCTGACGCGGATCTTGCCGGGAACAGCCCGGTCGATGAGGCGCATGGAAAAGGTGACAGGACGGTCCGATGACATGATTATTCTGCGTGGTGTCAATGTCTTTCCAACGCAGGTAGAAGAACTCGTTTTGGAGAATGAATCACTTGCTCCATATTTTCAGATTGAAGTATCCAAGGACGGACCAATGGACAAAATGAAAGTTTTGGTGGAATCAACACCTCAGGCAACAGGCGGAGAAAATCCTGGAACCTCATTACAACAGCGGATTAAAGATACCATTGGGATCAGTGTAATCGTTGATGTTGGTGCACCCGGTAGCGTTGAGCGTTCACAAGGTAAAGCGCGCCGTGTTATTGACCTTAGAGCTAAAGACTAAAACCTTTGGCCCGTACTATTGCAAAGGACTATGGTGAAAAAAGGCTTCTGATCTTAAAGGCGGCAGCAGAAGTGTTTGCTCGAGAAGGAATAGCACGCGCACCAATGAGTGAAGTTGCAAAAAACTGCGGAATTTCAAAAGCAAATATCTATCACTACTATTCAAGCAAAGACTCTCTGCTCTTTGATATTCTTGATAGTTACCTATCATCCTTGAGCAATCATATATGCAACTTGCCTCTTGATAATTTGAGCGCCAAAGATAAATTGAGCGCGATTACTCGAGAAGTCCTTTTTGCTTACGATGGCATGGATCATCAACATAAAATTCAAACCGAAGGCTTACCATTATTGCGAAAAGAGCAGCAAGAGATTTTAAAACAATACCAGCGCAATATGGTGGCAATCGTGAATGATGTACTAATCGAGATTGTACCTCCCAAGATTAAACATAATCGGATGGTTTTGCGTAATATCAACATGTCCTTATTCGGGATGCTGAACTGGTACTACATCTGGAATCCAAATGCAGATCGCAAGGCCAGAGAAGAATACGCTATCACGATAACAGAGTTGACTGTTTCAGGAGCCGCACATTTTGAAATCATTCAATGACCTGCTTGATCGTAGTCCCAAATAATTATTTTTGAAAGAGGATAACATTGGCAGGTTAACACAAAGCCGGCTTCAACTTCATAATCTTCCAATGCGTGATTTGCTATCATCTCGACCTCACCTTCAGTGATCTTGGCTTTGCAGGTCGAACATACACCGGCGCGGCACGAATATGGTACATCAATATTATTATCTAAAGCAGCTTGTAAAAGACTAGTGTCACTTTGTATAATTAAACTGCGTGTTTCACCTCCAATTGTTACTCTGCCTGGCACTCCGTCTTCTACTTTTTCTTGCGTCTTAAGGCGCTTTTTAACTCGTCCCTTTTGACTACCTATAAAACGTTCAAAACGAATCTGTCTTTCGTCCAAACCATAAACTTTTAATGCCTTCGATATCGCATGCATCATAGCCTCAGGACCGCAGATGAATGCAATATCTACGCTTTTTATATCAATCCAACTATCAAAAAGTTTTGCGCATTTTTCGCCGTCAACACGGCCCTTGAATAGGTCAATGTCCTGACTCTCGTCTTCAAGAATATGGACTATGCTCAAGCGCCCCAAATAAAAATTTTTTAAGTCCTCAAGCTCCTCTCGAAACATTATCGTATTAATATTTCGGTTTGCATAAACCAACGTAAACTTTGCCTCTGGCTCTCTTGCAAGCCCAGTTTTAAGGATTGATAGGACCGGTGTAATACCTGACCCGCCTGCAAAGGTAAGGTAATGTGCATCGTGTCGGCCTGCCTGGGTATAGAAATTTCCCATAGGTGGCATAGCTTCCAAAATATCACCAGTACGCAGTTCCGAGTTAGCCCAACTTGAGAAAGCACCACCATCCACACGCTTTATCCCAACTTGAAGCTGACCATCGTCTTTACCCGAACAGATTGAGTAAGAACGGCGTAGCTCTTCTCCGTCAAATTTCTTGCGAAAAGTAAGATACTGCCCCTGCATAAAGCTGAAATTTCCACCAATAGTAGGCTGAAGACTGACAACTACGGCATCCCGGATTGTTTTATGGATTTCACAGACGGTCAACGGATAAAATTCTACCATGTAATCTTACCTAAATACATTTGAAGTAATCAAATGGCTCAAAGCAGTCTCTGCACCTCCATTGCGCCTTACAAGGGGTTGACCCGAACTGACTTACAAGCTCCACACTACTGGACTTACATTGCGGACAGCGTTCAGGACTGCCGGATTTTAGAGGCGGCGCAATGCCAAACTCCTCAAGACGGGCACGGCCTTTCTCACTAAGCCAATCTGTGGTCCACGGTGGTGCAATTTTTGTTTTAAGTGTAAGTTCGGTGACCCCTTTTTTCGCCAATGCCTTTTCTATATCAAAAGAGATTACACTCATCGCTGGGCAACCTGTATAGGTAGGTGTAATGATCACTTCAACGCTTGAACCGTCCACCAAAACATCTCGTATAACACCAAGGTCGACAACTGAAATAACCGGAATTTCTGGGTCAGGTACTTCTTCAAGCCAATCCCAAATTTGGTCAATGGTAGGCGCTTTCAAGGTTACCATGAGGCACCCGGATAAGCTCTTTGAAGAAATTGCATTGACGCAAGCATATGACCAAGGTGTTCCGTATGACGAATTCCTTGTCGACCCCCCGAATGGGAAAAATCACTATCAGGTAAGATTAAAAAGGCGTCATTGAAGACACGCTCCACCCTTAACTCCCAGGCCTTTTTCATAGATGAAGGTAACGGCGCTATACTTTCGCCCTGCATCATTCGGTCAATTTCATCATCTTGGAACATTTCACCAGCATAAGGCCAGAGATCATGCAACGCTTTTTGCATGCGTGTATTGCTTTCCTCGGTTCCATCTCCCAGCGCAACTACCGTATCCTGAGATCGCTCTAGGTGATAATTAGCTTCTTTAACAGTTTTTTGTCCAATGCTTGAAATGGTCTCATCAGAAGAAGCTGCGAGAGCTTCTAGCCAAGGCACTTGAAAAGCATCGAATAGGAAATGTCGAATTATCGTACGTGCATAGTCTTCGTTAGGTAATTCAAGCATAAGTAGATTTCGAAAATCATAAAAATCTCTACGAAACGCAAGAGTGTTAGCGGTACGCTCAGCATCTTCAACTTCCCCAGCGTACTCCAACCAAAGCTTTGCCTGCCCAATCAGATCAAGAGCAATGTTTGCCAAAGCAATATCTTCTTCTAAAGCCGGGGCAACTCCGCACCATTCCGAAGTGCGATGGCCTAGTACTAGCACGTTGTCTCCTTGCCTTAACAAGAAGTCAAAAATTTGAGACGCAGTTTCTTTCACTACATATTTCCAGCTTCATCGGGGAGGTCATAAAACGTTGGGTGGCGATATACCTTATCCCGTGATGGGTCAAATAGGGGTCCCTTATTTGACGGGCTTGACGCCGAAATATTTGAGGCCTCTACAACCCAGATACTCACCCCCTCGTTACGCCGCGTATATACATCGCGAGCATTTTTGATTGCATGCTCCGCGTCAACTGCATGAAGTGAACCAACATGACGATGGCTCATCCCATGCTGACCGCGGATGAAAATTTCCCAAAGAGGCCATTCTTCTGATACTGTCATGTATTGTTACTCCGCGACCTTGCGCATTGCTTTTTTTCTAGCATGAGCCAACATTCCATCACGCACCCAAGCACCATCGTTCCATGCCTTTTTACGAGCATCTAAACGCTCTTTATTGCAAGGTCCATTGCCAGAAATCACCTGGAAAAACTCATCCCAATCTGGTTCGGAGTAGTCATGATGTCCGGTCTTTTCATTCCACACAAGATCGTCATCAGGAATATTCAACCCCAGAAAAGCTGCCTGAGGTGCAATCTCATCAACAAACTTTTGACGAAGTTCATCATTCGAATTCATCTTGATTTTCCAAGCCATAGACTGTGCAGAATGCACACTGTCTTTATCAGATGGACCAAACATCATCAAAGAAGGATACCAAAAACGATTAAGTGCGTCCTGCGCCATGCGTTTTTGATCTTCGGTCCCTTGCGCCATAGTAAGCATTATTTGAAAACCTTGACGCTGATGGAAACTTTCTTCTTTACAAATACGAACCATAGCCCTTGCGTAAGGGCCGTAAGAGGTACGCTGCAATGGCACTTGGTTCATTATGGCTGCACCATCTACAAGCCATCCTATAGCCCCCATATCCGCCCACGTAAGTGTCGGATAATTAAAGATAGAAGAATACTTCATCTTTCCTTTATGGAGCATGTCAAACAATTCATCGCGACTCACACCGAGGGTTTCAGCCGCGCAGTAAAGATAAAGTCCATGGCCTGCTTCATCTTGTACTTTAGCAAGCAGGTTTGCTTTTCGCTCGAGCGTGGGAGCGCGGGTTATCCAGTTACCCTCCGGTAGTTGCCCAACAATTTCAGAGTGGGCATGTTGGCCAATCTGACGGATCAAGTTCTTGCGATATTCCTCTGGCATCCAATCTTTAGGTTCAATTTTTTCACCTCGATCGATACGGTCCTGGAACTCTCTTTCTTTGGGGCTCAGCTTTTCTTTAGCAACAACAGTTTCGCCCGTTGATTTTACCATTTGAGCGTACATAGAGTTCTCCTTTACGGTCTTTCAATAATGAGGGCAACTCCCTGCCCAACCCCCACGCACATGGTACAGAGAGCGTAGCGACCTTTTATACGGCGCAGTTGATACGCAGCAGTCATGACAAGCCGTGTGCCAGACATGCCCAGAGGATGGCCGAGCGCGATAGCTCCGCCGTTTGGATTAACATGCGGCGCATCATCTGGGATACCAAGGTCACGCAGAGTTGCAAGCGCCTGGCTGGCGAACGCTTCATTGAGCTCAATTACATCCATTTGGTCAATTGTAAGCCCAGTCCTCCCCAAAAGCTTTTTTGTTGCCGGAACTGGGCCAATCCCCATGACGCGAGGTTCAACGCCAGCGGCTACCATCCCAACCACACGTGCAAGGGGTTCACTGTCTTTTGCAATATCTTCGTTTGCCAGTAATATCGCAGCAGCACCATCATTAACACCAGAAGCGTTGCCTGCCGTAACCGACTTCTCCGGCCCATTGATCCCCTTTAAAACAGTGAGTTTTTCCTCGAGTTTCCCATCACGTGGGTGCTCATCTTTTTCAAAGATAATGGGATCAACTTTACGTTGCGGAATTTCCACCCGCAATAACTCGTCATCAAACATACCTGCAGCATCCGCAGCAGCGTAACGAGTTTGCGATCTAACGGCGAAAGCATCCTGGTCTTTTCTACTGACTTTATAATCTTCTGCTACATGGTCCGCTGTCTCAGGCATCGAGTCGGTACCATAATTAGCCTTCATTTTTGGGTTCACAAACCGCCAACCGATAGTAGTGTCAAACACTTCACTGGTTCGGCTAAACGGCGTTGTTGCCTTCGGCATCACGAAAGGGGCACGGCTCATGCTTTCAACTCCGCCAG
>CACPHA010000041.1 GCA_902633655.1 Paracoccaceae bacterium
CTGATCGGAAATTGATGGTGCATGCCGCGCTTCGTGACTGCAAAATTGCAGTGCGTCACTACCAGAGAATTATGCTTGATCAATCGGTAGTTTTTTGGGCGCCCTCTCTCTAAATTCTTGATTTACTTTTGAGGATTTTCTTAGCTCGATTCGCTCTCTAACACAGTATAAACCTGATACCAGTCTTAGGTTTTCTCCTTACAATTCAGAGCCATCTTATGTTCCCTTTTTATTTGATCGAGTAATCGCAGTAAACCTATTGATAATACTGAATTTTTTTGATAAATAGCCATGGATGAAAAAAGTAAAACGGTTAAGAGTTCGCGATATTATGCAAAAGCCTAATATCTTAAGAATAACTTTAATTTTTATGTTTACCATTTAATAATAAACAAGGTAATATAGTGTTTAGTTAAGAGTTACGGAGGTAAATGTCGTGAGCTAGACTCCGACAATCCATTCCAGAAAACCTTAACAAAAATGGTTTTAATTAAAATGACTACACTTAAAGTTTTCGCCGATCTATCAAATAATGCTTTGCCAAACTTCACTGATAAAACCACGTCTATCACTTAAGGTCAACGAAAGACCACTAAAATACTTTGGACGCCCGCTGATGATCACTCCAAGCTTGGCATTTAGGAGTGCCAACTTGGACACTTTACAGCTGATCGCACAGCAGCACGTGAATATTCTCACATAATTTCAAGGGCAAGCTTCGGTCATTAATTCTGATGGCAATGGATCTCAAGAAATTGGTGTGGGAGATATATTAGTTTTACCTCAAGGTTAGACCGAAGAGTGGATCATTCATGAGCATATGCATAAAATGTTTGCGATCGATTTATCACCCCAATAAGCAATTTTTAACGCCGCTCCCAGGCATCTAAGTTTCGGGTCATAGCCCCTCCTCCAAAGATTTTTTAAAAGCTAAAAACTATCTTAAAATTCTTATAAGATATAATGACGCTGATCAATCAGGCTTACCAGGTCGTTTTACTTTACTGCATTTACGGTCGTTGTACTATTAGAAACGACTTTTTGCTTGCTTACCAGCTTATGTGGACTTTTTCCCAACTTAACAGCTATCTTAGGCCATGTAGTTTAACATTAAATTGATTAGTACTGTCTTAACATCTTAAGAATATCGGGGTGATCATCAAGCCCAACAAATGCTTTGCGTGACAGACCCTTTGGAATTAGGTATCCTCAAGAGCAACCATTATCACGTTACATTCGCATCATTCATTTTTAACCACCCAACTGTATTATAGAAGAGAAATCTAGCGAGGCGGCGAGTGAATCACTATTCTAGCGCACTAAATCACCATGAAATTGCGTGGCTGGCTACTGTCTCTCCCCATTCAACCTTCTTGCAATCCATCAACTTATTTGGGTCATATTTTTTTGGATCGACCTTATTTTGATACTGGTAACTGTAAGGCGCTGGTTCGCCATTCTTGGTATCCACATAACGAAGCACTGTTTTTAAGTAGGTAGCCATCTACGCGCTCCACTTCTCAATTTTGCCCGTACTTTATCTTAACAACAAAAGACAGCATAAAAGGTATTTTTTCTATGCAGATTAGTAAAGGTCGATGGCACTATATCTCTTACAGCTGAACTGATACATTTGTGCGAATATAAAAAATTACATCGCAAATTAATAAATTTATTTCTAGCTAGCTTTTGCTAGTAGACGAGAATTGTAATCTTATCACCGGTCATGAAAGACCGTTGGGAGTAGCACCTCATACCACTAAAATTATACTTTTATTGCTCCACATAGTCGGATTTACCATAGCCGGTCGAATTGACACAGCCCACGCGTTAATAAGGCACCCAGTCAAAGCCATCGCATGACACTTCCTGTTCTAATCAGTAGGAACGCGGATATCATTTAAACAGTCATCCTGGACAAAAATTACAATATGCCAGTTGGTGACCAAGCGAGCTGAATTACCCAAAAAAGCTTAAAATATCAAACGTCAGGCTAAAAATTGATCCAGTCCGTAAAATTTTTCGTAAACAAGTAGGTCCAGTAAAATTAGGCAGCAACATGCAAAACTACTATTTTTTCAACAAATCAACGGGAGAAATTGTGGAACAGGTTTTTCTTCATTTCAAGCAAGTCGAGCGATTTCTAGAAATAAGTGCAAATTTTGAACTGGTGAGTGGACCGATAGGTCATTTACCTGTACGCGGAACTCGTAAAATCGACTAACCCGAATATACGGTGACGATTGATCCTGACCTTACGTATCTTGGTATCTAGGTCGGTATGTGTAGCAGACCATGAGTGGGTTTAAAAGACACTTTTAACAGCCACCTAGAAGTTAGAAATTTCGCCTCCTTGGACGCAATCGATACTAATTAACAAAAAAGAGGCTTTTTAATGAGCGACAACGATCACATTCAACGGGCAAAACGAGACTTGTGGATGGCTTTCGCAATCTGGTCCACTATAATTTTTTTCTTGTTAATGGTAGCCGCCTTCGTTGGGCTGTTCATAAAAATTTAATTACAAAGGAAAATACGATGGATTTAATTCTCAAAAGAATAACGACTAGCATCCCCGAATTTTGTGCTAGCCACTGGCTTTTGCGCATCCCATTAGCGGTTGTTTTCATCCAACAAGGCCTTTCGAAATTTCCAGTCACAGCAGACGATGCCTCTACCTATGAACTGCCGTACCTCGTCTGGTGGTTTGTGGCTTATGGAGAACTCGGTGCAGGTTTAGGCTTACTAGCAGCAGCTTTCATGTCACTTAAAGCTATTTCCCATTTACCCTATATTAGCGACTGCAGTGATGTGCTTTCACGTTTTAGTGGCATAACTATGTGTTCGATCACCACTGGTGTAATTTGGACCAGCCAACCAGAGAGTTTCATGGACGTTATATTGTATGATAATCTTCATGTTTTCTTGTGGGTAGGTGGTCTCTACTTTGCTTTAAGAGGCAATAGAGTTTGAATTATGAGGCTAGGTCTACCTAAAGATCTAGCCTTTCTTTTAAATACGGTAATGTTGGTCAAGATCAAAAACATAAAAGCGCTACAGGCTGATATTGAATTTATTGAACTTAATCCATGCCTCGTGATCCGGTTATATGTTTGGTGCGTTGGTAGGTAAACTTGATGAAAATCTCCAAATTTCCCAAATTTAGTTAAAATACAAACTCCTATGTCGGCCCGCATGAAGGCATCCTTGATTTTATTTTTCGCAATACAGACTTATTGACTGTGCCGTGATGTAAATTTTGGCATTGCGTAAGCTGATACTAGTTTTGTTCACTGTCTGATAAATCAATTTATACTTTAGCGGACTGATGGGAGAATAAGTATCAATTTTCAGCCATTGAAACGGCGTAAAAGATCTTTCTAACTAAAATCTCTGCATTACAGCAACAGAACAGAAACCTACGTCTGTGCGATAAGTCCAGCTAAGTATAGCAATTAATTTTTATTATACCATTGAACAATGACTGAAATAGACTGCCATTCGTTTATAAAAAATTCTCAAAGTTATTTGAACTGGTCCAAAAATTGCTAGAAAGTTTAAACGCGCCGGTTTCCTTCAACACTAAGGTCGGAGCGCTTAGAAAAGCCTCTGCAGTAGGGCACTTCTGCGGGGGTCTTTTTACATCCAGTTACCTCTGACCGCCAATTTTTACTACTAATTTACCTGTACCTCACATAAAAAAACTGCTTTGGTGGATTAACAAAATCTCAAAATATCCAAGAAAATAATTCTTGTCCAGTTCATACAAGAAAAGTGAGAGAACAGGCTTAATTCAAAAAATAGGGTGTTCATGAGGGCAATTTATAAAAGCCTACCAAAAAACAAATAAATCCAAGGGTTTTAACAACCAGCGGAAGGTAAAACAGGTACATTTAATTAAGTGACGTCTTTTGCCATAAAAGATTCTAGAACAACTTCTTAAGTATCACGCGTCTTACTGTTCAGTATTTGCGAACTAATTTATAGAGCCTGGCCCGCTGCGCAGCTGGTTTATTTTCATTTTGGGAATAAAAAATGAACTAACTTTAATACCAGATACTACAGTTTTCTATCAGCCTTGTGTATACTTCTTAGATGCACACGGCCTCAAGTTAAGCCCCGCCATCGACTAGGACCTTTTGGGAAAATCGTCTTACCGAAAGAGCTAAAGTTTGCGTTCAATTTTCCAACAACAATTATTACTGCTTTATCCAATATCAAAACTTTGACCGGTACTACTTTATCCTACAAAGCGAAATGTAAAGCATTTCCATTTAAATTTTAAAATAGAGATCTAGCGAAGTTCTCGGGCTTTTTAGGTAGCGATATTATGACGTGTAGAACACTAAAGTGGCAGTTCAATAAAATAGAATTACTCATTAATACCCGTCATCGTTTGGTGGTTTCAGAGCCCAAACAGCGCCGATTGCAATAACAGTAATTAAACCAATAACGAAAAAGAGAATCCCAGCCATACCTCACTCCCAGTTACTTAGTATATCCGCCGGTGCAGTTTAACCTTTCTCTTCCTATCATTGCAATCTGCAAATTTATCACTGATACTAAAAAACTTAATGAAATTTCTGAACTCCTTAGTATCGTAATCATTTGAATAAAAAGACTTAGATATTCTAAATTTTTTTAGATATTTTCTAAATCGAGAAATACCAGGAAGTCCTTCAACAGCAGTCAAAAGCCGGGTTCCTAGTTCTCTGCACAAAACTTCGTGCTGTCATTTCACGGTATTTATGAGTCATTTTTGCAACTCAGAGAGCTTTAAAAATATTAAAGATTGATGAAAATGCATCGCTGACTATGCTGCTATAAAAAAGGCAGTAAAATGAATACCGAGGCAGCTAAAGCGCTGGTGTTTTCAGCGTGGAATAAATCCTTTAGTAATAGGTCTATTTTAAACTCAAGGCTTTTAATTTTATGGAAAATTGAACTATTACTTGCTGCCATATTTGTGGGAGTATTGTTGATAACCAATTAGCTCCAGTAATAGAATACCACAGAATTGCTGAGGAAAGTTTAGTCCCGCTAATTATGTAACTGCCGCTAGACTCAGCTAAGTTTGCGAGTTTTTTCGAGTCTCTTCTTATATAGAATAAAAGTTGGCTTAAATCTCAAATTCAAAGTCAAAAAAATCGATCAGGTTAATTCCACTACGAACCAAGAAACACTGTACATCATTGATTTTTTCTGCATCAACTCTAAGAAATCAATCATGGAAAATTGGTTTAGCCGCCCCAACCACCGGGAGAAGAAATGAAAATTTGTGAATGTGGTCGCTCGCCCACGCAATATTGTATAGGATGGCACGACCTCGACCATGAAGAATGGCAAACTCAAAAAATTATCACAGAAGCTAAATTAAGAGCGGAGCTCACAAAACAGGATTATCAAAAGTTCGTTTCTAAACAGAAATCAATCCATGCCGGTTAATTTGTAATAAAAATCAGAAGACAGAGAGTACCACTTACCGCATATAAGAGCCCTTGAAAAAGCATTCCGAAATGTCATCCGAGTAATATTTATTTTCACTGAATTGTAGACATCTAGCATCCTACCTATATACAATCAAATTTACATCCTCACATCACCACAATGGTCGGCTTTACGAAATATTTGAGAAATGTCGAAATGAAGCGCAGCTTTCCTCAGTTTATAATTTCGCTTCTTGTAGGCCTCTGTTTCGGCCTCATCGCTTTAGCGTTAGCAGGCTATTTAAACATTTGGAAACAGGATTGGCGTGCCGAACACTCCATTGAACTGCAAGAACTTATACCTGTGGCTACCCAAACAACCCAGTACCCCAATTTGCCCAATGTAATTTTACCATTGTCAATTTATAATTTAGTTTCGCAGCAGGACTTTGATAGTTCTATAGTACGGGAAAAACGGCCAGTAATCGATGTATCCGTCATAGACAAAGATCCCCTACCAATTCGTGTTCTTGGTGTAAAAAAATCTGAGGAATTTACAAATTTTGAGAAAAAGCTTCAAAATAGGAGAGCATCTTCCGTATCCTGCCCGAAGGGAAAATCACTCTTTTGGGATGGTTGTTTCGGTACTTTTAAAGCACCTTGGGGTGTAACTTATTCGGGAATTTGGCGAGAAGATAAACTGAACGGGCTTGCTAAATCAGTTGACCTAAAAACGGGTGATACCTACATCGGAGAATTCGCAAATAACATGTTCGATGGCTGTGGGATTTTTATATCTACAAGTGGTGCAATAAAATCAGGTCAATGGATCAAAAACTCCTTTATTTCCGACTCAAGCCCTTGTGACCCCCAGCAATTTGACTGAGTTTTCAAGAGACCTTAAATTATTTGAACAAATCCCCATATTTCTCACGCAATACTTTTTTTTGAACTTTTCCCATAGAATTACGCGGTAATTCTTTGATAATGAGGAGTCTTTGGGGATGCTTGAAGCGAGCAAAATGATTGACGATAACGTTGTTCAACTCCTTTGTATCAAGAATAGCACCCGGTTTCGCTACCAGAAAACCAACAGGGCTTTCACCAAAGTCAGGATGGAAGATACCAACCACAGCACTTTCCGCCACGCCAGCTTGCTCATCCAGAAGTTTTTCAATTTCCTTGGGATATATGTTGTAACCGCCAGATATAATTAGATCCTTGTTGCGTCCAGCAATATAGATGTAACCTTCTTCGTCTTTACGCCCCAGATCTCCGGTAATAAAAAACCCATCTTGGCGCAGCTCTTCACGAGTTTTTTCGGGCATGTCCCAGTAACCCTGGAAGACATTGGGGCCTCTGACTTCAATTTGCCCGATCTCGCCATCGGGTACTGAATCACCAGTGGCCGTATCAGTTATTTTTAACTCCACATCTGGTAGTGGAAATCCTACAGTGCCCGGCCGGCGCTCGCCCTCATATGGGTTTGAAGTGTTCATATTAGTTTCGGTCATACCATAGCGCTCTAGGATCATATGCCCAGTTTGTTTTGCAAACATCCGATGTGTTTCGTCCAATAGCGGCGCGCTTCCCGATATAAATAATCTCATATGACGAGTGTTAGATTTTGTGAGACGGTCATCAGTCAAAAGACGGGTGTAAAAGGTTGGAACACCCATCATAGAGGTTGCCTGCGGTAAATGTTTGAAGATAGAATCAAGGTCGAACTTCGGCAGAAAGATCATGGACCCGCCTGAGACGAGCATAACGTGTGTTGCTACAAAAAGTCCGTGAGTATGGAAAATAGGTAAAGTATGCAGTAAAACGTCACTCTTAGTAAAACGCCAAAGTGATGTGAGGTTTTGTGCATTTGAAATGAGATTCTGATGGCTAATCATCGCGCCCTTTGAACGCCCGGTTGTTCCAGAAGTGTAAAGGATTGCAGCAAGATCATTTAGACCCCTATTAACAGGCTGAAATTGATCAGGCGCAGTTGAAAGCGCCTCCAGTAAGCTCCCATTCCCCGAAGCATCAATAGTCGCCAAGCGGATTCCAAGTTCTCCTACAAGAGGTTGCAATAGTTCCTCTTTGGAGGTTTCGCAAATTAGCATGCTCGCGCCACTATTTTCGATAAAATAATGCAATTCTTGTGGCATATAGGCTGTGTTAAGCGGTAAGTAGACAACCCCCATCTGCACGCATGCGGCATAAATGGCCAATCCATATTCTGATTTCTCAATTTGAACGGCCAATCTATCACCAATAACCAATCCTAAGTTGGAGAAAACATTCGCAAAGCGCCCGGCCATTTGAAGGAACGATTTATAGGTAACATATTCTCCACTGGAAAGATACAAAAAGGGAGAATTAAGCTCTGCATGCGGTAGGAAAAGTGCATCGTAAAGGGGATTGGACATAGCGGTTTTCTCAGTGTCAGCTTGGTTACGTTAACAGCCATAAACAAGTTTGCGGTATGCACAAGCATAACTGGAACGCTTTTTTATCTCGATCAAAGTGCTGTTTTTAAAAATACAGATAACAATTCGATTGGACATACATTTCAAGATGACGTCTTTTTGGCAAAGTAGTACTAATTGTAGGCTTATACTCTTTATTATTGACCCAACAATACGCGAGACCGATCTACAATAAGAACTAGATAACAAAAGGTATATGGATCATTTTAAAAGACAAAATTTATGATACTGGTTGAGGGAAAGGCAACTTATAAATCGGTCAAGAAATGTCCTCCCTAAAGATTACAAAACAATTATGCGGCGCAAAGACTGATAAATTAGACTGTTACGTTTAGAGCTTTTAGCCCGTGAAAGTGATATAAATCAGCATAGAAAGGGACGCTACTGAGCTTCAAGTTTGGACAGCGTTCAAATAAAACTGATAAGGCAATCCGCAATTCGAGACGCGCAAGCGGTGCACCTACGCAAAAATGTATGCCTCCGCCGAATGATGTATTCTTAGTAACAGCGCGGGTTGGATTAAAGCTATTAGGTTTAGACCAGATAGACGCATCACGGCCAGTAGAGCCTAATACAAGCGCCAATTCCTCACCCACCTTGATATTGAAAGGACCAATTTGACAGGGTTCGTAAGCAAACCTTGTAAATATATGCAGTGGTGGATCATAACGCAAAATTTCTTCAACTATTTTCGAAGTCATCGCTTGAGAATCAAATATTGATGGGTCACAATCGTTTTCAATCAAACACTTAATGCCATTTCCTAAAGTATGAACAGTAGCTTCATGCCCAGCATTTAGTAGTAAAATGCAGGTACTTATCATCTCGTCTGTCGTTAAACGCACACCATTTTCTTCGGTTGTAATGAGATGGGAGATAAGATCGTCCGATTTTTGGCATCTTCTTTTTGAAATATAGCCACGCATAAATTCCACAAATTCCACCGTGGATTGGACAGCTCTATTCTCGAGCACAAGTGTCCGCCGCGCCTGGTACATCATCACCATATCATTAGACCACTTTAACAATTGATCGGCCATACTCTCAGGGACACCGAGAAGTCGGGCAATTATTATCACCGGAATTTTGGTCGCATAGGAAGGTAATAAATCAACAGATGAACCTTCGAACTTATCAATAAGTTGATGACAAAGCGTTTTGATTTCAGGGGCTAATTCATCTATTCGGCGTGATGTAAAAGCTCGCAAGACAATTCCTCTAAGTCTTGTGTGTCGCGGTGGTTCAAGCTCAAGCATCGAATGTGCTTCTACATCGTAAAAAGGCTTAAGACGCTTTGGGATTTTCCTTAGTTTTGCACTTTTTCCTTCCCGCCCAAACATGCGACTTTTGAGAATCCAGGAAACAGTTTCATAGTCGAAGACAGCAACTTTTTCATAATCTTTCCAATAATGAATTCCACCTTGCTCACGCATTTTTTGATAAAAAGGATAAGGGTTCTGGACAAATTCTGGCTCAGTAGGAGACTGGCTGACAGTGTGCATACGTTCCTCTTTTACGCGCGGGGATTCAGAATATCTTTTTCACTTTCGCCGACTACACTATTTATACCTTCGGCCAGATTACGATCTTCGGTGACTATTTTTGTCACGTCAACCTCTTCTCCGACATTTACAAAATGTCCGTGTCAGAGTACTATAATTTACAAATTTGCATTGCATTTGCAAAATAAATTTTTCCCCACTTTTCAACTTTCATTTTGCCAGCCTTCTGAAAAATTCAACACAACTTCTCAAAGTTAATTAACTTTTGTGTTGAGTTATTGTCACTAACTTCGACAGATATTCGATCCACTAAACAACCTGTTTCATAGAAGGGCTCATTTTTGATATGATCTTAGCAACCATTGCACCGAAGTTCCCTATCCACCGAAGCTTACATGCAAGAAGACCTGTTTTAGCAGATCTCAAAATACACTGGAATTCAATGTACAAATATTGGTTGAAAAGTGTGTTAAAAGAAAATCACAGCAAAAAAAATTCAGTTTTTTTACTCTAAACTAATCTTGATACTCTATTACTTGCATACCCACCGCTTTCCATCCAACTATCCCTTTAGTGAGATGTGCTACATTCGTGAAACCAACTTGACCAACCAGCGCATTACCTAAAGATCCCGTTCGATTACCGGTCCGACAATAAAGAAAAACAGGCGTATCTGGGCTTGTTATCAGAGAGAAAAACTTTTTTTGGAATTCGGGGTGCAATCGGCCATCTTTTGTGAAAGCAGTTATTGTGCGTGCACCTTTTATAATCCCAGTTTCACGCCATTCTTCTTCACGTCGGATATCAATGATGAGCGTACCCTCTCGCTGTGCAACCAGTAGCGCTTCTTCATCTGCCTCAGCCAGTGTTGGGGCAACACTTACCTTTAAGAGTTCGACCTCAAAGATAAGAGTTGCATTGGGTGGTATTGAACTGCCTGCACCCTTTGAACCATAACCCAATTCAGGAGGAATAGTTAGTTTTCGCTTCTCTCCTACACGCATTCCAGAAATGCCTTGATCCCAGCCCTTTATCACCTGCCCTTTACCAATTGTGAAAGTAAAAGGTTTGCCCCTCGTAATAGAGCTATCAAACAAACTACCGTCAGTCAGCTTACCGGTGTAGTGAACATCCACTCGGTTGCCATCATTGGCAATATCCCCTGTCCCATCAGCAAGAATTTCTACTTGTAATTCGCCTGCAAGAGCGGATGCAGGAAAAGAAAAAAATGGTGAGGCTGTTAATACTACAATTAAAGCCAACGTTTTCAATAAATTTTTCGTCAACATATGAACTCTCCTCTAAAACGCTTATTTAGTGTAGGTTTAACTTTGTTCCAGCAAGATCTACTATTAAACAACTCACTAGAGCACCTGATTTGGTATGAATTTACCAAAAGCGCCAGTTATACATTAGTGTCAGATATTTCTGATCGAAAAATAACTGGAAATCCAGATTTTATCCGTATTTTCCACTAAATTCCTCTAAACTATGTGCTTCCATTTTAAACATACCATTGCCAGAAACCTTTTCCTCATCAACCTCCCGCTCCGCTAACTTAAATTATAACTGAAAAATAATTTCCTAGAAAGTAAACTCGCTAATCCCGCACGTTTGGCTCTTTGACTGCATAACAGTTAGCTTTGAAAGACATATAATGAAGCCTTAGGTATCAAAAAAGTCTTAACAAACACCAAGCTCGAATCTTGTTGTCAGCAAAAAACTATGCGAATGGTGGCGACGAATTGCGAGAAAGACAAAAAATGGCCACAAAAGAAAATCCTGCAGGTTCACCCCTTGAGAGCTTGAATATGCAGGCAGTTTTGTCGATGCGCTCAAGTGGTTACTACTCTCAACGTACAGCTGGTGCAAAACATGCCATCGACAGCACCATATCACTTCTTAGAGACGCACTCACTTCTTTACCTGAAAGCGGTGTTTTAAGGTTTGCGGATTTTGGTGCAGCTGATGGCGGGACGAGTGCTGCGCTATGGGCCGAGATTGTGGCAACAGTGCGCTCGCAAGGAGATACACGACCAATAGAAGTACTTTACACTGATCTACCATCAAATGACTTTTCAACTTTGTTTAAAACTATGCAAGGCATGGAAGGCAACCTATCGGACGCATACCAAGTAAATTATGGAAACGTTTTTGTGCACGGATGCGGGACGGGATTCCATCGCCAACTCATGGCGTCTGATAGTTTGTGTCTAGGCTTTTCGGCAACAGCGATGCACTATGTTTCAGAAAAACCATGTGAGATTGAAGGACATGTTCACATGGTGGGAGCTAATCAAGTAGAACGTGATATGTTCGCACAACGTGCCGCAGACGACTGGGAAAAAATCCTTCTAGCCCGTTGTGCTGAATTGAAAAAAGGAAGTCGTTTCATTGTGCTGAATTTCGGTATCGATGACCAAGGGCAGTATCTTGGAAACACAGGCGGACACTCTATGTTTGACAAATTCACTGAACACTGGCGTATGCTACAAAAAACCGGGACTATCACAGAAAAAGAATTCAAACGGGCCACATTTTCTCAGCATTACAGAACGGTAGAAGAATTCAGGGCCCCTTTTGATGATACCCAAAGCCTCGTTTCACAGGCTGGGCTAAGGTTAAAGTCTATTCGCACGCAGCTGACTAGATGCCCCTATGAGCATGCATATCGCGATGCGAATGGTGCAATCAGTCGTAAGGAATTTGCCGCCTCATTGATCCCAACAATGCGCAGTTGGTCAGAAACGGTATTCTCGTCAGCTTTAGTTGATCGAGAGCAACAAGAGGCGCAGGCTATCGTTGATCAATTCTATCAATGTTACGAGGATGAAATTGCTGCCGCGCCGGACGGTCATGCAATGGATTATATTCATGCGATCATGGAGATTGAAAAAACTTAATGCTCCAATCTTAAAAAAAGTACAGTAGCTATCTGGAAATTAGAAGGTTCTGGTGCATACTGGGTTGCCACACATCTAAAGAATTTTACGAAAGGGCGAACTTTAACAATAAACATTGCTTTTATACTATTCTGGCTTGTCAGATGTAACTGCATCCAGCAGCTTTACAAGCTGCGCAGTCCGTTTGGGACTTATTGCATCAACTTTTCTCCTGAATTTGTTTCCTTTCGCAAAATACCCCTATGGTGAGCAAGGCGGAACGTCCATTTGCCGCACAAATTCTTGAAGTAACAAAAAATTCGTGGTCTCACCAGCTTTGACAAGCGATCTACTAGCGTCAGTTCTCGAGGCTATTTCTGCAGTATCTCCGTATCGATGCTTGAAGCAAAGATATGGTTTGGATGATCCTGGTTTTGATCCTTAATATTAGTCGAACTACAGCTGCTTTAAATTGATAGCTAAGTCTGGATCTTTCGTCAGCGAAGACTTGCGGCTATTTGTTGGTTATTGGCTAGAAGGTAAACACCATCCCCATCACTGCCATAAAATAAAAAGCAATATATCCTACAATTTCTGGCGCCGCGACTTATGGGTCTCATGCCCCCCGCAAATTCAGGCTTGGCTTGGCAGGACCATCTTTCAATATCCCGAATAGCAATACTCAGCCGATTTTTTTGCTTGCCACTTTTGGTTGCTACGTTCTGGCGAGGTAAAGGTATGGAAAATAAATCAAATTTCCGATGGTTTAAATTCGAGCACAACCGGATTGAACTCCGGTGCGAAAATCCTCCTTTTAAATTTTAATAGAAAGAATATAAATAAGCGTAGTCGTTTTTGTAGTTGGCACGTTCTGACTAAGCTGAGAGCTATCTAATTACGAAAGATCAAATAGTCGACAGAAGTTGAGACGGTAAGAATTTGCCTAAAATTGCTTCTCGAAAACTGGAAATTGATGACCGCTTAATTAAAAAACTGCAACAGGGTATTTCCACTCTTATTGCTTTAGGAACTAATAAATGACTGCGGAGGCCATCCCACTATCAACCTTGATCAAGCATCTCAATCAATTGGCAACTGCCGCGCTAAAGCTATGGGATACACCGCCTGATGCTGAGTTAAGTCTTTTAAACGTTTCTGAGAATGTCACTTACCTGGTAAAGGCAGCGAACGGATACAAGGCCGTGCTTCGGGTACATCGCGAAAATTACCACACTCAAAGAGCAATTGAATGCGAACTGGCGTGGATCGACGCACTTGCAAAAAATAAAGTTATAAAAACTCCGACCTATTTTCTTGGCAAAAATGGAAAGGCAGTCCAACAAGCGCAAACATCAGGTCTAGATGTTCCACGGTTCTTGGTTCTATTTCACTTTCTTGATGGAGTTGCGCCCAATGAAAGCGGTAACTTGAAAGATGCGTTCACAGAGTTGGGCGCCCTTGCAGCCAATTGTCATTTACATGCAATTAACTGGGACAAACCAACCCCTTTTGAGCGCTTAATATGGGATGTTGAGGCTATTTTTGGAGATACCCCGACATGGGGCAATTGGCGCGATGCGCCCGAAGTGACCCCAACCATCAAAGAAACGCTAGAGCGAGTTGAAAAATGTATCAAACAACGTTTGTTGAATTACGGTAATTCCGAAGATCGCTTTAATCTTATTCATGCAGATATGCGCCTCGCTAATCTATTGGTAGATCAATACGGTACTCGAGTCATAGACTTTGATGACTGCGGATTTGGCTGGCTCATGTATGATTTTGCTGCTTCAATAAGCTTTATCGAAAATGATCCAAGAATTCCTGACTATAAGCGCGCCTGGCTTGAAGGCTATCAAAGTATCCGGATATTGTCTGAAGAGGACACTGATGAAATCGATACTTTCATTATGCTTAGGCGTATGGCGCTTTTGGCTTGGATCGGCAGCCATATTGAATCTCCCGAACCAACGGCGCTATCGAAAGGTTTTGCAGCGACAACGGCCAAATTAGGAGCTATTTGGTTAAAAGCGCAGCTCTAATCATTGCCGAACGAAAGTGAAGTTTAGAAAAAATCAACCCACCATAAAATCTATTATGCCGCCAAATTTTGATATTAACGTAACCATGCAATACGTGAAGAAGACCAAGCCGCAAATGTTGAAGGATATGATATATGGAAATTTTTCATGAGAGGATGATAAAATTTCAACGAAGGTTGACTGAAGAAAATATAGACGTAGCCCTTATAACTGATGATGACAATATTTACTATCTTTGCGGCTATTATGATTACCTTCATATGGAATTTGGCCGTCCAACAATATTGATTGTTTCAGTTGTTAACAATACACTGCTTATTACTCCAGAAATTGATCTTAACTCAGCAAAAGTCTCTGCGCGGGTTGATAGGATAGCCCCATGGAATGATGGAATAGGCGGTGAATGGCGCGAAAATTTGCCAAGTGCTGTGAAAAATGCGAAAACGATCGCGATTGAGCCAGATCATATGCCACCTATCGTGCGTGCTTACGTCAACAATATTTTCGGTGATGACAAAATCCGTACAGTTACCCCAATTCTGAGCAAAATGCGGATGATAAAATCAGAAGAGGAATTACAGTTGGCTCGCCATGCTGGCCAAGTTGCCAGCGCTATGATGACGGCAGGTCGAAACGCGATTAAACCTGATATCCCTGAATTTGAAGTTGCACTTAAAACAGCTCAAGCAGGAACGCGGAAGGCTGCGGAACTTCTTAGTGAATATTATGATGACAAGGATATGTCCCCAAACACGCATTTTTTGCAGATAATGGCCTCCGGAAAAGAAATCATCAAAACCCATCACAGAGCCAGTACACGTATTATGCACTTCGGAGAACCTGTTTTTCTTTGTTTATGCGGTATGACGAATTTTCATCGGTTCAAGTTAGGATTTGACCGAACGTTCTGGATTGGCGAAGTTGGCGACCCAGCACAACGCGATATTTATGAAGTGGCGTTTGCTAGTCAAATGGCAGCACTCGATGCACTAAAGCCTGGAGTTACGGCTGAGAGTGTGCATACCGCCTATGCTAAAGTAATTCAAAAAGCTGGATATGAATATCCGTTTCGATGTGGTCGCGCAACAGGTTTCAGCTTTTTAGAACAACCTCAGCTAGTTACGGGGGATAAGACAATCATAGAGCCAGGCATGGTGTTTGCAGTTGATGGATCTGTTTCCACAGAACATTTTCGAGCTCAAGTTGGTGATAGTTTCATCATTACCAAAACGGGTTGGGAGGTACTTACTGAGCATCCAAAATCAATTGGAGAAATTATTGTGTGACTCATAAACTCTTTGGTGAATAATAATCAAAGATATCACAAATCAATTTCTACAACACCACCCTCATCAGAAGCTCGACTTTGGCACAAAATCATTGATGACTGCCTTTGTTTATTAGACAAAACAAAATCACGGTGTTCGACTTTTCCACTGAGAACGTCACATTTACAAACCCCACAAATACCATCTGAGCACTTCAAATTAATGTTGTAACCATTTTCCAAGAGTATGGTTCCAGCATCTTTATCAGCCGGTACTAAAAACTCCTTTCCAGATTTTGCCAAACGCAATATGAATTCTGTATTTTCATATTCCGGCACCTCTGGAACCGAAAAATACTCAAAATGACGAGCCTCATCAGGAAAACCCGCTTTTTCGGCAGCTTTAATCACAGCCCCCATGTACAGATCCGGACCACAGGTATAAACATGTGACCCTGCATGATAACAACCAAGAATTGCTCCAAAGTCAGCGCGGGTTCCCTGATCTGTAAAATGATATCGCACTTTATCAGACCAAGGGAAGGTAGCCAGGTCCCTCAGGTAACCAGCAGTTTTAAACTGGCTGGCAGAATAATGCAGCTCAAATTCTTTTCCCAATGCGTGTAAGCGGTGGGCAAAAGCAATCAACGGAGCAATCCCAATCCCGCCACCCATCAAAAAGGTGTTCGTAGCCTCTTCCTCTAACTCAAAATGATTGATCGGCTTTGATACAAAAACCTTTCGACCCTCACCAAAAATGCGATGCATCATTTTTGATCCACCTCTGCCATCGTCCTCGCGTAAAACACCAATCTGATAGCTGCCTCGGTCTTGGGGATTTCCGGACATAGAATATTGCCGCAAAAACTCTGGTGCAACAACTATATCAAGATGTGCTCCGGCCGCCCACTCTGGCAGATCAGAGCCATCTAGAGAGCGAAATTCAAACTTTGTGACCAATTCTGACATCTTTTCTACTTCGCTTACCACGACTCTCAGTACAGGAGAGTGACCGTCCAACTGGTATTCATGAATGTGGCTCTTATCGCCTATCTTTAGTTTTTTACGGTAGGCCTCCGCCGTGATCATCGCCTGATAGGCTTCTATCCCCTTTTCACGATCCATTTGGAAAGGGTACGGCCAAGGATGTGGCGCAAGATGCGCAGGATAAACCGCAAGAGTTTGGTCTTCATATCTCAAATCAAGGTCTTTTTGAAGATCTCGCTTATTTATGGGTTTGCGTGCGGGCTTGTATCCTCCGTCATCATAAAGCTCGATGTCCCACCACCATTTTTTGATATTGTTCAAGCCACCATTTCCAACCATGTCATCAAGCTTTGCCAATGGTTTTGCCAATTGTGGAATGTGAGAGGCCGCCCAACGAAATGGAGCTTCCGCGAATAGGCCTTCAAGGTTCCAGGGACAAGTTTTCATGCATCGTCCACACATCGCACCACCTTCGGTAGTAATTCTATAGGAAGCGCATTTTTGGCTATCAGACTTCCAAATCTCGTAGCCGTTGAACATAAGCTTTGGGCCAGCAGTAATCGCACCTGAGGGACATTCACGAGCACACTTATTGCAGTTTTCACAAAAATTCTGCAGGCCAAAGTCAATTGGTTTATCGTAAGACATTGGCATGTCAGTAGTAACAACTCCGGACTTTAAGCGTGGACCAAGATAAGGATTTAGAATGACTTCTCCAATGCGGCTCACTTCACCCAATCCGGATAGTAGCAAAAGCGGAGGCTGCAAAACGTCCCCGTCCATAACTGAATGCGCTTTGGCCTTGTAGCCAAGATTACGAATCTGTTGGGCTATAACACCGCCCAGCAGTGAAAATCGTAGATAGGCTCGCATGGATTGAGCAACGGAAATCCAATCATCACCAGATGCACCTTCCATGGTTTCATATCCCTGATCAATAATCATACAAACCGAGTTGTTATGCGGTGGATCGATTTTCGCTCCCGTGGCGTCATGGCTATACCAAACCCACTCCGGGCATCTGGACAAACCGACCGCATCGACTCCTAGAAAGTAGGAAGTGGCTTTGAGGTTAGCAGCATTGCGATCTTTATCGGTTGGACGCCCTCCAATTGGGTTTGGTTCGCCATCCTGCAATAAAACGAACGCCCCCAATGCACGCCGCTGCGCAAAGGAGGGTGCAGCTTTTCGGGCATAATACCCTCCCTTTGCGCCTTCTTGTAATGCTTTACCCATGTCGCCAAATTGTGCACGGGCGAACATATCAGTACGCTTCGGTACTCTCGGAACTCGGTCTTCATCAATATAAGTTGTAGGATTATCAACTTTTTTAAGCTTTTCATAGGGATGCGGCCCATCAACAAAGCGTCGTTTTCTAAACGGATCATTGTTTAAAGCACTTTTTGCAAAACCAGTACCAAGCCACCACGCAGGACCCTTGGTTTTGAACCAAGGTTGCATCTCTCTTTGTGCAAGAGGACGATCAATTGAAAGGTCCATGGAGCAGGTTATCGCGCCAAGTCCGTATCTTTTCCCCAAATATGGTGCGATCAGTTCATCATTTTCATGCCAAACTAATCCAGCCGCAACGGCAATTTGGTTCAGATCTACGTCACTTGCTGTTAAAGAATGCGACTTTGCGTCAAACCCCAAAAGACGTATATAGTTCGCTAGTACGACTGTTGTTTCGCTTGCACGTAAACAGGCCCGATGATCATAGGCATCCTTTAACCAGTCAACGCCCTTTTCTTCTGGGAAGATTTCTCTTGGATTTTCATAAAGAAATCCAATTGCATGTGTGTGACCTTGAATTGTGCTGGCAGGGGCCTCCATTGAGTCCTTAAGATCTGCCATGATAATGTCTATGCCAGATGCAAGTGTCTTTGTTTGTCTGGTGCGCAGCGCTTTTGCTAGTCGCGCAACATCCGAGTTTATGACTGGGTCATCTAAAATGGCAGAATTAGGTAGCTTACACACACCTATCATAGCCGCATCACAAAAATATCCAAAACCTTTAATATGATTAGATCGTTCCAAAGGGTTGGTGGGAATTTCGGCCATTGTTTTATTTACCAAACCGTCTCCAATAGCATCCAGCATTGCTTGATATTCGCCCATCGCATTGATAATATTTTCTGGCGCCTTTGGTCTATTAAAAGACAATGATTTCATTGCAGGAAGTTCCGACAAATCTGGCATTACCCCCCTTTTCAGGCGCTCCAAAGGATAGGGGCCCATATGCACTGGACGGTTTTTATCAGAAAACAATTTCATTTCAGCTTATAGCCATTCTTAAAAAATTGAAGCTTGATTTAAGGGTCATTACAAGCGCCGCTTGTCTTGTACCTTACCATTATATTTGATTAGTAATTCGGGTTCGACCTCGCTTCCATCAGCTAGAAACGGGACAATTCCCCGCCTCAGGGAGCGACCACGAGAAGCTTTGATATCTTCCTCAGATTTTGTAACTCGCTGACTCAACCGCCTACCCCAGCTTCCTAAATCGATGTATAGCCTATCTATTTCATTTTGATGTTTTTGGCCTTTGGCAAGATCATGAAATTCTTTGGGGTCTTCCTTAAGATCAAACAACATGGGCCGAAATCCGCCTTCAGCATGCATCATTTTATATCTTCCATCAAAGATCATAAAAAGTCTGGCGTCACGTGGTTCAACTCCGAGTTTTGCGGCTTGAGGGGTTACCGAATAATCATACTCGCTGATAACATATTTCCGCCACGGCGGTATTTCTCCATGCAGCCAGGGCGTCAGGGAGCGGCCTTCTATAATGTGATCTGGTACTTTGCCTCCAGCAGCTTCAACAAAAGTTGCGGCAAGATCAATACTCTCAACAAGCGCATCACAAGTTGTTCCGCGTGTAGCATCCGCAGCCTTTCTTGGATCAAATATAATCATTGGGATTTTTACTGACTGCTCATGGAAGAGGTCTTTTTCCCCAAGCCAATGGTCACCCAGATAATCACCGTGATCAGATGTTATAACAATCATTGTATTGTTATTCTGACCTGTTACCTCCAAGTATTCGAGTAATCGGCCAAGCTGATCATCGCATTGTTTTATCAATCCCATGTAAGCAGGTATAACTTTTGCCCGGACCTCGTCTTTTTGAAAAGCCTTCGCAATTTTATTATTTTGATAAGCCTCATAGACAGAGTGCACCGCATCCCGTTCCACGTCATGCCGCATTACTGGCAGGATTTGGTCTTGTTTGTACATTTCGTGATAAGGAGCCGGAACAATATATGGCCAGTGTGGCTTAATGTAACTCACATGCGCTAGCCAAGGGCCCCTATGTGTTTCCATAAAATCTATTGTGCGTGAGGTTAAC
>CACPHA010000042.1 GCA_902633655.1 Paracoccaceae bacterium
GTCGCAAATTCTCAAAAGGACAAATCGCCGCTTATATTTGTCTTTTTTGTTGCCAATTTGTGTTCGCCTTACAAGCAACGTAACAATAACCGATCAGGATAATTGCTTGTCTAATGGCAAATTCAAATTTATTCGCTCCAATGAAGTCAAGAGATTTTGGAAGAGCTGCATCCATTTACTCCACCGCCACTTTTAGATAACTCGGGGAAATGGGAGCATTGGTTGGATTAAGCCCAGCGCCAGAGCAATGGTTAACATGTGCCTCAAGTGCCATAGGTCTTATACCTGTCGCAAAAGCACGGGGCTCAAACATGGGCCGCTCCTTACTGCATAACGCTTGCAATGGTACTGCCAATAACGGCAGGGTTTTCTGCCACGTTTACACCTGCGGAACTGAGGATCTCTACCTTTTCCGAGGCGCTTTCACCAAAAGCAGAGATGATCGCTCCAGCATGACCCATTGTTCGCCCTTTTGGAGCTGTTAGACCAGCCACGTAGGCAACTACTGGCTTTGTTACATGCTCGCGGATATAGTCAGCAGCTTCAGCTTCCTGAGGTCCACCGATTTCACCAATCATAGCGATAACTTCTGTTTGATCGTCATTTTCAAATCGCTCGAGAATATCTTTGAACGATGAACCGTTGATAGGATCTCCTCCAATACCAACAGAGGTTGATACGCCTAAACCGAGTTCTTTAAGTTGCGCAGCTGCTTCATAGCCCAAAGTGCCAGAACGCCCGACGATTCCAACATTTCCCTCTAGGTAAATATGGCCGGGCATAATGCCCAAAAGCGCTTTACCGGGACTGATCGTACCGGCACAATTAGGTCCAGTGAGAACCATTCGCTTATCTTTGGGATACCGGCGCATGTATCTCTTTACCCGGATCATGTCCTGCGCAGGGATACCGTCGGTAATACAAACACAATAATGTATACCGGCATCGGCAGCCTCCATAATACTGTCAGCAGCAAATGGAGGCGGTACAAAAACTAAGCTAGCTTCAGCACTTGTTTGATCAACAGCTTCTTTCACCGTATTAAAAACTGGTACTCCCTCAACCTTTTGACCTTTTTTTCCCGGCACGACACCACCGACAACGTTGGTGCCATAGTCAATCATATCTTTAGCGTGAAAGCGGGCCATCTTACCTGTGATACCCTGGACAATTACGGGAGTATTTCTATCTAGGAAAATGCTCATTTTAATGCCCTCGCATTTGCGCCAAGTTTAAGATCGTTTTTCCATGCACCAACTGCACGTTCCGCCGCCTCCATCAGAGTACTTGCGCGAATGATCGGTAAGCCGGATTGGGCAAGAATACGTTGCCCTTCTTCCACATTAGTGCCCGCCAGTCTTACTATTACGGGGACATCAACCTCTACTTCTTTCAACGCCGCTACAACGCCTTCGGCAACCCAGTCGCATCTATTAATACCTGCGAAAATATTTACCAGGATGGCTTGAACATTCTCATCTGAAAGTACAAGACGGAAGGCCTTGGCCACACGCTCCGGCGTTGCGCCACCACCAATGTCCAGAAAGTTTGCAGGTTCTCCACCGGCAAGCTTGATCGTATCCATCGTTGCCATAGCAAGTCCGGCCCCATTTACGATGCAGCCGATATTCCCTTCGAGACCGACATAAGACAAACCACGGTCTGCAGCCCTACTTTCGCGAGGATCTTCTTGGCTTTTGTCACGAAGCTCAGAAATCTGGGGATGGCGAAATAAAGCATTGTCATCGAACGTCATTTTTGCGTCCAAAGCGATAATGCGATTATCATGGGTGATAACTAAAGGATTCACTTCGACCATCGTTGCATCTAGGTCGCGAAACGCGCGGTAGCACCCCCTCAAGGAACGTACCATCTGTGGCACCATTGAATCGTCAATACCCAAATCAAAAGCGATTTCACGAGCCTGAAAATCCTGAAGACCCACTGCTGGCTCAACAGTAGAACGTACGATAGAATCGGGTTTTTCCATGGAGATGTCTTCAATTTCCATTCCGCCTTCTCCGCTTGCTACGATCATGACACGTTGGGTTGATCGATCAAGAACAAGCCCGAGATAAATTTCACGTGCGATGGACACTGCCGACTCAACATAAACTCGGTAAATGCCTTTGCCCTGTGGGCCAGTTTGATGTGTTACCAGCTTTCGACCAAACATGCTTTCACATGCTTCGTGAATTTCATGATCACTACTGCAAACCTTCACACCGCCTGCCTTACCTCTTCCTCCCGCGTGAACTTGGGCCTTTACAACCCATTTCTCACCTCCTAACTCACGAGCACGGTACGCGGCCTGCTCTGGGCTGTAAGACAAAGCCCCTGGCGCGATGTCTACGCCGAAGTTAGATAAAATATCTTTAGCCTGATACTCATGAATATCCATATCAGTAATCCCTCTAAATGGTTTACTCAGCCGCCAGCGCCATTTTGGGCGAATTTTTGCGATAAAATTCCTGAGCTGCTGCAACGCCCGATCCAGGAACCACATCAATGCCAACATCGCGCATTGCCATTTCCGCACCTGAGATAGCACTCATCAACATAAGCTCATTAAGATCTCCAAGATGTCCTATACGGAATACTTTCCCAGCGACCACTGAAAGACCAGCGCCAAGACTTAGGCCGTAGCGATTGTATGCATGTTTTATGACATCATTTGCATCTTTATCTTCCGGGACCCTGATTGCTGTAACAGTGTCTGAATACCACTCAGGTCCCTTTGCACAGAGCTCAAGACCCCATGCTGCAACAGCCCTTCTTACACCTTCGGCCAAGAAGTTGTGTCGGGCGAAGACATTCTCCAACCCCTCGTCTAAAAGTAGATCCAAGGCAGCGCGGAGTCCGCGTAGCAAAGTCATCGGTGGAGTATATGGGAAATACCCAGCTGCATTGGTAGCGATCATATCTCTGAAATCAAAATAACAACGATGCATTGTCCGTCCTTCAGACGCTATCATTGCCCTTTCACTTGCGGCCATGATGCATAGCCCAGCAGGGAGCATGAAACCTTTCTGCGATCCAGAAACGGCAATATCAACGCCCCATTCATCCATGCGAAAGTCAATTGAACCAATTGAGCTGACACCGTCAACGTAAAGCATTGCAGAATGGCCTGCCGAGTCCATAGCTTTACGTAAAGCAGCAATATCTGATTGGACTCCCGTTGCTGTTTCGTTTTGCGTTGCTAGAACAGCTTTGATTTCGTTATCGGTGTCTTCGGCCAAAATTCTCCCAAAAGTTTCCACCGGAATACCAGTACCCCATTCGCACTCAACAATTTGTACATCCAGACCCAGGCGCTCACACATATCGATCCACAGATGAGAAAATTGCCCGAAACGCGATGCTAAAACTTTGTCACCAGGATTTAAAGTGTTTGTAAGAGCAGCCTCCCATCCGCCAGTGCCAGATGCCGTAAACAAAAAAACCTTACCGGCTTCAGTCTTGAAAACTTTCTTCAAGTCTACGAACAGAGGCAATATAAACTCAGGTAGATCGGGCGCGCGATGGTCTTCCATCGGAACATCCATTGCGCGACGTACTGTCTCCGGTATATTAGTAGGGCCTGGTACAAAAAGACTTTTTACTCCGGTCATTATAAACTCTCCTCATGAAAAGCACATTACTGGCTTCCAAAAAATTTTCGACAAAGGCCTTAAAATATGTTTCGACTCTTCTCACAACATCAGTTACTACAGTTTTAGGCAGCTAAATGGGTAGTTTTTTACCTATCCTTTGAGGTAAAATGCCGTGTTATCGCCACATATTCCACCCAAATAGGTGGTTTACGAGAGGTTTAATGGTGAATACTATAAACATTGTTCTCGCCGACCCGAATCCACTGGTTCTAAGCGCAATGTCAGAGATATTCGAGCGAGATTCTCGTTTTTCCTTAGTAGCAACCAGCTCAACAGCAGAAGGATTTCTTGGCATGGTGATGAGAGTCCCGGTTGATATAGGTATAATTGACTGGGATATTCCAGCACTCGGTGGTGCTAAGTTAATTGATGTACTACGCGATCAGAAGGCAGCTCCACGCATCGTTGTGTATGGCAATGGTACTAATAATCTACCCCTTATTACTATGTCGGCCGGAGCCGCTGCGTTTGCTTCCCGTTCCGATAATATCGATGCCCTCCTCGCAACGTGTATCGATGTTTATGCGGGTAAAATGGTTTTTCCTTTTTTGGATATCCGCGAGCTACAAAAAGATCCTATCCAGCAGCTATCACGAAAAGAACGCATTATCTTAGAGGAACTGTCTAAGGGTCTCACTAATAGAGAGCTTGCTTTAGAATTAGGTGTCTCCATCAATACTGTAAAATTTCATCTCTCAAACCTTTTTGAAAAGCTAGAAGTACGAAATCGATCTCAGGCGATTGCATACTTTTACTCAAATAAAGATCCAAAAGATGAAAATTGAATGGGGTACCTTCAGCTCAACTAATAAAGTACCTCAATTAAAAAATTTAAATTCTTGACATCCGGTCAAAACGCACATTGGTTGCGGCCGCAGTAAGTATCTCAGACTAAAATAAAGGAACGGCTGAAATGAGTTTTTATAATGTAGAACAAGCACCCGCGCGACTGAACAGAAGCGAACTAGCAATACCGGGCAGTCAGCCTAACATGTTTGAAAAAGCAGCAAAATTAGACGTTGATGTCATTTTTTTAGATCTGGAAGATGCCGTTGCCCCTGATGAAAAAGAGCAGGCCAGAAAAAATGTAATTGAGGCATTAAATGACATTGATTGGGGTAAGAAATCTATATCCGTTCGAATCAATGGGTTGGATACACACTACATGTATCGCGATGTTGTGGACGTAGTTGAGCAGGCTGGCAAAAACCTCGACATGATAATGATGCCAAAGGTCGGCACCGCCGCCGATGTTTATGCCGTCGATATGATGCTGACCCAGATTGAGGATGCCAAGGGCTACAAAAAGCGCATCGGCCTCGAACATATTATTGAAACGGCGCTTGGCATGCAGAACGTGAGCGATATTGCCGCTGCGTCTAAGCGGAATGAGAGTCTACACTTTGGAGTTGCAGATTACGCTGCATCGACCCGCGCCAGAACAACCTCTATCGGTGGAGCCAATGCAGATTATGCGGTGCTCACCGGGTCGCCAGAAACTGAAAATAGGGAAGTACACTGGGGTGACATGTGGCACTATGCAATTGCTCGTATGGTTGTTGCGGCCCGTGCAAACGGTCTGCGCCCTGTCGATGGTCCCTTCGGCGATTTTTCTGACTCTGAGGGATACCGCGCCGCCGCACGTCGCGCAGCCGTTTTGGGGTGTGAAGGGAAGTGGGCAATACACCCCAGCCAAGTCAATCTCGCAAATGAAGTCATGAGTCCTTCAGCAGCTGACGTTGACCGTGCAGAGCGCATTTTAAAAGCAATGGCAGAAGCAGAGGCCGCAGGAAAAGGAGCAGTTTCTCTTGATGGTCGTTTGATTGATTACGCATCAATCCGGCAGGCCGAAGTAATGGTTCAGAAAGTTAAGCAAATCGCAGAAAGATGAACATCTCTAAACTGCGTGATACTGCTGCTTCACTATTTAAAGTTGCGGTATCAGCCGCTGACCCACAGCTCTCAGTGCGCAGGGAGCTTTCTGAAAATCCTCTCCCAATAATAAGAGAGGGTAGAATTCTATTAGTGGCGCTTGGGAAAGCCGCCACATCGATGGCCGAAGAAGCACTGCGTCACATTCCAAAGGGTAAGCCCTGTAAGGCAGTTGCGATAACAAATTACGAAAACGCGCGAAAGGTTGAAGGCTGTGAGGTTATGGCATCTGGTCACCCCATTCCAGATGCAAACGGCACGATAGCTGCCCAAAAAGTTATCAAGCTTCTTCAATCCACTAGTAAAAATGATATTGTATTGATGCTATTATCAGGGGGTGGTTCAGCGCTGTTACCCGCTCCGGCAGAGGGGATAAGCCTGCAGGACAAAATAGATACAAATGAATTATTACTAAAAAATGGTTATATCATTGATGAGATAAACATGATCCGTCAGCAGCTCTCAAAGATAAAGGGTGGAGGTATTCAACGCCTGGCTCCAAAGAGCAAAATCCGAAGCCTCATTATCTCGGACGTGATTGGCGATGATTTGAACGTCATCGCCAGTGGCCCCACTGCCTCCCCTATTGGCAGTAAAGCCGAGGCAGCTGATCTGCTTAAATCTCGAGGGCACTGGTCCCTGCTACCTACCCCAGTACAAGAAGTTCTTTCTAGAACCGAGATTTACACCACCAACATTACAGAAGAGCTTACTGAAAATTCTTTGATTTGCTCCAACAGGCAAAGTTTGCTTGAAATATTAAGAGCTGCTGAGGGTTTTGATGCTAAGATTTTAGATTTTAACCTGGATGGGGATGTTGCTGAGGCTGCTGAAAAGATTTTTAAGGGAATAGATCATGTCACATGTAATACCTCTCAAGTGCTGATATGGGGTGGAGAGACTACGGTAAAACTGAAAGGTCATGGAAAAGGTGGGCGCAATCAGGAACTGGCTTTACGAGTCGCGGAGAAACTTGGCGACCTTCCATACGATTGGGTTTTCATGAGCGCCGGCACGGACGGGCGCGATGGCCCAACCGAGGCCGCAGGAGGGTTGGTTGATGGCGGTACCATAGGCCGACTTCAAGAAAAAGGCCGATCTCTTAGCTCATTTTTAGACCATAGTGATAGTTATAATGCCTTGTTGTTAAGCGATGACCTTTTTATCACCGGTAGTACGGGAACAAATGTCGCCGATGTCCAATTATTTATTCGATGGCCCTCCTACAAAGGTTGAAATTTAACTTCACCGCCTACCTTTGTTCTTGGGGGAAAAAATATGCGCTTCTTTCTTTGGACATTTTTTATGATTTCAGCAATTCCAGTTTTGGCTTCAGAATTCAAATTCGACGAAATTAATGGCGGAAAACTTTCGCTCACTGATTTCCGGGGTAAAGCTGTTTTGATTGTAAATACGGCGAGCCGCTGCGGCTTTACTTCACAATATGCAGGCCTGCAAAAACTCTATGATCGGTATAGAGAGCACGGTCTAGTCGTTATTGCAGTCCCGTCTGGAGATTTCCGTCAAGAACTGGAAAAAGAAGACATGGTGAAACAGTTCTGCGAGATTAACTATGGACTGACGGTCCCAATGACCTCGATAACCAATGTACGTGGCCCCGAGGCCCATCCGTTTTATAAATGGGTAAAACGCGAATATGGCTTTGCCCCAGCGTGGAATTTCAACAAGATCCTTCTGGACCAAAAAGGCCTTATGGTCGCAAGCTTTGGTTCTACTGCGCGCCCAATGGGACGCCGTATTATAAGATCCATCGATAAACTGATAAATTAAATATGTGACGAGTCTGGCGCCGCACCCTCACTTAGCGCCTGGAGTTTTGCGTAATTGACGTAGGGGTCTACAGCACCAAAACCAACAAATGTACCAGATCCACAAGCGGATAACGCCACCACGCGGTCGTCACCATTAATACCAGCAAACCTTTCTATACGTTCAGCTACAAGCTCGGAATGTTCCATGAAGTAAGTTGTACTGTCGATAACATCAGACATCAGAATTTTATCTCTGGGTTTCTATGAACTCGATCAAGAAACACCGCCCACTCATGCGTATGTCTTGGGTTAGAGGACCCAAAAAAGATCTGATTTGCCCTGACCGACATAAGTGTTGAAAAACTTGCCTATATCAATATCCTGAATACTTGAGCAAAAATTTTTGGGAAAAATAGTCATCAAATTTCTCTGAGATAGCACAAACAGCCTGATCACCATCACGTTCAATTTCTAACAAGCTGGTTTCAACGACACTTCGCACATTTGCTTCCTCTTTAGCTTTTTCTGATTCTGGTTTACTTTTCTTGAGGTATTCCACCATTTAAAATTATTCCTTGAGAATATAGGGAGGTGTACGTTACTCTCAGACTAGGAAAAAACTGTTAATCAAGATCTTTCTGCAAACGTGTGCAAATTCAATCTAACGTGAACTTAGGAATAAATTTTCCAATATGGTAAACGGCAAACTGCAACCTTAAGACACTCTAGAAATCAAATGATTGAGTTGATACTCAATATCCATGAGGTTTTGAGGGGTTGACAAAGAATGGTCACCGCCCTTTACCAAAATTAACTGAATGTCCTCCCCATCCATACGGTCGAAAAGTGCAAGCGCCGTGTCCCGTGACACGCTAGTATCAAGGTCACCTTGCAATAGTCGAACGGGAACACCCACCTCAATCGGGCCTAGGTTTATAAGATGATAGCGGCCATCTTCAATAAGTCGTTTTGTAATTGGATAGGGATCGCCATACTCAGAAGGCAGATACGTCACACCATTTATTAAAATTTCGTTCTTTTGCGCTTCAGAGAAATTTGACCAAAACCCTTCCTCCGTAAAATCGGGAGCTGCCGCAATCGTCATCAGCGCAACAATTCGTTGACGCATTTTCTTAGCCAAAAGCAAGGCAATCCATCCACCCATTGAAGACCCAATCAGTATCAACGGCCCATGGGTCGCATGTTCAATAACCGATTGGGCGTCTTCCAGCCAATCCCCTATACAACCGTCTGTAAATGAGCCAGAAGACAGACCATGACCGGAATAATCCAGTCGAACATAAGCGTGACCAACCCGTTCCGCCCAACTTTCCAAAAAGGTTGCTTTAGATCCAGCCATTTCCGATTTAAAACCACCCAAAAACACTACAGTCGGCCCTTTGCCCTCTGTCTTATAATAAGCTATCTTACGGTTTGACTGAGTTTCAAGGTATTCAGGCTGCATTAAGCATCTCCAATTCTGATCATAACTCTTTCTACAAAGTAACCTGGGCCAATCTGAACGGTTTCACAACATTGAGAACCTATTTCACCGTCCCTTAAGAAGCAAGCTTGACTACAGATTGCAGAAGGTTCACAAACTGGTTACACCCGCAACCGGGCGTTTTAGTGGGCGCCAAAACGACGAGGAGGACCAAGATGTCCCAGGTCACGCTTACCCTTCCAGATGGCAATCAACGGCATTATTTATCGGGAATTACACTTGCCGAAGTAGCTAGCGATATTTCAACCTCGCTAGGCAAAAGGGCAGTTAGTGCAATCGTCAATGATAAACATTGGGATTTGCAGTGGCCTATTGAAAATGATAGTGCAATCGCAATAAACACTATGAAAGATACGGGACACGCTCTTGAACTTGTCCGTCATGACCTCGCCCATATTATGGCCCGTGCCGTTCAGGAAATCTGGCCTAACGTTAAAGTCACTATCGGTCCTGTGATCGAAAATGGTTGGTATTATGATTTTGACCGCGAGGAACCTTTCACTCCAGAAGATCTCAGCATAATTGAAAAAAAAATGAAAGCTATCATTAATCTCCGCGAACCAGTGCGCACGGAAGTCTGGGAACGAGAAGTGGCAGTTGCTCATTATGAGAAATTCAATGAACCTTATAAGATTGAGCTTATTGAGGCCATTCCAGGAAGCGAACCCCTTCGAATGTATTGGCATGGAGATTGGCAAGATTTGTGCCGGGGCCCACATTTACAGCATACGGGTCAAATCCCAGCTGATGCTTTCAAGCTAATGTCTGTAGCAGGAGCATACTGGCGTGGCGATAACAAGAGAGCCATGCTGCAACGCATTTACGGGGTTGCATTTCTAAACAAAGAGACTCTGAGAGCGCATTTGAATATGCTGGAAGAAGCCGCTAAGCGCGATCACCGTAAGCTCGGGCGCGAGATGGACTTATTCCATATGCAGCCCAATGCGCCTGGACAGGTGTTCTGGCATCCTAACGGTTGGAGAATATTTACAGTATTGCAAGATTTTATGCGCAGACAGCAAAACCGAGGTGGATATGTAGAGGTCAATACACCACACTTTCTTGACCGCAAACTTTGGGAAGCTTCCGGTCACTGGGAAAAATACCAGGAAAATATGTTTATTGTCGAAGTAGATGAAGAGCATGCACGCGAAAAAGCTATTAACGCCCTCAAGCCTATGAATTGCCCCTGCCATGTGCAAATCTTCAACCAGGGATTAAAGTCCTATCGTGACTTACCTTTGAGAATGGCAGAATTTGGGTCTTGCTTTCGCTATGAACCCTCTGGAGCGCTACACGGGATAATGAGGGTAAGAGGCTTTGTCCAGGATGACGCGCACATTTTCTGCCGATCGGACCAAATTGAAGAGGAAACCAGGCTTTTTATTGATTTTTTAACTAAAATTTACAAAGATCTTGGATTTGAGTCTTTCTCTGTAAAATTCTCTGATCGACCTGAAATCAGAGCTGGAAGCGATGAAGTGTGGGACAGAGCTGAGAATGCCTTGAAAAAAGCCACTAAGTCTGCTGGATGTGACTTCACATTGAATCCCGGCGAAGGTGCTTTTTATGGACCTAAGCTTGAGTTTGTTCTTACTGATGCCATTGGTAGAGATTGGCAGTGCGGCACGCTTCAAGTAGATTTTGTTCTGCCCGAGCGATTGGACGCCAATTTCATTGCAGAAGACGGCGATAAACATAGGCCAGTAATGCTTCACCGTGCCTGCCTTGGCTCATTTGAGCGTTTTATAGGAATTTTAATTGAAGAACACGCGGGTAAACTACCATTCTGGCTAGCACCCCGTCAGGTAGTTGTTGCCTCGATTGTGACGGATGCGAATAAATACTGTCTTGAAATAGTTGGGGCCTTGAAAAATGTCGGAGTACAAGCAGAAGCAGACCTTCGCAACGAGAAAATAAATTACAAGGTTCGGGAACATTCTGTAGGAAAAGTTCCTATCATATTGGCCTGCGGGATGCGAGAGATTGAGCAAAAGACGGTATCTGTCCGCAGGTTAGGTGAAAAACAAACATACAGTAGCTCTCTGACAGAAATTGTTAAAGCATTAGCTCGTGATGCAACACCACCTGACCTGCGTTAGTGCATAAAATATTTTAAGAAAAGATCGTTTCTTTGAGCCGATCATTCCAACCAGAAAATAGACGGCCATCGTCAGTTTTGATCAGCGGTCGTTTAATCAAGGTTGGGTATTTTTTCATGAGTGACAGCTGGTCTTGATCGCGCTCAGAAAGATTAAGTGCGCGCCACGTCGTTGAGTTACGGTTCAAAAGTGCAGTCCCGAACTTTTCATAGGCTTCTTTTAAAATAGAGGTAGGTATCGGATTTTTCTTTATATCGAAGATACTTTCTGCACTTAATGCTTTTTTGGCTGCACGACATTTATCACAGTTCTTCAATCCAAATATCTTCATATTTTTAAACCTTTCTAAAAAAAAGTTGGAATCACTAAGATTTGGGCTATTGTATAAAAATTATATCGGCAAAAGCCAATAACTTGTAGGCTCAATATGGCTAAACTATTTTTTAGTAGCCCACGATAAGCAACATTGGCTTTTGTAAATCATAGAAGAGCCTGTTTGCGCAGGATAAAACGAAACAAAGGAGACACGGACCATGCCCAACGGCACCGTGAAATGGTTTAATACTACCAAGGGGTACGGCTTCATCGCACCAGATGACGGAGATAAAGACGTATTTGTGCATATCTCAGCTGTCGAAAGATCGGGGCTTACTGGACTAGCTGACAATCAAAAAGTAAGCTTTGAGTTAGAAGAGGGCCGCGATGGACGCCAAATGGCGTCAGATATTAAAGTCGTTTAGGTTTTACTGGCGGTTTAATGCCAGTATGGTTGCAAGGAGCTATTACTCCTGAACTTTTTTCTATCCTTGATCGGCACTATTTAGTAAGTCTAAATAAATACTTTTTGCAGAACTTTCGACCTCGTTGCAGGGTAAGGCTACTGGTAAACCCTCGTTTTTGTCGATGCTCGCTTGATAGACGAACAGTTACATAGCACTTCTTTAGCAACCCCAGCAGACAGACATTGACATCTTTATTTGGCTGACCCAGACGCAAGGTGAAGCACTAGTTTTGATAGCTCTGAGTTCAGCGGGCTCGACTTTTTTCCATATTACGATTAAATACGTTAATCACCTAATCTCTCCAAGGAACGAAGCTCATTTGCTTCATACTCAATTAGCTCCTGATTTAGGACTACAAATTAAATTCAATGATATTGCTTGATTGCTTATCGCCATACCGGATTTGACCATGCGCGTTTACCTGTGGCATTAATTATAGTGAGCCTAATCCAGGGGCTTTGCTGGCAACGTCCCAAAGATAATGAAGCCTTAGTCATGGATGATCCGTGGGTCACAGCTGTTGCACTTCCATGCGCCTGAATTATGACAGTAGAAACCGCACTGCAGCATACATTTAACTCGCTATCGGTCACTTCCATTTCGTAGATATGTGGACCTTGTGTAGAATAAAACCCACTATCCTTTAAAGACTGCAGCAAAGCTTCTGGGGTATTTTCTTGTGCACGGACCATTACCCAGCCTCCAAAATGATCACTCGCTTTGAAATGAGCATTATCGGTCGCAATGGCAGCTAATGGCCTTCCTTCCTATAACAAACGGTCAAGTATCGAAAATCCGTCTGGTCTATCACATTATACGGCACAACCATGATTATAGATTTCAAGCGCATGTGCAGCATCGATCGATCGAGCATCGGCCATGGTTAAAGCTGACCACTGCGGGTGCGCTATGGTAACAAAAGTACCTATATCAGCCACTCTCTGCGCAATCTCAGAACCAGTTTCCTGTCCATTCACCGGAAAAACGTTGGTGAATTGGATGGAGAAAAATCTAATGGAAGCCCTATAGCAAGTATGTGCCAAAGTTCACCGTTTTCCATAGCACCAGAGTGCAGCTCTGCACCTTGGATAGTAGTGAATGCATTGTCTCTAAAACTCCTAGTATCAGTGATTGGGTAATTGTAGATTCCAGTAAAATGATCAGTAAGCGCGATGAAGTCGTAACCCTCGGATTTGTAGCGATGACAAACCTCTTCCGGCTCTAACTTACCATCGGATCGGTTTGAGTGCGTGTGAAGATTTCCACGCCAAAATCTATCAGGTTTGTTAAAAGGCTTTGGATGCATGTTTTCAGAATCATTTTCGTACTTTCTATTTTCAGCTATCATAGTTTCATGAGAAGTACTTGAACCTTAACGACAGAAGGCAAACAAAATAAATTTTTGCAACCAAGATAATGGCCCTATTTGGGATGAGTGAGTTGGATTTTCCGCGACACGGGATGTTCAAAGTTGTTGTCTTTGCAACATCAGTTGCTCATCTTTATAATTGAGTGGCTTAAAGACAATGTGAGACGCAAGATGAAATGCTTTAAATTGACAATAAAAGACAACATTGCCCATGTGGTCCTCAACAGGCCTGACAAAAGAAATTCAATGATCAAAGAGTTTTGGGAAGAACTTCCAGAACTGTTAGAGGATATCGACAACAATGCCCGTGCAAGAGTTATCGTGATTACATCAACTGGGCCTCATTTCACCTCTGGGCTTGATACGTCTTTGTTTGGGGAATTGTCACGGTCAGATGCAACTAGTGCCCAGGAACGATCGGTGCAAGCTCAATCTATTTTCTACAATGAAGTCACGAGGCTTCAGAAAACCTTTACCGCACTGGAAAATACAAGGCTTCCTATTCTGGTAGCTATCCAAGGGGGATGCATTGGAGGTGGTCTTGATTTCATCACCGCGTGTGACTTGCGTTATGCTACCAAGGACGCATTTTTCACTATTTTTGAAACTAATCTCGCGATGACGGCTGACGTTGGCACTTTCCCCCGCCTTGCGAAAATTATGCCTGAAGGTTTTGTAAAAGAAATGGCCTTTACCGGTAAACGTATATCAGCAGAAGACGCACTTCGCTTCGGCCTAATTAATGCGGTTTATGCAACACAAGATGAGATGATTAGGGATGTTCTTGAAATTGCCCAGGAAATTGCGTCAAAGGCTCCCTTCGCTGTTACAGGATGCAAAAAAATTATAAATTATTCGCGGGACCATACCACGGAAGATACGCTAGATTATATAGCTCTCTGGAACGCTTCACATTTTAAGATGGAAGAAATTTCGGAGGCAATGGCTGCGTTTAAAGAAAAGAGACCCGGTAAATTTGCAAACCTTCCCAAAAAGAATTTAAAATAGAAATGGTTATAAAAAAACGCCCCTCAAAGGGGGCGTTTCCATTATAACGCAACTTCACAGATTAAAATTTGAAGCCTAACTTGAAACCGTAGCTAGTCTGATTGCTCGATGTGGTCGTTGCGGCTGGCGCGCCGACAGTTGCATCCCCATATTGCGTCCAGGTTGTCCCAAGACTTAGCGTAGCACTATCATTTATCGAATATTTTGCGCCGAGGCTTATAGAACTAGTTTCACATTTCGGCGAAAGAGCCGATACGGAATCGCAGTCTGAAGCTGGGTCGCGAAAGTAGGAAGCTGAACCAGAAAGGTTGTCACTGAACTTACGTCCAAGCCCTATGGTGTATGACTGCCCATCTTCAAAAGTGGAAATGGTTGCTCTGGCTGCAGTTCCACTTAGAGGAATTTGCACTTGATCATCTTTCCAGTTCGACAGCTTCAAACTGCCAAATAACAGAGTATTTGGCGCGATGCCAGACTGCAAACTGATGGTGGTTGCATCGCCAACGCTGGCTTTTGCAACGCCAGTGTAAGCAGTCGTAACTCCTCCAACCGTTTGGGAATAATTTGTGTCGATATCCAAAGCAGCGGCGCCTTCCATTAGTACAGTCATACGCATCGCAATTGAAGGAATTTCATTCACTATACCATATACGCTCGTAGTAGCTGACGCAGACGAAAGCGTCCAGGTACCGGTAGTTATACCCGCTGCAGTTATTGGCAAACTTACCGAACTTCCGTTATCGATCGATACTCTTTTTAAACCTCCGATTATGGACATAGAGTCGCTCAATCTGTACCGCACCATTGCGGCCATTGTTGGCATAGAGAGATCGGCGGTGATTCCAATTGCGTTACCCCAATCGAGGTTAACACCATTACCATTGCTTGTTGACCAGAGACCAAAATCAATTTTGTCTCCTATTGCAGTCTTAACCGCAAAAGTAGTGGCAGTAACGGTCTCTGCGACATTGTCGATGGTACCAAGGCCAGTAACGGCTGCAGGTATTGATGGACTCGAAGACCCATAAGAAACCTCTGCATAACTACCAGGTTCAAACATAAAGCTTGGATCAATATTCACTCTCTCAAGCCCTTCCGCTAGGATACCTGATGGCAAAATTGATGCCGCTGCGAGCGGGATCACTAGGCGTTTAATTGAGTTCATTTCATCCTCCGAAGGCATTTTGTTCAAACATAAATTTACGCTTGATAGGCGCTTAGTTGATTTCACTATTCAAAATATGGGTCTAAAGTCAATCTCATTCAAAAGCGAATAGCGATTTGTGATGTTTTTGCTTCATTTTTCATACTTATCTCTTCAAGACATCATATTCTTAAGCAAAACAATTTCAAAGTGTTGATCAATACATTGCAGAAACTGCTTTTGTTTCATCCATAAATTGCTTTTGTCAAAATTGCTCTTAGCCACTTTAGATTTTTTTAAATATTACTAGTCATTTTTATCGCTTATGAGGCGAAGGATTTCCTTCGCTGCAATGGGGATATTGGTTCCAGGACCAAAAATCGCCTTCACACCAGCGTTTTTAAGAAATCCGTAATCCTTTGGAGGTATAACACCGCCGCAAATTACGAGGATATCTTCTGCATCAAGTTCCTTCAAAATCCTGATCAGTTCCGGTGCAAGTGTTTTATGCCCGGCGGCTTGCGATGAAATCCCAATGACATGGACGTCATTGTCAATCGCATCCTGAGCAGCCTCCTCCGGTGTCTGAAATAAGGGGCCCACGTCAACATCAAATCCTATATCTGCAAACGCGGTTGCAATAACTTTTGCACCGCGATCATGTCCGTCTTGTCCCATTTTAACTACAAGCATGCGGGGCCGGCGGCCTTCCTGTTTAGCAAAAGCTTCCACTAACGCTTGGATGGCCACGAACTGATTATCACCCTCATAAGCTTTTCCATAGACGCCCGCGACTGTTTTCACTTCGGCTCGGTGCCTGCCGAACACTTTTTCCATAGCCATGCTAATCTCTCCGACAGAGGCCCGAGCACGCGCTGCTTCTACAGCTGCTTCAAGCAGGTTACCGGTTCCTTCCGCTCTACGTGTAACCTCTTCGAGGGCCTCTTTGCATTTAGTATCATCACGCTCTGAATGAATTTTTTTAAGACGCGTCAACTGCGCTTCTCGAACAGCTTCATTGTCTATATCAAGTATATCTATTTCATCTTCTTCATCCAGACGATATTTATTCACCCCAACGATTACTTGGTCACCACGATCAATATCAGCCTGACGTTGTGCTGCGGCCTCTTCGATGCGCATTTTTGGCATTCCGTTTGCAACAGCCTTGGTCATACCGCCCAAATCGTCAACTTCTCGGATAAGTTTCCACGCTTCTTGCGCAAGATCCGCAGTCAACTTCTCCACATAGTAAGAACCAGCAAGTGGATCAACGACATTCGTGACGCCAGTTTCTTCTTGCAAAATTAACTGCGTATTACGCGCAATTCGCGCCGCAAACTCGGTTGGCAGCGCAATCGCCTCATCCAAAGCATTAGTATGGAGAGATTGAGTTCCCCCCAGAACTGCACTCATAGCCTCATAGGCTGTCCGCACAACATTATTATACGGATCCTGTTCCTGAAGGCTTACACCAGAGGTTTGACAATGTGTACGTAACATTTTGGAACGGTTTTTTTTTGCACCTAAATCTGTCATAATGCGATGCCATAGTAGCCGGGCCGCCCGCAGTTTTGCTACTTCCATAAAAAAATTCATGCCGACTGCAAAAAAGAACGACAGACGGCCTGCAAATTTATCGACATCCATGCCCCGTTTCATTGCAGTTTTGACGTATTCTTTTCCATCTGCCAAAGTGAAAGCCAGCTCTTGAACGAGATTGGCACCGGCTTCCTGCATGTGGTAGCCAGAAATAGAGATTGAATTAAACTTTGGCATTTCGTTTGAAGTATATTCAATTATATCGGCAACAATACGCATAGACGGTTCGGGCGGATAAATGTAAGTGTTACGCACCATGAACTCTTTGAGAATATCGTTCTGAATTGTACCAGAAAGTTTATCAGGTGAATGTCCCTGCTCTTCGCCCGCAACAATAAAATTTGCAAGTACCGGAATGACCGCGCCATTCATCGTCATAGAAACTGAAATGTTATCCAACGGAATACCATCGAAAAGAATTTTCATATCCTCAACGCTGTCAATTGCCACACCAGCTTTGCCTACATCTCCGATCACCCGCTCGTGATCGCTGTCGTAGCCCCGATGGGTGGCAAGATCAAAGGCAACTGATACTCCTTGCTGCCCAGCGGCAAGTGCTTTCCTGTAAAAGGTATTTGACTCCTCAGCGGTCGAAAAACCTGCATATTGACGAATGGTCCAAGGGCGCCCAGCGTACATGGTTGCTTTGACACCGCGTGTAAAGGGCTCCTGCCCAGGAAGTCCGCCCATATGATCAAGATCGATGGTGTCGTCTTGGGTATATAACGGCTTCACCTTAATGCCCTCAAGTGTTTGCCAGTTCAGATCATCAATCGACCTAACACGTAGCTCCTTCTCTGCTAGAGAGCGCCATATCTTTTCATCATTCGTCATATTTTTCTCCCCACGGGCGAAATCTGCTTTAGAATTGGCTATATTCACCATTCTCGCAAACGCAAGTGCAAACTGCCCTTCGCAAATGTTTAGGACTAGCCTATATAAAGAATGAAGAGGTGATGGAATGAAACAGTTTTTTGCACTTACAGCTTTGATTTTATTCCCTTTGCTAAGCTTAGCAGAGGATCGAGATCTTTTCACTGAGGTTGAGGAAGATACAAAACTCACCAATTATGAGTGGACACATCGTCCCATTGTAGTTTTTGCAAATAGCCCAAATGATGCAAATTTTATACTACAAATAAAATTTCTAGAAGATAATATTAGAGCATTGGAGGAGCGTGATGTCATAGTATTAGTCGATACTAGTCCAGAAAATAACAGTCTCCTTCGACAAAGACTTCGGCCCAGAGGGTTTGCGCTTTTGCTAATCGGCAAAGACGGCCAGGTGAAACTGCGAAAACCTTTTCCGTGGAACGTGAGGGAACTTTCTCGCGCCATAGACAAAATGCCGATGCGTCGGCAGGAAATGAACGCAGAGGGCTAGTTCAAAAAATCAAAATATTTTTATCATGCTCAAACCCATTAATCGAATTCCATAATCACATCATCCACCGCAAGGCTATCACCAACACCAAAATTTATTTTTGACACTAGACCTTGTCGCTCAGCACGCAGAATATTTTCCATTTTCATAGCCTCAATAGTACAAAGAGCCTGTCCTTCCTGCACTTCCTGGCCCAACTCAACTTCAACCTTGACAAGAGCACCCGGCATTGGACATGCTACGATTTTTAAATTATCGGACGGAAGCTTTTCAGGCATTAACTTTGCAAGTTCAGCCTGCACAGGAGTACGTACATGGACCTTCAGCTCAGCACCGCGATTTCTTACCTGAAATCCACCTGGGATTTTGGCAATTTTCATAACGAGGCTTTGGCCATCCACCATCATTTCTGCAAGACTTTTTCCAGGAACCCAGTCACCACTTACACGAATAGTTTTCCCATCTTCAAAAATCACATTGGAGCCCTCTTGATCGGCCAATATGTGGACGGCAAAAGACCACCCTTGCAAATTTACAACCCAATCATCTCCCACCTTGCGTTCGTGATTGTCCAAGCGGCCAGAGATTTTTGTTCGCCGTATCTCAACCACACGGTTCATAGCTGCACAGCTAGCCGCAATCGGTTTTAATACATTCTCTTTTAAAGTGACTCCCTTAAACCCGTCCGGATATTCATCTGCAATGAAGGCAGTGGTAAAATTCCCCTGTATAACCTTAGGATGGTCCATCACAGCACTGAGAAAAGGTAAGTTGTGTCCAAGTCCCTCAATTTCAAAACGGTCCAGAGCAAGGCGCATATTTTGAATTGCCTCGATACGAGTTGGCCCCCAAGTGCAAAGCTTAGCAATCATTGGATCATAATATACGGATATTTCACCACCTTCAAATACTCCGGTATCATTTCTCACAATGCCTTGGTCTGATGCAAATTCTTCAGGAGGACAGTACTTTGTTAGCCTTCCGATAGAAGGTAAAAATTTGCGGTAGGGGTCTTCCGCATAAATACGATTTTCGATCGCCCAACCATTTAACTTAACGTCATCTTGCGAAAACTTCAACTTTTCGCCACTTGCCACACAGATCATCTGCTCAACAAGATCAATCCCGGTGATTAGTTCGGTCACAGGATGTTCGACTTGAAGGCGGGTATTCATTTCTAAGAAATAAAAATTCTTTTTGTAATCCACAATGAATTCGACAGTACCTACACTGGAATATCCAACTGCTTTCGCAAGGGCACAAGCTTGTTCTCCCATTGCTTGGCGCGTTGTGTCATCGAGAAATGGCGAAGGGGCTTCTTCGACAACTTTTTGGTTACGCCTCTGGATCGAGCATTCCCGTTCACCAAGGTAAATACATTTATCGTGGCTATCAGCCAAAACCTGAATTTCAATATGACGCGGTTGGCTTACAAACTTTTCAATAAATATCCGGTCATCGCCAAAACTTTTTAAAGCCTCGTTTTTGGAAGACTGAAATCCCTCTCGAGCTTCCTGATCACTTCTTGCAATACGCATACCCTTACCACCGCCACCGCCTGATGCTTTGATCATCACAGGGTAACCAATTTTCTG
>CACPHA010000043.1 GCA_902633655.1 Paracoccaceae bacterium
GGCGATGTATTGTGTTGTGACTAAAAAATCAAGCTCCGATAGCCTACCTAAACTCCCCAGATCAGAAACATTTTTTGACGCAGCTTGTCTTTATTTTCAATCATCAAGTTAATAATTACTTCTGGCCGAGTTTTGGCCCAAGCTTTTCTCAAAAACTAGGTTCCTTAACATTTAAACTCTGTATTCACCCAGTGCTTCCCTCTATTCGTTCATTGATTGGTTCGATTCAGAACTATCCAATATTGTCGCGCAAATTAATTTATTGAAGTTTGCAAAACAAATAATAAAAGTGATTTGCTTCCAGTACACTTCTCTAGGATCACACTTTAACTATGCCTATAAACCTAGGTAGCCCAACAGCAAATGCTTGATCTCTTCAGTGTTCGAGCTCTAATAGATGACAAAGGGGATAATTTATGACGCTTGCACCGCGCGCCTGGGTTTCTTCGAAAACTAAAAATTTAGTCCAAAAAATTACAAAAGAAATTACAAAATCAACATCTCAAAAATTACTGGACCGAATTGAGAGCTTAGCGGTAGAAAACAGGCGCATTCACGAGCGCGAGTGTTTTAATCTAAATCCTGCAACGAATGTGATGAATCCCCGTGCTGAAGCTCTACTATCATCCCGTATTGGGTCACGTCCATCGCTCGGGTATCCCGGTAATAAATATGAAATGGGTTTAGAGGCCATTGAGGAAATTGAAGTGATAACGGCAGAGCTTTGCGCAGAGGTGTTCGATGCAAAATTCGCTGAAATTCGCGTTCCATCTGGAGCGATTGCAAACCTTTATGGTTTTATGGCGACATGTTCACCTGGAGACAAAATTATTGTTCCACCAACCTCAATAGGGGGCCATGTAACGCATCATATCAGTGGCTGTGCAGGTCTATATGGCTTGCAGGTTATTGAAGCACCGTTTGACGTTGAAAGATTTAGCGTTGATTTAAACAGACTTGAAACTTTGGCCTTAGCGGAAAATCCTAAGTTAATCACAATCGGTGGAAGCCTTAACCTTTTTGAACACCCGGTCAAAGATATCAGGTCTATCGCAGATCGTGTCGGCGCCAAAGTCTTGTTTGATGCAGCCCACCAATGCGGGATAATTGCAGGAAAAGCTTGGACGAACCCTTTAAACATAGGGGCGCATTTTATGACCATGAGTACTTACAAAAGTCTTGCTGGGCCTGCTTGAGGCCTTATTGTGACTAATGATGACAATATAGCTGAAAGCTTCGAGCGAATTGCCTTTCCCGGGATGACAGCAAATTTTGCTGCGGCCAAATCCGCAGCATTGGCTGTTACCATGTTGGATTGGCGGGACGATGGCGAAGCTTACGCGATGGAAATGATCAAGCTTTCAAAATCGTTAGCAACGGCTTTGGACCGGCTTGGAGTGGCCATTTTCAGTGGATCGGACGGCTTTACACAGTCACACCAATTTGCAGCTTTGGCGGAGCCCTACGGTGGTGGACAAGCTACGTCCAAAATTTTGCGCGCTGCAGGATTTCTTGCCTGTGGAATTGGGCTCCCCTTAAACATGGTCAATGGCGACCTAAATGGGTTACGTATCGGCACGCCCGAGCTAGTACGTTGGGGAGTTAAATGTTTTCACGCCGATCAATTAGCTAAACTTATTGCAAGAGCGCTAAAAGGAGAACCGACCTTACCAGAGGTCTCTGCCTGGCGAAAGGACTTTAATAACCTACATTTTCTCCACTGATCTAATTCTCAATTAATAGCGACAGCTATCACATCTTCGTCAATGAAAGGAACATATTTTTCGAAATTTTCCGCAAACATATTTACCAGTTTCGCAGCTTGAGCATCATAGGCCTGAGAATCTCCCCACGTGGTGCGAGGGTCAAGTAGACTTGGATCGACCTGTGGAACATCCACGGGCACCTGAAAACCAAAATTTGGGTCAATCCGAAATTCTGCCTCTGATATCTTACCGGTGAGTGCAGCAGTCAAAAGCGCCCGTGTAGCTTTGATCGGCATGCGTGATCCTATGCCGTAAGCGCCTCCAGTCCAGCCAGTATTGACAAGCCAGCAGGTGGCCCCATGCCGCGCTATTTTTTCACGAAGAATTGTCCCGTAAACTTCTGGTCTGCGTGGCATAAAGGGGGCACCAAAACAGGTGGAAAATGTTGGTTCTGGCTCTGTCACACCGCGTTCTGTACCGGCCACTTTAGAGGTGAATCCCGAAAGGAAATGGTACATAGCTTGTGCAGGTGTAAGTCGTGCTATGGGCGGCAAGACGCCAAAGGCATCACATGTCAGCATAATTATGTGTTTTGGATGAGCACCAAGCGCAGTTTCAGATGCATTTGAAATATAATCAAGCGGGTATGCGCAGCGCATATTTGCGGTCAAGCTAACGTTATCAAAATCCAATTCTTTAGTTTCAGGGTCGAAAACCATGTTTTCTATAACCGTGGCAAATCTTGACGTTGTCGCAAAAATTTCTGGCTCGGCATCTTCACTCAGACTTACTGTTTTTGCATAGCAACCGCCTTCGAAATTAAAAGTACCTCGGTCAGACCAACCATGTTCATCGTCACCAATAAGTGTTCGCATTGGATCAGCGGAAAGCGTAGTTTTTCCCGTTCCCGAAAGGCCAAAATATACTGCCGTATCTACTGGATTGCCATGGGAATGGTTCGCGGAACAATGCATTGGCATGACTCCAAGTTCGGGCAGGAGGTAGTTGAGAAGCGTAAATACTGATTTCTTGTTTTCACCAGCGTATTGTGTCCCGCAAATAAGGATCAACTTACGTTCAAAATTTATCACAATGATAGTAGATGACCGGCAATTATAACGCTTCGGGTCAGCGCAAAAGCTTGGGCAGTTTATTACCAAATAATCGGAAACAAAATTGTCAAGAGCCTCGCGCGCTGGCCGACGTAAGAGATGCCGGATAAAGAGATTATGCCAAGCCAGTTCAGTTACTAGCCGGATATTCACTGAAAGCTCAGGGTCGGCTCCAGCGTATAGATCCTGAACGAATTGGTCCCGGCCTTTCATGTGAACCAGCATGTCCTTATAAAGTTTATCAAAATCCGTAGCAGACATTTTCGCGTTACTATCCCACCAGATATAATCTCTTACATCTGCGGTATCTACCACGTATTTGTCTTTTGGGGACCGGCCCGTAAATTTTCCGGTTGTAACCAACAGGGCCCCACCTATACCAAGTCTGCCTTCTCTTCTTTCGAGGGCTGCGCTTACAAGGTCAGGTTCCATGTAGTTGTAGTAGACATTTCCCAAGTCGTAAATTCCCTGGTTTTCTAAAAGATGGTGCGGATTAACCCGTCCAAATGTCATACTGTAACTCCACTTTTTTAACGAAGTGCTAATGGTTAGAAATAGCCCAAAATTTATCGGCTGCTTTTTTTTAAACCCAAATCACCAAGCCATAAGGGATCTTTAACACCTTCCAAATAGGGTTGAACAGAGGGCCTTGAACCGTTAGCGCAACCAAATCACCGAATATACGCTTTAATTGCCAATCTGAAACGAAAACAGTTTAAGAGACGAAGAATCATTAAATTTTGTGTGTAAAAAGCCAATATTTGAGTTCTGACTATAACGATTCGTTATTAAATATTGAATAACTTATTTCTAACAAGCTAAAAAACCCATATACCTATAAACTATACGGATACTAGATATGTCGATTTTAGCTAATCTAAGCTTAAATGAAATTAACTTAACATCTGTTCTAAAAACCCGCGTTTTAAAGGGATCCCAACTTAAAATAGACAACCCATTTTTGATTAAAATAGTTGGTGTAAGACTTCATTTATGTGAAGCAACAACAAAAACGCCGTTCACCAGAATTCTATTAACTTTTTCCTTTTAGGTGCAACGTTGCCACACGATATATTAAACAACTCAACAAAGCTTGTGCATGCAAACTGCATATCAATTAATGGCCGTGGGGTTCTAATCCTTGGACCATCGGGATCCGGTAAATCTAGTTTATCACTAAAACTCATCGGATTGGGTGGGCAATTGGTTGCCGATGATAAAACTATTCTAAAAAGAAAAAAAAAATCAGTCCTAGCTAGTTGTCCAACCGCCATAAGGGGACAAATAGAGGCACGCGGGATGGGCATCTTGCAGATGCCGACAATTGCAGTCGTAAAACTACTACTTGCCGTAGATTTGGGAACCCGAACTGATGAACGTCTTCCGACCCACGAAAACTATTCGATATTTGGTATCAATCTAAGACGAATATATCGATCGCGTCTAGACGCTTTCCCAGAAGCAATCTATTATAGAGTAATAAATAACGACTTGTATAAGCCATGGCACCATCAGACATCATGAGCTTTTCTACTAATGCAAAACTTGTTCTCGTCACTGGCCCTTCCGGGGCAGGGCGCTCAACCGCAATAAATGCGCTAGAAGATTTAGGTTATGAGGCAATAGACAACCTACCTATTTCCTTGGTTAGTCACGTGGCCAATCCAGAAGTAATGCAAAAACCACTAGCTATTGGTTTGGACAGCCGCAACCGCGACTTTTCAACACAGTGGGTTCTAAATCTACTGAGTGAATTAGCGCTTATAGAAAATTTGCAAAGCGAATTGCTATTCCTGACATGTGAACAAAAGGTTCTTTTGTTGCGATACTCTGAAACTCGAAGACGTCATCCTTTAGCGCCAGCAGAAACACCGCTGGTCGGGATTGAACGCGAATTTGATCTTTTGGCCCCGATTCAAGCCATGGCAAACATCTTGATTGATACATCCGCATTTACGCCACATGACTTGAAATCCGAAGTTAGAAAGTGTTTTGCCAGTAAAGGAGTTAAGAGGCTTGCCGTTTCGGTACATTCCTTCTCCTATAAAAGAGGTCTGCCAAACGGCGTTGATACGCTTATCGATTGTAGATTTTTAAACAACCCCTACTGGCAACCCGCTCTTCGAGATCAAAATGGACAAATTGAGGCAGTCCAGTCGTATGTTAAGGAAGATAAGCGATTCGAGTTATTCTTTTCAAAAACCTTGGATTTGATCAAATATTTGCTACCAGCTTATGAGGCAGAGGGCAAAAGCCACTTTTCGATTGGCTTTGGATGCACTGGGGGAAGGCACAGATCTGTCGCTGTCGCAGAATTAATCAGGGAAGCCCTTGCACAATCTGCCTGGCAAGTGTCAATAAGGCACAGAGAAATGGAAATTAAGCAACTTTGATCAGAATGTCTGATCATCTGTGATTGAGGGTGAAGAGCGTGATAGGCATTGTTATTGTCGCGCATGGCGGGCTGTCTCGGGAATATTTGGCGGCGGTTGAACATGTGGTGGGCAAACAAAGCGGTATTATCGCAGTGACAATCGAACCCATTCACGACCGGCGGAAAAAAGAAGAAGAGATCTGTAATGCAGCCAACGCAGTTGATATCGGTAATGGGGTTGTTATTGTAACGGACATGTTCGGCAGTAGCCCTTCAAACCTGTCAATGCTCGCCTGCGAACCACAAAACCGGAAAATCCTATATGGTGTTAACCTTCCGATGCTGATAAAGCTCGCGAAATGCCGGAGAAACGGCATGGAACAAGCAGTTGAAACAGCGTTGGATGCCGGGCGCAAGTATATTGATTATTACGATGGTCTAAGCTGATGACACAGAAAATCATAAGAAGTCTGGCCATTTTAAACGAAAAAGGTTTGCATGCTCGGGCGTCTGCAAAATTTGTTGAGACTGTGGAAAAATTTGATGCTACCGCTCAAATATGGAAAGATGGTTTAGATGCGTCTGGTGACAGTATAATGGGCCTTTTGATGCTAGCAGCATCTAAGGGAACTTCCATCGAAATAGAGACAGACGGTAAGCAAGCAATTGAACTTGCAGACGCACTTCAGGATTTGCTTGACAATCGCTTTGGCGAAGAACGCTAACGTTACAGGATCACATGCAATTATGGAAGGGACGCCAGTTCATTCACCGACAAAAACTTCTCAGGAAGAAGACTTAATTCCCCTTGATGTACGGCCTTATGACAAAAGTAAGCTATCGTACGCAAATACCTTTGAAAACTCTTTCCAGCGACTAGTTATTCAGACTATGGAGCTTTTGACTGCGCGCTTGCGAATCTTGCGTCGCATTCGTAGGTTTGAGGCTCAGGGTGTTCCATTCGGCCAGCCATTCTGGAAACAGGCACTGGACAGCATGGGAATTAGGCTCCTCACTCCGCAGGAACAAATAGCGCGTATTCCCAGAGAAGGCCCTTTGGTGATTACTTCAAATCATCCCCATGGGTTGGTTGACGGCATGATTCTTGGCGAATTAATAGGTTGCGTTCGTACAGACTATAAAATACTCACACGCTCCCTACTAACCGGGGTAGCGGAAATTGATCAATTCATGATCCCGGTACCTTTTCCACATGAACCAGATGCCCTAGAAAAAAATCTTTTGATGCGTAAACAAGCGATGGATCATCTTAAAAACGGCGGTGCAGTTGCAATTTTTCCATCCGGCACTGTGGCAGCATCCGAAACAATGTTCGGACCTATCATTGAGCGAGATTGGAACCCTTTTACCTCAAAAATGATACAGCGTTCAAAAGCTGACGTACTGCCAATTTTTTTCCCAGGTGCAAACTCTCGATTATACCAAATCGCAAATCAGATTTCAGGAACTTTACGTCAAGGTTTGCTACTTTATGAAATTGCGCATGCATTTAACAAACCGCAGTCGCCCGTTGTCGGTCACGTGATCAAGCGCGAGAAACTTACAGAATGGTCTAACAATCCACGAGGGTTTATGTCGTGGCTGCGTGCAGAGACCCTTAACCTAAAAATGGACCTTAACGGGTAGGCTGAGGAACCTCACATCGATAATCATAAAATCCTCGCTCAGTTTTACGACCGAGCCAACCGGCTTCGACATATTTTGTGAGCAAAGGACATGGGCGGTATTTTGTATCGGCAAGTCCATCGTGGAGCACGTTCATAATAGAAAGACATGTATCAAGTCCGATAAAATCAGCAAGTTCGAGTGGTCCCATAGGGTGATTGGCTCCAAGACGCATCGATTGATCAATAGACCTAACGGAACCGACACCCTCGTAAAGCGTATAGACGGCTTCATTGATCATCGGCATTAGGATTCGATTAACAATAAATGCTGGAAAGTCTTCAGCTCTGGCTGCAGTTTTGCCTAAATTTCCTACGACCTCAAGGCAGGTGTCATAGGTTTCCTGATCGGTCGCAATACCACGTATAAGCTCAACCAATTGCATCATTGGCACAGGATTCATAAAATGAAAGCCTAAGAATTTTTCTGGCCGGTCTGTTCGACTTGCGAGCCGCGTTATGGAAATAGAAGATGTGTTTGACGTCAAAATTGTGTCCACTTTTATATGCGGCAACAGACTATCAAATATCTTCTGCTTGATCCGCTCATCTTCTGTTGCAGCCTCAATAACCAAATCACTGTCCCCGAGGTCTCCTATATCAATCGTTCTTTGGATGCGTTTCAATGCGGCTAGTTGATTTTCTTCACTAATCTTTCCGGCCTTAAACTGGCGAAACATATTCTTTTGAATGACCGCTTGGGAGGCTTCAAGTGTGTCAGGGTTAATGTCATTGAGCTTCACTTCATATCCTGCAAGGGCCATCACATGGGCGATTCCATTACCCATTTGGCCTGCTCCGATGACTCCAACTTTCGACACTTTCATGATGCGTTTTCCTGTATAGGTTAAACTTACTTTATCAACCCGCTCCCAGCAGGTGCAAGGGCTTGCGCCAAAAGTTGACAAAAACGCAGATAACCTCAAGATTCTTATTAAATAAAGGAGACGTAAATTTTTGTCTGTGGGCCTCCTGCTTTAATGTTTCTCGACTAAGCGAGTTTGTCAGTCAGCTCGGGAACAACTTCAAAGAGATCAGCAACCAATCCGAAATCAGCAACCTGAAAGATTGGAGCTTCTTCGTCTTTATTGATTGCAACGATCACTTTACTGTCTTTCATACCCGCAAGGTGTTGAATTGCGCCTGAAATACCAACAGCAACATAAAGATCAGGGGCAACCACTTTACCAGTCTGACCAACTTGCCAATCGTTTGGTGCATAACCACTGTCTACTGCGGCACGGGATGCACCAACAGCCGCGTTCAACTTATCTGCCAGCTTTTCGATGATCGTAAAATCTTCTTCACTGCCAACACCACGACCACCAGAAACGACAACACCTGCCGAAGTTAATTCGGGACGATCACTTTCTGCAACCTTATCTTCTACCCATTCAGAAAGTGCTGGATTTTCAGAAGTTGTAATGGTCTCAACTAATGCTGCACCACCCATACCTGCCGCTTCAAAATTAGAAGTCCGAATTGATACCACTTTCTTAGAATCGCAAGATTCTACCGTTTGGATCGCATTACCTGCGTAGATTGGTCGCTCAAATGTATTTGAGTTAACCACAGCTGTAATATCAGTGATCACCATGGCATCTAACAATGCAGCAGCGCGCGGGAGGATGTTTTTCGCCGAGTTCGTGGCAGGAGCCATTATATGTTCATATCCATCCGCCAACGATACCAAGAGATCAGCAATTGGTTCTGCCAATCCATTACCATATGCCACATCATCCGCACAAAGCACTTTAGAAACACCATTGATACTTGCCGCGGATTCAGCGGCGACAGAGCTACCAGAAGAAGCGCAAAGCACCGTAACATCACCGAGAGATTTTGCCGCTGTCACCGCTTTTGCGGTTGCATCCAGCGCAAGTTCTGCACCATTAATTTCTGCTAATAGAAGGACTGCCATTAAACTGCTCCCACTTCTTTAAGTTTTTCAACAAGCTCATCCACCGAGCCCACTTTAATGCCTGAAGCGCGCGATTCAGGCTCGTTAGTCTTAACTATCGTCAACCGCGGCCTCACATCAATGCCATAATCTTCTGCTGTTTTCTGTTCTAGTGGCTTCTTTTTCGCCTTCATAATATTTGGCAGGGAAGCATAGCGCGGTTCGTTCAAACGAAGATCAACAGTTACAATAGCTGGCATTTTTACCCTTATAGTTTGAAGACCACCATCAACTTCTCTTGTAACCATAGCACTTTCGCCTTCAACTGATAACTCTGACGCGAACGTAGCTTGAGACCAGCCCAATAGAGCCGATAGCATTTGACCTGTTGCATTCAAATCATTGTCAATCGCCTGCTTGCCGCAAAGAACAAGTTTCGGTTGCTCTTCGTCAACGATACACTTGAGAATTTTTGCCACTGCAAGAGGTTCAATATCGGTATGCACATCATCTGCTGCTTTTACAATTATTGCTCGGTCGGCCCCCATGGCCAAGGCAGTTCTTAGCGTTTCTTGTGCCTTCTCAACACCCACTGATACCGCAACGATTTCATCCGCTTTTCCAGCCTCTTTCAAGCGGATCGCCTCTTCTACAGCAATTTCGTCAAATGGGTTCATCGACATCTTTACGTTTGCCAGGTCAACACCGCTGCCATCGCCTTTAACCCGAACCTTAACGTTATAGTCGATTACACGTTTGACCGGTACAAGAACCTTCATCTCCACTACTCTCCTTTTTCAATTGTTTCTTCCGAGTCACTCTTAACATTTCCTGGACTACTACAGGTTTGTTTCGGGTAGAAACAGGGTAAAATCGTCACAATAGAATCCAAGGACGTTGTGTGACTGTTAATAGTATAGCATTTCTTCAAATTACTAAGCTAACGATTTGCACCTGGCACCCAGAGTAAATCATCTTTACCATCATTATTTGCTACTCTTGCCGCCACGAAGAACCAGTCACTCAATCGGTTCAAATACTTCAAGGCTTCCACATTTATGTTTTCTATGGTGGCGAGTTCGACACAAAGTCGTTCAGCACGACGTGCCACGGTCCGACACATGTGCAATTGCGCGGAAAGGGCCGACCCTCCAGGTAAAATAAAACTTCTTAAGGGTTCCAGCTCGGCGTTCATGTAGTCTATTTCAGCCTCAAGGCGCAAAACTTGGGCAGTAATTATTCTCAGCGGAGGATAAGTCGCCTTGTCATCTCCCTCCATATCCGGACGGCACAAATCAGCGCCGAGGTCAAACAGATCATTTTGAATTCGCGAAAGCATTTCATCGAATTCGCTGCCGCTGTGTAAACGCGCCAGCCCAACGACTGAATTCAACTCATCGGATGTTCCATAGACATTAACCCGCAATGAATTTTTTACAACTCGCGATCCATCTCCGAGAGCGGTTTCTCCTGCATCGCCTGTTTTCGTGTAAATTTTGTTGAGTACAATCAAGTTATTCTCCTCCAGGCATTATAAGCACAAATAATAAAATCAAAACTACAGCAACAAATTGCGCCAATATGCGGAGTCTCATCAGCTTATTAGCATATTTGCGATTAAATTCCCCTCCCCGGCCGAAACCTCCAATGCCAATCATCAAGATTATTGCGACTGTTGCCATCGCAAGGACTACAATTATAAATAATGGATCATCGGCCATTTTGTTTCACATTCTCTCGTCTTCGGATCAATATTTAACTCGTTTTCCGAAATTTTCGACCATAAATTAGCACCCGCCGCTATTGCATTTAAAGACTTTTTTCAATCAAATAATCTAACCATCTAGTAGGAAGAAGACGGCTCAAAAAATTCATGGTGTAAGTTGGAATGGTAACAAAATAACATGGGTTGGGGTTCGTTGCTTCAAGGGCTTTAATAAGTTTTCTCGTAACTGCTGAGGGAGGCAGTTCAAAGTAGTCCCGATCCTTATTTTCATATAACCTGGCAAGTAGGCGATTTTGGTATTGTGCTGCCCTGGGGGAGGATTTCCAATCAATCCACTTTTCAAAATGTCGGAGGGAGTTTTCGCGAATTTTGGATTTAATTGGACCGGGTTGGATCAAAATTACTCGAATAGGTGTATCTTTCATCTCAATCCTTAGAGTGTGGGTAAGACCCTCGAGAGCGAATTTACTGGCTACGTAGGAACCCCGCCAAGGCATAACAACCATCCCTAAAACAGACGAGCAGTTGACGATCCGTCCATAGCCCTGCTGTCGCATAACTGCAATAATTTTTTTAGTTAAGTAATGATAACCAAAAAAATTAGTTTCAAAAACAGACCTTAAAGCATCTGTTGGCAAATCTTCAACGGCACCCGGGCAGGCAAAAGCCCCATTGTTAAACAAAGCATTTAACCGCCCCTGCGTCACATTCAAAACGCTCTGAATAGCCTCATCCATCGAAGCTTCGTTCGTGTAGTCCAATACGAAAGAGTAAAAACCTTCTGAACGTAATTTGTTTACATCACTTTCCCGACGACATGTCGCAAAAACTTCCCATCCACGGGATTTCAACCCGTGGGCTGCATCGTACCCGATGCCCGACGAACATCCAGTTAAGAGAATTGATTTTCGTTTCATATAAATATGTCCTATCAGACACTCTTATTCGCACGCCTAGTTATCCGTGACAATTAACTGATTATCATTTATTTAAGCGAATTACTTTATAGGGCAGCTTTACGAGAGAAATATCAGAGAGTATCACACTACATATGACTGATTTGAAGGATGAGCCCAATGTTGGCACTATCACAGCAGAACCTTTAAGGCGGGCAATTGGAGAACGATATCTAACCTATGCTCTATCTACAATTATGGATAGAGCATTGCCAGACGCACGGGACGGGCTGAAACCTGTCCACCGTCGTATTCTTTATTCCATGCGGGAACTACGGCTGAGCCCAACAGGTGGGTTTCGTAAATCTGCTAAAATAAGTGGCGATGTCATGGGCAATTACCATCCTCACGGTGAAGCAGCCATTTATGATGCCATGGCTCGCCTGGCACAGGACTTTAGTGTCCGCTACCCACTAGTCGATGGTCAAGGAAATTTTGGTAACATAGACGGCGATAATCCAGCAGCGAGTAGATATACAGAAGCTCGTATGACGCTTTTTGCAGAAGCACTTATGGAAGGGATTTCAGAAGACGCGGTCGATTTCCGAGAGAACTATGACGGAACATTGGAAGAACCTATGGTGCTTCCAGCTGGCTTTCCGCATCTACTTGCAAATGGAGCAAGTGGTATCGCTGTCGGTATGGCTACGAACATACCGCCACATAACATTGCAGAGCTTTGTGATGCTTGTTTGCATCTGATCAAAACGCCACATGCCCGCGAAGAAACGCTTTTGAACTACGTTCCAGGGCCAGACTTTCCCACCGGTGGCATCATCGTCGACTCACCCCAAGTTATTTCAGAAGCTTATCGTACGGGCCGAGGTCCAATTAGATTGCGCTGCCGCTGGGACGTAGAGGACCTCGGTCGCGGTCAATGGCAAATAGTGGTTACCGAGATCCCATATCAAGTTCAAAAGAGCAAACTGATCGAGAAGGTCGCCGAACTAATCCAATCTAAAAAAATTCCAATTCTTGCAGATGTACGAGATGAAAGTGCGGACGACATTCGCGTTATTCTGGAACCAAAATCAAAGAATGTGCAACCAGAGATTTTAATGGAGATGCTTTTTCGTAATTCTGATCTTGAGGTACGCTTTTCGCTTAATATGAATGTTTTGATTGATGGTTTGACTCCAAAGGTTTGTAGTCTCAAAGAAGTGCTGCAAGCTTTCCTTGATCATCGCCGTCAAGTCCTATTAAGACGTTCAAAATATAGGACTGATAAAATTGATCATCGTCTTGATGTGCTTGAAGGATTGCTAGTTGCGTTTTTGAACCTTGATCGCATAATAGACATCATCCGATATGATGAAGATCCCAAGTTAGCACTTCTTTGTGAAAACTGGACAAAAAGCTATTCCCGAGCAATGTCAGAGACAGACTATACAGCTCCAAATAAATCTGAATTTGGCGAATTGAGTGACATACAGGTTGAGGCAATCCTTAATATGCGATTGCGTTCTTTGAGGCGATTGGAAGAAATTGAATTAAACCATGAGCGCGATAAGCTGATGGAAGAACGAGCAAAGATTCAAGATATTTTAGACAGCGACGCCCTTCAGTGGAAAAAACTCGCCGATCAGCTAAGAGAGACTAAAAGAAGGTTCGGTGAAGGTTTTAAAGGTGGAGCGCGTAGAACCAAGTTTGCAGAAACTAGTGAGATAGAAATAGTGCCCATTGAAGCAATGATTGATCGCGAACCGGTCACAATCGTGTGCTCCCAAATGGGTTGGATCCGAGCAATGAGTGGTCATCTTGACCTATCTCGCGAGTTAAAATTCAAAGATGGTGACGAGTCCAAATTCATCTTTCATGCCGAAACGACGGATAGGTTACTCGTATTTGCAAGTAACGGTAGATTTTATACACTTTCACCTGCGAGTTTGCCAGGTGGGCGTGGCATGGGAGAACCCTTGCGACTGATAGTCGACCTGCCAAACCATGCTGACATCATCGATATTTTCATCAGCCAACCTGGACGCAAGCTTCTTGTAGCCTCTAGTGCTGGGGATGGTTTCGTTGTGGCAGAAGACGATGTTATTGCTCAAACTCGTGCGGGAAAACAGGTGCTGAACGTAAGAGGCGATGTAATAGCCAAAGTCTGTAAACCTGTGAACGGTGATCATATTGCCGTTGTTGGTGAAAACCGGAAAGTGCTTATATTTCCCATCAAAGAAATTGCCGAATTATCCAGAGGTAAAGGGGTGCGCTTGCAGAAGTACAAAGATGGCATATTGAATGATGCAATCACCTTTTATCTTGCAGAAGGACTCAGTTGGCTTGATCCGGCTGGACGTACGAGGACAGAAACAGAGCTTACAGAATGGATTGGCAAGCGCGCAACCGCTGGGCGGATGGCACCTAGAGGGTTTCCACGAGATAATAAATTCAACTAACCTGGAAAAGATTTTATCATGAAATAATAAAAACAAGAAAAACTTTTCTTTACCGTTTAAGACCACCCTAACCGTGGCCTGAAGGTCAACCGCGCCCCTTCCAAGGGACTAGCACCCGTTCCGCCCACCGCATCAGCATATCGATTCCAAAACCAATAATTCCTATAAGAATAATACCCAGTATCACAATATCCGTCTGCTGAAATTTTGAAGCTACCATAATCATCATACCTGCCCCTTTTTCCGCAGCCACAAGCTCAGCTGCCACCACAGTGCCCCAGCAAACACCCATTGCAACCCGAGCACCCGTGAAAATTTCGGGAAGGCTGTTGGGTAAGATAACATGTCGCATGACTTGCCATTTGCTCGCACCCAAAGAATAAGCGGCATGTACCTTTGAAATTCTGACACCAGATACGCCTGCTCTAGCTGCGATCGCCATAATCCATAACGCAGCTAGAAAGAGCAGGATAGTTTTGCCGACCTCTCCTATACCAGCCCATATAATCACAAGTGGAATTAAGGCCAACGGAGGAACCGGCCGCATAAACTCAACTACAGGATCAAACCAACCCCGAAACCAGTCTGAAAGGCCCATTGCATAGCCAAGTGGAATGCCAACTAATGCGCCAAAGATAAAACCAATCACAACGCGAAATAGTGAGAAACCCAAATGCTCTAAAAGGGTATAGTTTTTAAACCCTTCTGTTGATATTTCCTTCAGGCGGCCCCAAACGTCTTCTGGCGCTGGAAGCCAGATTGGTTCCATTTGAATGCCTTTATCCGGCTTGATATTGAGAGTACCCTTTTGGGTAAGTGCTACTTTAATATCACCCAAATCAACATCTGTTCCAAAAGCGATTGGCTGCCCGTTTATCGCAACTATTTTTGCCCCTATTTCGCGGGTTTCCTCGTCATTTACATCCCATTTTAATAGCTTTGTCCTATAGGCTTTTACAGCCATCACATCATTTTTTGCAAAGCCCTGCCCGTCATCCACTTCTGGCAAAATAACGTTTACGCCTGCACCATGGACTATTACGTATACGGATGCATCGTCTCTAATACCTGCAACACTCTGTGCAGTGTAAGTAAAGTTTGTTTTCCCAACAAAGGCTTCAGGCATATGCAAAAAAGAGGGTATGGTCGAGCTACCTGTAAAGGCGCCCCAACTCACAAAAACCGCTATTATGGATATAACTGATGCAGCAAAATTAGACTTCACGGCACTTTCATCTCCGAATGTTATCGTTTTAAGTGACGCAAAATCTCGTTTTGGGGCAAAGCTCCGCTTCACACGTTGCCAGATTAGTAAAGTAACAAGAATGAAACCTATGTAGGCCGCAAGGTACGGTATAGCGGTCAAAAAAGTTTTAAGGATAGTCAACAGTTCTTCGAAAAGGCTTGCGATAACGCCCATCAGCCCTCTACCTCTGTTCGGCCCATAATATCTTCTTCCATATTCCAGATCATCTCGAGGATTTCTTCACGTTTTACGGCATAATCTGCGTACTTTTTTATCTCACGCAGATCTGCCTCTATACCAAGATCCGCAAACGGCAAACTATACTCTTTGTGGATCCGACCAGGTCGCGGCGCCATTACAATAAGCCGCTCACCGAGCAAAAGTGCCTCTTCCACCGAATGGGTGATTAAAATAATGGTCTTTCCCGTTTCTTTCCATAGCTTTAGGACAAGCGATTGCATCTTCTCCCGAGTTAGCGCATCCAACGCACCGAGCGGCTCGTCCATTAGTATGACATCCGGGTCATTTGCCAAGCAACGTGCCAATGCGACCCTCTGCTGCATGCCTCCCGAGAGCTCGTAAATTGCTTTTTCTTTAAAGTCCTGTAACCCCACGATATCGAGCAAATGATCAACTTTTTCCTTGGTCTCACTGCTCTTGATCCCTTTCATCTTCGGTCCAAAACTAACGTTATCGCGTACATTCATCCACTCAAAAAGCGCGCCCTGTTGGAACACCATGCCCCTCTCCGCGCTCGGTCCAGTAACCTTTTCACCCTTTAGGCGAATTTCGCCTTTAGTCGGTGCAAGAAAACCTGCAATAATGTTCAAAAGAGTGGTTTTGCCGCATCCTGATGGACCCAGGACCGACATGAGTTCTCCTGCCTTAAGATCCAGAGAAACATCCTGTAATGCCCGCACACTGCTTCTATCCGGCAAATCGAAGCGCATCGAAATCTTATCTATCGCTAGACCTGACATGGCCGACCTTCTATTTTTAAAAATATCGGAGTTAGCCTTTTTAGACTTAATAGAGCAGGCCGTCTTGTTACGGCCCGCTCAAGGTTGCAATTACATATCGTGTGCTGCTGCCAATGGACCTGTATTCACATTACCTGCATAACTATTAAGCGCAGAATCGATACTGCCAGCATTTACAAAAACATCTGCAACGCCTTTCATAAATTCCTGCGCACCTCCGCCCAGCCATGTAGCGGACAGCTGACTGTCTACTGTTGGGAAGACAAAAGTGGACATAGTATCTGCGGTCGCTGCTTCATCCATGCCAGCATCTTTTGCAATCAAAGGAAGCATTTTTGCGTGGTTTGTTTTGTCTGCCCACATAGCATTGGCATTTGCTGTAATTTTTAAAAATTTTGCTACGAGTTCGCTATTTTCTGCCACCCATCCAGCCGGACCAGAAGTAACGTCAAATACAAGGATACCCAATTCGGTTTTTTCTGCGCCGGTGAGTAGAATGTTACCATGCTCTTTGGCTCGGCGAAGCGATCCGCCCCAACCGCAAAACATATCTACTGCACCTTGCGCAATAGCCGCGGCACCATCTGGTGGATCCATATCTACAACTTCCATGCTGCCCACATCGACTCCAAAATGGGTCATCTGCTTAAGGAAGCCATAGTGAGCAGCCGTTCCCAGAGGTACAGCAACTTTTTTCCCTGCAAGCTCGCTGGCACTATCTTTATCAATCTCAAGGTCGCTTTTAACAACACAGTTGTCATTGTCTGCGTAGCTTACTGCCACGTCAAGGATTTGAAGGTCCTGGCCAGCAGATGTCGCCACAACGAAGGGAGGCACACCCTGGCTTACAGAGAGCTGTACATCACCAGAAGCCATCGCAGCTGACATTTTCACGCCTGATTCAAAACTCACCCAATTTATTTTGACACCTAGCTCTTCTTCGTAAGTACCAATCTGTTTGGCGTATTCAAACGGCATTGGCCATTCAAGAAAATACGCCACGGTAATCTCTCCATGGCCTCCCGCGGATGCCGTCTGTGCACCCGTTAACACGCTTGCAGCGCATAATGTTGCCATGAGTTTTGACTTTGATGACATTGTCATTCTCCCAGTTAAAAAAATTTTTAGTGTCTGTTTTGGTCTTGCCCTACGAGGGCTGATTAAACACTCCTACACCTTCTCGGAACGCATTCCCAACCTAAATCGCAAATTTCTTGAATGTTTTTCTTCATAATAAATTCATGAATTTTTATAAAATATCACAAGTTGAAAAAAAGTATATTAAAATCATTTACTTAATGGCGTAATGCGTCAAAAATACCCAATATAAATTATATTTGGACTTAAAGGGGCATGCAATCTGGCCCTATTGAATCTGGAGTAAATGGGGATCACTATTGGACAGAAAGTGATAAACATCGATTAAGATTTCCAAAAGTCACCACGAGGAAACACCATGGACGGCGGCATACGTGAAAATGATATTTCGAGAATTGTTGATCTCGATAGAGACCACATCTGGCACCACCTTATTCAACACAAACCCTTTGAAACAGGTGAACCGCGTGTAATCGTTGAAGGGAAAGGAATGCGCGTTTGGGACCAAAGAGGTAAAGAACACTTAGATGCCGTATCCGGCGGCGTTTGGACAGTTAATGTTGGTTACGGCCGCGAGAGTATCGCAAACGCGGTACGCGACCAGTTGATCAAGCTCAATTTCTTTGCAGGAGCAGCCGGTTCTATTCCCAGCGCCCTGTTTGCCGAAAAGCTGTTAGAGAAGATGCCAGGGCTGTCTCGAGTTTATTATTGTAACTCTGGTTCTGAAGCAAATGAGAAAGCCTTTAAAATGGTCCGACAAATCGCTCATAAACGTTATGGCGGCCAGAAGTTTAAGGTACTTTATCGCGACCGAGACTACCATGGGACGACAATCGGGGCTTTGTCCGCAGGCGGTCAAGATGAAAGGAACGCGCAATACGGCCCATTCGCACCAGGATTCGTTCGTGTGCCTCATTGCCTTGAGTATCGAGCTCAGTGGGATTTAAGCGGTGAAGCTTATGGACAGCGAGCGGCTGATGCAATTGAAGAGGTTATTTTGGCTGAAGGCCCTGACACGGTGGGAGCGCTCTGCCTGGAACCTGTGACAGCGGGCGGCGGCGTAATCACCCCACCCGAGGGTTACTGGGAGCGAGTTCAGGAGATTTGCAAGGAATACGATATACTTTTACACATAGATGAAGTGGTATGTGGCATCGGTCGTACAGGCATTTGGTTTGGGTATCAAAATTACGGCGTTAAACCAGACATGGTGACCATGGCGAAAGGAGTCGCATCTGGTTACGCGGCAATCGCCTGTTTAGTAACTACTGAGCAAGTGTTTGACATGTTCAAAGATGACGCAAGTGATCCAATGAACTATTTCCGAGACATTTCAACCTTTGGCGGCTGCACCGCAGGTCCGGCAGCCGCTTTGGAAAATATGCGGATTATTGAAGATGAAGGACTTTTGCAAAATACACTCAACATGGGTGAGCGTATGGTTGAAAATCTAAACGCTATTTCTGAAAAACACGCCGTGATTGGGGATGTTCGCGGAGCAGGACTTTTTTGCGGTGCCGAATTAGTCAAAGATCGAGCGAGTAAAGAGCCAGAAGACGAAAAAATGGTACAAGCAGTAGTAGCAGATTGTATGGCGCAGGGTGTTGTTATTGGAGCGACAAACCGTTCGTTGCCAGGTTTAAATAATACACTTTGCTTCAGTCCTGCGCTGATCGCAAAGCCCGATGATATTGACCATATAACAGATGCAGTCGATGAAGCTTTAACTCGCATTTACGGCACCTAGAAAAATTTTAAAGAGTTCGATTTTATTAGCTCCTAGCGCATATGCACTCTTATCCGTATCTTGGTCCCCTAATTAAATGCGAAAATTGCGCCATACCATCGGCGGTGAACGCGTTTACTTGCTACTAGGAAATTTGTTTTAATAGGTGTTGATTAGGAAGTGTTTCACTTAATTACTCTTATTCCGTAGCAACAGATTGTTTTCACTTTTATTAGCCTCCAAAACTTATCCATGTTCTATTCAGTCTCGATTAGTAATATAACACCGATATGCCTTTCAATAGACCCAGATAAATAGTTTGTATGTCAATCCCTGTAGAATCATTTTATCTTGACCCGCAAAAACAAGGTACACTTCAATCCCGTATTCAACAGACCGTGGCTCAGGGCATTTTATCTGGGCGCTTTTTAAAGGGTCAGAAACTGCCTTCATCCCGAAAGTTAGCACTTCATCTCGGCGTGAGCCGCATCACCGTTACGCTGGCTTACACTGAGTTACTGGCCAACGATTATCTGTCTTCCAAGGGACGCTCCGGATATTTCGTTTCAGAAAGTGCACCAGAGCCGCCAGCATTCAAGCAAGACACCCCCATCTCTGATAACATCGACTGGAAAAAGGCTATTACAACAAAATTTTCGATGAATTCACAACTTCAGAAGCCAACCGACTGGGCAAGTTATAAATATTGTTTTATCTATGGTCAGACAGAT
>CACPHA010000044.1 GCA_902633655.1 Paracoccaceae bacterium
GTGGAGTCTGAATTTTTATGTACTAAAAAATGTACTAAATGACTGATTATTTAATGTATTATTATTATTTATCAGCATGTTAAATTATTTATATGGTGCCCCACACGGACTCGAACCGCGGACCTACTGATTACAAATCAGTTGCTTTACCAACTGAGCTATACTGATGTTTTGAATAAATGATTATTTTTATGAAATTTTAGAGCTTTCCAGTTTCAGTATCTTACGTTATTTTGCCTTATATGCCTATAATTTGTCTGGCTCGTTGTCTGGCTGAAAAAATAAAAAGCCCAGCGCTATTTCCGCTAAGCCTTTGATATTAGTGGTGAGCCGTGCAGAGATCGAACCTGCGACCCACTGATTAAAAGTTACATGGCCGATGCTTTTAAAGGATTTTATTACTTCTCATAATTAATATTTTATTCTATTAAAAACAGTGTTTTAATATCTTACAGCAGTGTATGGCTTTGCCTCAAAGCTTATACCTTTTGTAACCCATTTGTAACCCAAAGACATCTATGCCCAAGCTTACACTTCAACCGCTAACCGAACTCGCTTTAAGAAAGGCAAAGCCAGCCGACTAGCGATACGACATATTCTACGCCAGTGTGCGCTATTTAGGCTTGCGAGTTGCCACACCCAACAGTTCCTACGTTGGGTGTGGCAGCGGCTTCTGTCTTGAAAAAATAATGGTATCTTGACTGAATTCTGAATTTGAATGCATAGTATTGCATAATTTTTAGGCAGTACCAAAGAAAATTGCGAGTTTAATGTAAACAGTTCTCAACTTCTAGTACTGAAACTGTTACCCAGCAAATCCGATTGTCAGGTTAAGTTAATGAATGAATATTTAGATTTATCAGGGGAAGAAATCCGAAAGCTTAGAACAAGTGGTAAAATTTCCGCGAAAGAAATTTTGCTGGCGTCGGAGGAAAGGATTGGCGTACTAAATGATGTTCTCAAAGCGATTGTATCGAAACGATCGCCCACAGCCTTAACTGAAGCAGTTCAAATTGATGAAACGGGCGATCTGTCAGGACTATTTGGACTTCCAGTTGCTATTAAAGATTTAAACGATGTAGAGGGTTTAGCTACAACATACGGATCGACTTTGTTCAAGGATAACGTGGCAGCTAAAGATGACGATGTAGTAGCAAGTGTTCGAAAAAATAGTGGTATAATTGTTGGCAAGACAAACGTACCTGAACATGGATTTGGTGCAACGACCACAAGTCCAATTTTTGGGGCATGCGGCAATCCTTTTGATCCCAATCTGAGTTCAGGAGCTTCTACAGGAGGGGGAGCAGTTGCTGTGGCCTCTGGTATGGCAGTATATGCAACGGGTTCAGATTTTGCAGGTTCACTTCGTACGCCAGCTTCTTTCTGTGGAGTTTGCGGTATTCGCCCTTCTAATGGGATAGTAGCGACGAACAGGCGTTCCCTAGCATGGAGTTCATTTGATGTAGAAGGACCGATGGCCAGAACTGCCGCTGACTGCAAGCGCTTGCTAATGCACATGGCCAGAAGTGATCTAAGCGATCCACTTACCGCAGTGCCCGATGCAAAACTATTTGAAGAACCGAAAAAAGTAAAACTTGAAAATTTGAATGTTGCTGTTTCCGAAGATCTTGGCTTTGCACCAATGTCAAAAGATTACAGAGCGGCATTTCGCAAAAAACTGGATTTATTCAGCGGCCTGTTTAATTCTGTCGAAGACGCTCATCCTGATTTAGGAGAGGCAGAAAATACATTCATGACTATACGTGGATTGGGTTTCGTTGCTGATTTTGGACCTATGGCGTTGGAATACGGTGATAAACTGGGCCCCGTAGTTCTGGACGAGTTGGAGCGCGCACGCGAATTAAATCCAGACCAACTAGGCGCCGCTCTAAAGGCTCACACGTTAACCTACAGAAATGCTTTGAGTTTCTTTAATGATTATGATATTCTAATTACTCCTGCTGCCGCTCTACCACCATTTCCCCATGAGGAGGTTTATCCCAAGATTATTGATGGAGAACCTTTGGAAGGTTATCTGCTATGGGAAGGGATTTCTTGGGGAATAACACTCACCCAATGCCCTGCTGTTGTTATACCTTGCGGATTATGCAGAGGGTTGCCGTTTGGAATTCAAATAGTTGGTCGCCATCTTTACGATGGCCTCCTTTTAGACATTGCTCACACGCTAGAGGAAGAATTTGACTCAAATTACAATCTAGCACGGCCTCGCCCAGACATTAAAAAACTTATCAATCACTGAAACAAGGAGAACTATAACATGCGTAAAATTTTAACCATCATAGCAAGTTTAATTTTTGTAGGATCGCCCAGTTTTTCCGATACCTTGAGTACAGTAAAGGAACGCGGAAAGATGATCTTTGGATTAGAAGCCCAATACAAACCATTTGAATTTCGTGATGAAAATAACGAGATTATCGGCTACGATATTGATGTTGCTACAGAAATTGGAAACCGTTTGGGGAACGTAGCTCCGGCACCAGTGGATACTAATTGGTCTACCGTCATTCAATCCTTAAATAACGGGGACTTTGATCTTATTTTGGGCGGGATGACGGCTACCGCAGAGCGATTCAAAAGAGTTAATTTTTCCTATCCATATATGGACGCGAGCTCAGGACTTTTGGTTACAAAAGCCTCAGGGATAACTAAACCATCGGATATGGACGGTAAAAGTGTTGCAGCGGGTGCGGGGACACCGCAGATAAATCAGCTAGAGCTGGCTGCTGGAGAACACAGCATTAATTACAAAGGTGACATTAAAACTTTCGATGATGATACCGTTGCTGTTGCTGCAATGAAAGCCGGTAGAATTGAAGCCTACGCGTCAACTTTAGTTAGCCTATTGTCACTTGCACAATCAGTTGAGGGTGTGACCGTAATTCCATTTACTTCTGAAAAGTGGTCCCAAGAGTTTACAGCTATGGCATTTAGGAAGGAAGACGAAACTTTCAGAAATGCAATTAACGGCATAATTGTAGCCATGAAAGAAGACGGCACATTGGGTAAATTACAAGAAAAGTGGTTTGGCCAAAGCTTTGTGGATATACTTCCAAACATGGCACCAGAGTGGTAAGTTCAGTCACTTTAAAGTAATTATCCCATATGGATATATCTTTTATAATCGACTCTATGCCCCGGCTTTTGCCGGGGCTTTTATTAACGATTAATTTAAGTTTAGTTGGCCTTGGGGCAGCAGCAATAATTGGCTTACCGCTGGGTATCTTTCATACCGAAATAAAAAGTAAAATTCTCCGTTCAATAATAGATCTGTACGTTTTCGTGGTTAGAGGCACGCCAATTTTAGTACAGCTATATGCAGCATATTTTCTTATCCCAATGACCGGTTTGAAAATCAGTCCATTTTGGACTGGAATTGTGGCATTAGTTTTCAATAGTGCAGGATACCAAGTTGAAATTGCACGAGCTGCTATTCTTTCAATTCATGACGGTCAACGGGAAGGCGCCCGCTCTCTGGGATTATCAAAGGTTCAAACGTTACGAAAAATAGTTTTACCGCAGGCCTTTCCAAGGATGCTACCGGCACTAGCTAATGAAGCCTCGAATTTAGTGAAGGCATCTTCCGTTCTATCCGTCATAGCTGTTTTCGAACTCCACAAAGCGGCGAATGCAGTAATTTCACAAAGTTACAAGTTTCTTGAAATGCTTGCCGCACAGGCAGCTCTTTACATATGTTTTGTTATCATACTTACACAGTTATCCCTCTGGCTTGAAAAGCGTTATGGGGCTTATGCGCAAAAAACTTGGGATAATCGCTGATGCTTGATCTGAATTTTATGGCAGAAATAGCTCCAGACATGGCCGCCGCACTTTTAATGACGATAAATCTCAGCATTCTGTCCGTTTTAATTTCAATTATTCTGGGAGCTATACTTACGTTCACCCGAATCACGGGAGGAGTTTTTACCAGATATTTGATTATTGGCTTTGTGGAATTTACACGGGGTACGCCACCGCTTGTACATATTTCGATTATTTATTTTTTATTGCCACAGTTTGGCATTGTTTTGAGCGAATTTTGGTCTGGAATTGTTGCTCTTTCTTTGATTGGCGCCGGATACACGATAGAGATTTTCAGAGGTGCCATCGAAAGCATATCTGAGGGGCAAACAGACGCGGCAAAGGCTTTAGGCTTAACTAGAATTCAGGGGTATTTCCTGATTTTAATGCCCCAAGCGGTAAGGCGAAGCCTACCACCATTGACAAATGAACTCGCGAATGTAGTGAAAGCATCTTCATTGTTGTCCGTCATATCCGTGAACGAATTGACTAAGGTGGCGAATGACCTAATTTTTGTTCACTTTGTTGTTATTGAAGTTCTTATAGAACTCACAGTTATGTACCTAATGGTTGTTGGCATCCTAATGGGTGTATCGCGCTGGTTAGAAAAGAGAATGAAATGAGAATAGGTTTCCTTTGGCCAGCAGACGGATTAAATGAAGCCGAATATTTGAATTTCTTACCTGATATATTGAACTTTCACGTGCAACGCTTCGATGCAGGCACAGAAACTGAAAACTTGGTACCAGAAGTACTATCCGCTTATGCTGATCCGGACAATTTGGCATTGGCAGCTTTAAAATTATCTCAAATAAAACCAGATATTTTTGCATCGGGTGATCATGCCGCTTGTATCATTGCCGGTTTGGATGGAGAACGCGCCATGGCCCAAGCAGTCCATGAAGCAACTAATATTTCTTGTATGACAATTGGTAAAGCCATAATAGACGCCCTAACTTTTATAAACGCGGAAAGAATTTCTGTGTTTTCTCCGTACACTAAAGATATTACTTCGCAATTAATAAAATCACTCAAGTTGTCTGGTTTTTCCGTTACAGGTCAAATTTCTAAAAGTGCTGACACAGAAGAGGAAATTGGCGGTAAAGAGCCAGAATATTGGTGGATTTCGTTGATAGAATTGATAGAGCTCAGCGTGATTAAACCCGATGCCATTTTGGTAGCTGGCGGTGGAGTTAATTTTGCCTCATTAATTGAGCGATTTGAAGCTGAAACAGGCGTTCCAGTAATTACCGCTCCGGGCGCTCTTATTTGGGCTACAGTAAAGCAACTTGGATTAAAAACCTCTAAACCAGGACTGGGACGACTGTTCCGTGCTCGAGCCACAAACGCAATGGAACGTATTGCATCCCTTCAGTCGTCAGGTACAAAAACCTTCGCTCTAACAGATAAACCGCCAGTTTTTGTAGCTGGATCCGGAGTACATCTTATAGATGAAAACGGGCGCGCTTTTATTGATTTCGCATCCGGCTCAGGCACATCCGCATTGGGTCATGGTCATCCTGCTATTCAAAGTGCAATAAATAGTCAGATAAATTGTGGGATTACTCATCTTGGACCCCATTTCCATGCTCCAATACAAGCCAATCTTTATAACCAGTTAACAAAGTTACTTCCTAAACAGCTTTCCCGTTTCCATCCTGCAGTAAGTGGCAGTGAGGCAACAGAAGTTGCAATAAAGGCAGCTATGCACGCAACAGGAAATAAAAAATTCATTAGTTTTTCTGGTGGTTACCATGGCCGGACTTTCGGAGCATTATCTGTTTCTGGCGCTAGAGGTAAAAACGATACACTTGGCCCATTTAAACCGGAAACATTAATTCTACCTTTTCCATTATCTCTTGATTTAGGGCAACAAGCAGCGAATAAAATTACCAGTGATTTAGCTGGAGTAATCATTGAACCTATTCAGGCTACTGGTGGTTTAAATAAAGCAAATTTTGAGGCACTTTCAACTTTGGCAGCGGCCGCACGTGCAAAATCTGTGCCGCTTATCTTTGATGAGGTGTTCACCGGCTTTGGACGCACAGGCTCTCTTTTTGCATTTAACCACTACGAGCTGGTACCAGATCTTTTAATAATGGGTAAGTCCTTTGGCGGTGGAATGCCAGCTGGTTTGCTGGCTGGTACAGATGAAATCCTCGGGAACTGGTCAAGAGGTGTCCAAACATCAACTTTTCAATTACACCCAGTTGCGGCAGCAACATCTAACGCATTCCTGAAAGTGTTTTGTGAGGAAAATATATTGGAAAATTGTAAACTGGTTGAGAGCTGGTGCAGACAAGAATTCTCGTCTTTAGAGAATAAACCTCATGTGCGTGAGTTGAAGGGTATTGGTGCGTTCTGGGTGCTTGAAATAGATGACCCTCAGCAAGCGAAACTTTTTCGCCAAAAGGCACTAAATAATGGCCTCCTTACTTGGGAGTGCGGTGTTGAGGGCAGGGGAATAGGTTTAGTACCCCCACTTACAGTTAAGAGCCGTCATATTAAAGAAGCAAAAAAAATATTGGAGTTAGCTTTTGCTACATAATTTTACGAAGTTGCAAGATCGCGTTTTCTAAAACATCTTCCGCGATATTCAATGGTGGTAGTAGCATCACGCAATCACCATTTTGACCTCCTCCATAAACTAAAATCTGGAGATCCATTGCTTTATTTTGAAGCTCGACTGAAGAACTATTAGATCCCATGTCAATCGCAGCTTGGGCTCCAATTACGCGGCTTTTTAAGCCGACTAGAGCAGATTTCATTAGCGGCTCGATCACCTCGCGAGCTCTTACAATGAGTTTTTCTTTAACCAGAGTTTCAACTGTCGCTTTGGCCGCCGCGACTGATAGAGGATTACCTTGGAAAGTGCTGGTATGGCTGCCAGGAGTCCAACTGGTTAAAATCTCTTCTCTTCCAGCAACTGCGGATAGGGGCAAGCTAGCTGATAAACCTTTACCCATTGTAACTAAATCTGGTTCTAGATCCGCTTTTTCAAACGCAAACCATTCTCCAGATCTTCCAAAACCATTCCAAATTTCATCTAAAATAACAAGTGTTTCATAAGTTTTTGCCAATTTCTCAAGTCCTTGCAGAAATTTGATACTTGGGCCAAGCACACCTGAAACCCCCTGTATAGCTTCAACGACAATGGCTGCAAACTTTTTACTTTTCAGCCTATTTTCAAGTTTTGCTAAAGAAATGCCGGCTTCATGGTCAATTTTAGCATATGGAGCAAATTCTACCCAAGGACTAGACCAAGGCTCATATCCATGTCTGAGATTTTCAGAGTGGGTGATTGCGAGTGCGCCGAGAGTGCGGCCATGATATCCACCAGAAAACGCAATTATTCGTCTTCGCTTCGTTTTCTTCATCGCCACCTTGATAGCAGTTTCAATGGCTTCGGCGCCAGAGTTTGCCAAATGAATACGAGTCAAATGAGCAGGTAAAATTTTGGCAAGCGCTTCATAAAATTCCGCACGAAACGGCGATGGCAGACGAGTACCAGTATGGAGGATGCCGCTATCCAACGCTTTTGAAATTGCTTTTTTTTGTCCTTCGTGGCCATGGCCTAATAAAGAGGTTGCAGATCCGCCAACTAGGTCTAGATAGGGAGTGCCATCGGCAGTAAATAAGAAAGCACCTTCCCCCTTAACAAATAAAGGGGGGTGCACCGAAAGTTTAAAAGTGTTTGCTGCAGTCGTTTCAAAACGACGAGTAATCTCAACTGCATCCATCTTTATGGCACCGGTACGATGGGGATTGGTCCATTAAGTTTGAGTCCAATAAAATCTCCTTTGTTTGGTACAGTTTGAGAATTGCGAGATATTTCAACTTGGGCTGTAAGATTGAATATAACGACACTAATTTCTGCTAATGCGCCCCTAATTCGAACGTCAGTTACCTTTCCATCAAAGTGTTTTTCGTCAGATATAACAAAGTTTTCCGGGCGCATTACCAGTTTAACCTTGCTGCCATCAGCCCATTGCCCTGCAATATCGATCAGGGTACCATCATCGAGTAACGCTTTACCATTTGAAATTTTTGCCGGCCACAAATTGCTGCGACCAAAAAATGTTGCAACGAATTCGCTTTTGGGTTGGTCATAGAGCTCTTCTGGAGAACCAACTTGCTCAAGATATCCATTTTTAAGGACAGCAATACGATCACTTAAAGCCATTGCTTCCTCTTGATCATGAGTGACACAAATGAAGGTTTTACCTTGCTCAACATGTATTTTGCGTAATTCTGTACGAAGTTGCAAACGGAGATTGGCATCGAGCGCAGACAGGGGTTCGTCCAAAAGTAGCGCTGAGGGATCGGTAATTAAGCATCGTGCCAATGCAACTCGCTGGCGTTGACCCCCGGAAATAGCGTTTGGACGTTGTTCAGCCTTTTCTAAAAGTCCAAATTTTTTTAGCCACTCTGTTGCTCGAGCTCTACGTTCGGAAGAGGAATAACCTGCAATTTTTAATCCGTAGGCTACATTGTCTATAAGGTTCATGTGAGGAAAAAGAGCGTAATCTTGAAACATTATATTTAAATTTCTTTTCTGCGGTGCTAGGTTTGTTACCTCGATTTCATTTAGATAAATTTTCCCGTCTGAAACACTTTCCAAGCCCGCTATCATTCTTAAAAGTGTTGTTTTCCCGCAACCAGAGGGACCCAAAAGGGTCAGGAATTCACCCTCGTAAATATCAAGGTTCAACTGGTTTACTGCTGGATTGTGGCCAAATCTTTTTGAAACATTATTTAGACGTATTGCAACCTTTTTATTTTTCATTGCCTTCACTTTTTGCACTGTTATCCAGCTTCTCATTTATGAGATAGCGCGTAATATTTTTTACCGTTAACCTGTTTTTTACATAAATGGGTCAAAAAATTTTCAGATTTGTTATTAAAATTTTTCTGTTTGGTACTAACCACTTATGAAAGAGCTACCAAACCAATCTCTACTATCGCATTTTCACCAATCTCAGAAACCTCTACGAGATTTCTGGCAGGAGGACAGTCACCGAAAATATCGGTGAAAACTTCATTTACGGCATCCTTGGCAGATAAATCTGTTAAAAATACATCTGTGCGTAAAACTTTTTCTGCACCAGATCCAGCATCCTCAAGAATGGCAAGACAGTGAGCCAATGAGATTCTGGCCTGCTGAAGTGCACCGGAAACAATCTCACCAGAGACAAGGTCTCTTGGCATCTGGCCACCAACAAATATTAGACCGCCTCCACGTGTTGCCTGTGAAACTGGAGACTTTGAACCTGGCACTCTCTTTGACGATATTATTTCACGCATCTAAGTTGCCGCCCTTTCTATTAATTGTCGTTAAGAATTGACTCATTCCCCAAAAACCCCCTTCCCTTCCAACTCCGGCTAGATCAAATCCGCCGGTAGGTATGTCAGGCCCTTGAATAGCGGTAGTGTTTATACCCATGGATCCATATTTCAAAGAGCTTATCAACTTCTTGATTAGTTTTTTATTCTCACCATAAACATATAAAACTAAAGGCTGGCGATTTATTTTTAGTCTTTTTCGCAAATCGGTTATCTCATCAAAAGCACAAACCGCCATAAGGGGCGCAAATACCTCATGCTTTTCAAAGATATCAGAATGTGAAATGCGATACAATTTTGGGCTATAAACAAAGCCATCATGATTTTTTCCGTTAGCGCTAAAAATACAGATTTCGCCCTCTTTTCGGAGCTCTGCTTCAATTTTTTCTAGTTTTTTTATTGCTTCAGCGGTACGCAAAGGTCCCATATCTACCAGATCTGAAGCGGGTCCATAGGTTACTGCCTTTAACTCAGAAATAAGACGGGATTCTACCTCCTCCAAGATTTGTTTTGAAACGAAAACAATATTTGGTGCTGAGCATGCCTGACCTGCTGCCTTGACTTTTCTTCTTACCAGATCGGGAATAGCTAGGCTTAAATTAGCGTCTTCCATCAATACAAATGGGTTTGTGCCGCCAAGCTCACCTATAAACGGTTTACCTGACAATCCTGCAATACTAGCAAGCTGAACCCCTACGGCTGTAGAGCCAGTAAAGCTTACCGTCCCAATTTCCTTGGATTTTATGAGACTTGTTGTTATTTCATGCTCTGCGATTGGTAAAATGCTTATGTATTTTTGAATACCTGCATTTGCAAAGCCTTTATCAAGTCGCAAAGCGCACTGTATTCCCAATTCTGATGGTTTAACCAGAGCAGCAGATCCAGCAGCTATGCAAGGTGCTATTTTGCGTATTAAGCCAGCAACTGGATCATTATAAGGTGCAATAAGTAGGCCAGTACCACGTGGAACTTCCGAAATGAAGTGGCCTTTAACCTCACTTTCAAATTGGTAAGAATCCAGCAGATCCAATGCAACTTTAGCAAAACTAGACGCATATGGTAATTCGTCTTGTGCCTCTGACGGAGTTTTACCCACCTCTGCCGTGATCAAAGCCAATAAATCTTCTTCCAAAACGTCAAGAGTTTCAATTACAGACCTTAGCACTTCTCGGCGGAGTTCTATACTTTTGGTTAAATCATTTGTACCACTATCTAGTTGTTCTAACCGATCTGCAGCACCTCGGTTGCAGATTGGGCTCCAATCTGCAAATGCTAATCCATTGTTTGGGCTAATACTTTTCATCATTTCAATTTTTTTGATAGCCTTGCAAAAATAGTCTCAAGTTCTGAAACTGGTTTTCCAAAACATAATCTAAAATAATCTTTATACCGAGCACCAAATGCATCACCCTGCAACAAAAATATGCCATTATCCTCAGCATGCTCACAAAATTTCTTAATGTTTGGGATTTTTGGAAAGAAATAAAAGGTACCTTGTTGAGCATAGCTTGACCAATTCATATCTGCTATAAATTGCATAGCTAAATTTCTTTGTTCTGACAAATCCGGCATAGCGTTTTTAAATTCAATTGACCAAAGAGCTAGTTTTTGCGCCGGGGTTGGCGCTGAGCTTATTAAAGTTTGATGCATGTTAATAACGTATTCAGATATATCTTTTGGAACCAGTGCTGCAGCAACCCGGGCACCTTGCATTAAAAAATTTTTTGAAAAACTGTCTATCAAAATTAAATTACGCACGTCTGCGATTACTGAGTTCTCCCAACTTTTGTGATCAAAAACTATGCCAGAGAAACTTTGGTCAAGAATTAAATAAAGATCAAAACTATTACAAATTTTTGCTAATTCTTTAAGTTCATTTCTAGGGATAATCCTTCCAGTTGGGTTACAAGGATTTGCAAGTATAATTGCTTTAGGTTTCCTTGTCTCAACGATGGCTTTCAATTCTAATAAATCTATACTAAAACTATCGGTTGAGCTTTCTATTGTTATCGGTTTGGCACCCGCAGCAAAGACTAAATCTATATAACTAGGCCAAGCTGGTTGCGGTACAATTATCGCACCACCAGAATTTGTGATAATTTTAAATATAGAGAAGATCGCAGCTTTTGCGCCAGCTGTAATAATGCACTCATGCCGTGGGGCATCCCATTTGCTAAAGAATACATGTCGAGCTTTTTCACGAAGTTCCGGTATGCCTGCTGGTGCACTAAGTTTAAACCAATCACCCGCAATGTCTGGGAGTTTTTCGGCCACTGGGAATGAAGGACTCGAAAGTGACCACGCTTTTTTACCTAACGAGCGCTGCCTTTCTACCGCTTCTGCAATGGCCAGCGTTGGAGAATGTCTTGAAATCATGAAAATTTACCTGGTTGTCTTTTGAAAAGCAGAATCTGTGCTAAAAGACCCAGCGTAACTGAGAATATAAATACCCCAGATCCAACAGCGTTCACGGTTGGATCAAATCCAGTTACCAATGTGGTCCAAATTTTGATTGGTAACGTTATTTCAAAATTTGTTAAGAAATAGGCTATTATGAACTCGTCAAAAGCGAACGTAAAGGTTATCAACAATGTAGCAATAATTGTAGAACGACATGCAGGAGCTATAATTTCTACCAAAGTTCTGATACGGCTAGCTCCAAGTGAAATAGCAGCATCTTCAAGGCTTGATGAGACATTGGCAATACCTACACGCAAATTGAGGATAGCGAGTGGTAAAACATAAATTGTTTGGCCCATTGCAACAAGCCAAAGTCCAGGTTTAACTCCTAAAGAAGTAAATTGAAGTCTCATTCCAATTCCAACCAAAATTAATGGAAAGGCTAGAGGGGCTAATAGCAACCCCAGGGCGATAGGCTTAGCAGGAAATTCTGCTTTTTGAAAAGAGTATGCAGCAAGGAAACCAAGGATCGTAGCTGATATACTAACACTACTAGCAATGATTAAGCTATTTCCTAGCCCGTCAATAAAATTTTGATCTTGCAACATTCGGGCATACCAGTCTGTTGTAAATTCCCGAAAAGGTAAAGTCTGGTACCTGCCACTATTAAAAGAAAATATGATCATTACAATTATTGGCGCGTAAATACATAAAACCACTGCGCTGAAAAAAAAATTGAGCCCCAAACGCGTTGCATATCCCAAACCAAATATTGTCATGATTGCTTTCGCAGAACCAGAATGTGCAAAGTCATTGGCAGTGCTGCCAGTAGCACAATGAACATTAGGATCATAGCCATTGTCGCAGCATTTGGTAAGTCGTAAGTACCTTTAACGGTAGAAAGCATTAGTTGTGCTAGTACAGGTTTTAAACCACCTCCCAAAAGGGTTGGTACGGCATAGTCACCAACGCAAATGACAAAAGTTAAAGTTGTACCAACAAGCCAGCCAGGTGTTGCCAGAGGTATTACAATATCCCGAAAGATTGACCAGGACTTTGCGCCAAGACTTGCAGAAGCTTCCAAGAGATTTTGATTTATTGCAGTCATGGCACCAAAAAGCGTTAAGGTCGTCAACATAGTTCCGAACAAAGTTAGACCTAAGATAGAAGCTGCCATTGTATATAGTATGCCAACAGAGACAGGTTCACCAACTATATAAGAAAGGCTAGCTGCTATAACGCCGTTATCTGACAAGACCAGCTGCCAGGAAAAGGCGCGAATTGTGAAGCTAGTCCAAAATGGCGCAATTAGTAGTAAAAGTGCGGCAATTCGGAATTGTACGGGAATACAATATGCTAAAAAAAAAGCTAGTGGCCAAGAAATAATACTCGAAATTAGAGTGGCGATTCCTGCCAACTGTATACTACGCATCATCGCATCTGTAAGATGGGATGTTGAAAAGAAATTCACATAATTTTGAATGCTAACTCCCTGTGACGTTGTAAGACTAAGTCCCACCATATTAACAATGGGTGATAAAAACAAAACAATCATGAGAAATAAAGCGGGAAGTACTAATTGCCAAGGATTACCCGCAGGAACATGCCGCATGTTAGTCCCATTCCAATATTACAGCGCGCATTGGAGCGCCGTCTATACAGGTCATTTTTAGAGGTATTGCTGCTAAGTACGGGTCTATTTTCACAATTTTCCCTAAGTCACGTAAGTCTTCCACAAATGGTATTCCAGCGTCAAAAACTGCATGATGAGTAACAAACTCATTATTAAAGACATGCCGACCAGGCATTTCGCGAGCTATATAGTCTTGTGGAAAATCAAGACAAATCGCCGAGGGTTGCTTTGAAATTAGCCACTTCGCAGCTTCCACCTCAATATTAGGAGCATCAGTGTGCCAACGAGTCGACGAATACCCAAGGCGATTCGTCAGGTCAGTACGCAGTATAATCCTTGCACCATTAGGAGGATTACCTGCCCTAGACATCAACAATTCCCGAGTTATGGGAGTAGGTAAGGGTAAATCTGATAAATCCACTATCCAAGCCGGTCCGAGGAAAAGGTCCAGTCCACCTCCAGGAAGTTGCTGTATGGTTGACCCATCTCTATTCATATGCCTCGGTGCATCACAGTGTGTATATGCATGGCCGGTTTGAATAAACTCAGTCTTATTTTCAAATGGCGCCTCGGTTATAGATTGCCAAAGTTCCAGACGCCAACGCCAATGATTCATGTAGGGAGTCGAAACATCAGTTATCATCGGACTGTCTGAAGGCCATTTTTTTAGTGCAACTGGCCGTGATAACGATGTAGTCATACCTTGGCCACGTAATGGAAGAGCAAACAAAAATACCTCTTCAGGAATTTTTTCCGGAATTATTATATTTTCCGTCACCACCATACCAAGAGCATGCGCACGGCTCCTAAACTCATGATTTTTGTTATATATTCCGCCGGACTTATCTGAACGACGCGCTGGAATAGTGTCGCAAGACAAATCAACACATACATTCACGACTCCTCTTTCGGCCAAAAAATCCGCTATGGCGGGAGAAAGGGTAACCGTTTCGGACCAATATTCACGGCGCCTCAGCGGTATTCTACTTGCATGGTTGGTTCGCAAGATAACTAATGGCCTTATCTCATCAGAGTGACTGTCCGTGAAGTCTCCAGGGCTAATTTGGGTGCCAGACTTCGATTGCGATAAATCAATCACACTGGCAACCCCTACAAAGTTCGAAATAGGTAAGTCGTCTAGACTTGGTTTTCCAGGTATTTTCCAGCCTGGAGAGCTCGCGTATGTAAAACCTTGACCTGACCAACGCAATCCAAACTCTTGGAATTCATCGCCATCTTCATAAGATTGCGATACAAGGGGAAAGGTATCCCACGCCCAATGGGCTTCAATACGTTGTGCCAGGTCAATTATCATTAGGGCTATGCGTTTTTAAAGGCTTCCCACGCATCCAACCACTCTTGACGGTTTTCTGGCGATTTTCTTGGGGACAAATTTGCCATAAACACCTCATCAAATTTATCGATATCCGCTAAGTTTAAGAGCTCACGTTTATCATCCGGGAGCATCATAGCAGCATTCTTATTTGGGACCATGGAATAATAAGTTTTTGCTATTGCAAGCTTAGACTGAAAATCCGGTCCAGTCACGTACTGCACAAACTTTACCGCATTTTCTTTATTTGGAGTGGATGCCGACACGCAAACCGCTTGGTCCCAAGTCACGCCACCTTCGTTTGGCACCAAAGCTTTAAATGGTAGTCCATCATCATACATGCCAGCTTGAACCCATTCACCCGCAATTGCCAAATCATACGATCCTCCAGCCATAGCTTGAATAACTTGACTAGTGTTTCCTACTAACCCCACCTGAGGTCGTAATTTCATAGTTGTTTCTTTGAGAGCTGCAAATTCTGCACTAGTTAAATCATATGGCATCGAGTTGCCGATGTATTTAGACATACAGCCCATATTAGGCAAAAACCAATCAAAAAGGGCTACTCTTCCTTTTACCGCTGGATCAAAAAGAATATCATAAGATGACACATCTTGCTCAGAAAATTTCTTATGATTGTAAGTTATACCATAATATCCAAAACGGTTTACAACCGCATAAAGTTTACCATTTCTCCAAACGGGAGGCCATTCAGCAATTATTTTGAAATAGTCATTCAGTGGAAAGTCCGCTGGATTTAGTTCACCAATAATACCATCCTCGATTGCCTTAGGGATATATGCACTTGTCGGCGTTATCACGTCAAATGTCCCTGGTTCCGATGACTGCATCAATGCAATCATTTCTTCATCAGAACCATCATGGATCTTAAGGTTAACCTTGATACCCGTATTTTTTTCGAAAGCGTCTAACATCCCAGGTTCTTCATACCCACCGAATGCTAGTACGTTGACCGAATTATCACTTGCCATCGCAATCTTACTTAAAAATGGTGTGGCAAGTACCGCTCCACCCGTAACAACACCATTTTTAACGAAAGTACGACGTGAAAGAAATTTTTTTTCCATTTCAACCTCCTGATTTCATAAAAGCTAGTTTATCAAGCAAATTCATCGAAAGCAACGCAAGGATTAAGAGGTCAAGCACGTCACAAATTCACACTGAAGTGCAAGATGCAATAAAAATTCAACAAGCTGCTTAATATTATATCGATTTATTATTCTTTGAGCGCTAACTATTTTTATTTTTTCAAATTGTAAATTTTTTGAAGTAATTAAGTCCCTACCTTTAAGTTTCTGCAGTTATATTAGTCAATTCCCATATTTCGCTTGATAGAAATCTTGACCTAAAGAAGTTTTTTTAGGGATACTTTATTCCAAGTCGGAGAAAAAATGCTTACAATCTTAAGCTTGTTTGATGCAGAAGGTTTTTTTGTTGTCAAAAATTTTCTTCGACCTTAATTTGTAGTTCGACATCATATCGGGGTTGGCATGTTTTTAAATATCGAAAAATCGAAAAACCATCATCCAGCGGATGCTAATTGCTTTCGTTGTAAATTTCACCATCCAGACCTGTCAACGTTGCAGGGATGGCAATCCATGAAAGCGGAAGCAAAGATTTCAAGCAATCGTTGGGAGGAAGAGCGACAATGGGCGCTTAGAATGGGTTTATCAGGAGCTGACTCAATTGATGATAAGTCTATACCTACTTTTGCAAGAGGTGAATTACCCCACTATGCTGGGATCAACACATTTCTCAAGGCGCCTTACGCAGAGGATGTTTTAGATGTTAAAAATTATGATGCTACAGTTTTAGGAATACCATTTGATGGAGGAACGACATATCGAGCTGGGACTCGATTTGGGCCACAAGGTGTAAGAAAGATAAGCGCTCTTTACACTCCATATAATTATGAAATGGCAATCGACTTACGCGAGCAAATGACACTTTGTGATGCTGGTGATGTATTTACAATACCCGCAAACATCGAAAAGACCTTTGATCAAATTAGTAGAGCTGTCAGCCATGTAACATCTTCAGGCTCTCTACCGATTATGATTGGTGGTGACCACTCAATAGGGTTTCCTTGCGTTCGAGGCATTGCAGAATGCACATCAAAAAAAATAGGCATTGTCCATTTTGACCGCCATGCAGATATACAAGAAAAAGATTTAGATGAACGAATGCATACTACGCCGTGGTTTCATTCTACTAACTTACCTAATGTACCTGCAAAAAATTTGGTTCAGGTAGGCATTGGAGGCTGGCAAGTGCCACGGGAGGCGGTTTCAGTTGCACGCGATCGAGAAACAAATATCATTACCATGTCAGACATGGAAAAACTGGGAATTGATCGAACCGCTGAGCTTGCATTAGAACTGGCTTGGGACGGTGTGGACATGGTTTATCTTTCATTTGATATTGACAGCATAGATTGTGGTTTTGTGCCTGGTACGGGTTGGCCTGAGCCAGGTGGCTTTTTACCCAGAGAAGCCCTCTCGTTAGTATCAAAAGTTGCTACAGAGGGTATCTGTGGGATGGAGCTAGTGGAAGTTGCACCACCGTATGACCAATCAGAAATAACTGCCCTGATGGGTACTCGCGTAATTGTTGATGTGCTTGGTTCTCTCGTGTCAGCTGGAAAATTAGGCAATCACAGAGCCCACATCGACAAACCGGTCGATATTCCACACGGGGAATTTGAAGGGAGACGTTGGTCTAATGCCACATGATATCATAAACGGATCGATCGGCCACAATAAACAAGATGCTCTACACTTACACAGTCACATCACCGATGAAGATAAATCGGAAGATTTGAAGGACATTACGTCACAATTTATAGAGGGTTTTTTATCCGCCTCAGATAAGTTGTCTTTCATGAGGCTGGCCGGTGTGCCTTTAGAGATAACACCGGAAGGCGAGGAGCAGAAAATGAAGCTTGTTGATGTTCAACTCACAACAGAATGGCAGGTGGGCACTGCTTCACCTTCCTTTGGTTCGAAAGAACTTTCTTATCTTCCATTTCCCGGCGAAATGATCAAAGAGAGAACCAATATGAACTTTGTCTACGTTTCGATCAATAAGAAACAAATAAATGATTTGCGTAGTTTTCTTCGCGATAATCATTCTACTACAAAATACTAAGTTAAAACAATAATTTAGGAGCTATCTAAAAGGTGTGTTAAATTTTATGTGCAGAAAATAATGGGTGGTACTAAGTTTTTGAAAGAGAGAAATGCATTGTCTGTTTTGTTAATGAGTTTAGCAACTGCTTTCCCCTCGGCAAACAGGTCAATTCCAGCAAATATCCTATCGGAAGCTTCACCCTACTCATAGACTAAGCCATCAGTTCCGTCGATGGTTCGCACCATTCCACTCAAAACAACTATGGCATCAGCTTTGTTGGCACCTTGTGCCAATCCTAAGGCATAATCTTTTTCCAAATAGGCGATTAAATTATGGGAAAAGACAGTAAGTGAACACAAGATTAAAATACCCTGCCTCTAAACTATACGAAGACTATCGCCATTACTGCCAGATACTTGGGCGTAAGCCACAGTCCACTAATGCTTTCAAAAAAGCCTTGGAGAAACTCACTAACGTCTACCAAAACCGCCTTTTCGCATGCTATAAACCAGATAAATACAAACTTTTTTCGAACGTTTCTTGATTAAAATCTCCCAATAACGGGACACTCAGACCAGCTGACAGTCACGCAGATATATCCCCGCACTTTATGTTTTGAAGTAAAGCGGTTTCCAAAAACATGACCCTTGGTCCGCAATCCGTGAAGGCTGCCCCTGTTTCTGCCAATCGCGCGAAATAAAACTTAGCGTTTAAATGAGAAAGTCACAGCGGGCCCCTGAGGGGTTTTGCACAGTCTATGTACCGGACCTAATAGGTAAAAAACGTGTCAAATAAACTTGAATTCGACTGTAAAGAGATGTTTTTTGTAACCCATTTGTAACCCAAAGGTTAAGTGGCTTTAGTCGATAATCTGATAAGTAATTGATTTAAATGGTACCCCCACACGGAGGTTCATATCCTTACTACAGCACCATGGACAAACTGGTGTAAACAATATCAATAACTTACGTGTTTGTGGTTCATAATCACCTGAATAGCATGATGTAACTCACTGATCTGTAATCAGTATTATGTTTGTGGCGATGTGTTTAATACTATCCTCTGCATAGCATGATACTTCTGCTTCAATGTATACCCTGCTCCATAACTTTGACCAATACTTGAACTTGCCCAGCCACCAAGCTGGTCTGTTAGTTCAAAATCAACCTCTGCCTCACGAAGCCTATCCCTGAAGCTATGCCTAAAGGAGTGTATAACACCCTGCTCTGTGTATTGCTTAAGTCACTTGTTTAAAGCTGCCGATGCTGAGTTGCCATTACATTTGATTTCGTTTGTGTAAGATGGGAACAGAAACTGGGTACTAACCCCTTGCCGATGCATGACTTTTATTGCCTCCAATGCCACTCCAACAAGTGGCATAAGTCGTTTACTGCCACAGGTCTTTAAATGCCGCCATACGTAGCAAGGGCATCAGACAGTGAAGAGGCATATGATGTGAAGGCATCCTTGGGCTTACCCTCTACCAGTAAATGGGAAGCAGGTATATCCATGTCTGCAATACGTATTTGCAGCCAGAAATCATCCAACTTACTGGCTATTGATCTGCTTGCTTTTACTGCTGCTGATTTACTCTTGGTCTTCAAACAAATGACTATTTGAGGACGTTCATAATGCTTCCTCATATCATTCGGCACCTTACGTCTGAAGTAATACACGCTACGTTTTGGCCATAAGTATTGACATTGATTGGATACCACAGGATATACCTCCACATTGCCATAAACATAATACTGCATACAGATCAGTGAGTTACATCATGCTATTCAGGTGATTATGGTGCCCCCACACGGACTCGGACCGCGGACCTACTGATTAAAAATCAGTAATCATACAGTTTAAGCCATTGTCTTTTTTGTCTAATTTAACCCCCTGCACCCCC
>CACPHA010000045.1 GCA_902633655.1 Paracoccaceae bacterium
AAGAGTTAATTGCATTAGGTATAGCCATTGCAACCCATTGCGATTATTGCATCGCGTATCACGTTAAATCCTTAGTTCGACTTCAAACAACGCGTGATGAATTTTGCGAGGCGCTCGAAATGATCAGTTATATGGGTGGCGGCCCGTCCATTTCATATAGTGCCAAAGCACTAGAAGCATTTGATCAGTTCTCTGATTAGTTGCGTTTTTGAGGGATTTTGTTCTTAGGTCATTTCAAGGTGAGCCTCAAAATAGTTGCCAGCTCGAGTGTAAATCTTTTTATTGTTGTCAAATAGCAAGTAGACGAAATATGCACGGCGGAAAGATAAGCTCCATGGACAATTTTGAAAGAATTTCAAAAGAGGCGGTAAAGAATCTTCTTTTTCATTGTGCAGAGGGCAAGGCTGGTCAGTCCCTTCTGATTGTGCATGAGTCAAATGATCAGCCGTTTTATGACCCGCTACTGCCGCCACTGCTATCAAAGCATGCGAGAGAGCTAGGTTTTCATGTTACCTTTGAAGAAATCGCATTCGATCCGGACGTGAAAGACCCAGATCCCCAACTCGTTCAAGCCATGCGGTTGGCGGATCATACGCTTTTCCTTGCGCGATTAGGAGACCAGATTAGGTTTCGTCCAGGTTCTGAGAGTTTTAGTAAGATTATCAGCTATGCCATCGACAGTGATATGCTGGCATCGGATTTTGGGATTGCCGATTACAGGGGATTTGAGGCTTTAAAGGCTGCAATTAATAAAGTTATGGCAAATGCTTCTTCCATACACGTTAGTTGTCCTGCAGGTACAGACTTCTCAGGTCATATAAAAAATTCTGAACAAGTGTTGGTTGAAGTTGAAATAAAACGTTTCCCGATGTCGATATTTACTCCTGTGCCTACCTTACATTTTAGTGGGAGAATTGCTCAGAACGGGTTTTTAGTTGGAACTGGATCTCAGTATTATACCCCCTATGCCTGTGCTTTGAAAGAAACGCTTTTTGTTGACTTCGAAGGAAATAGTATAACAGAGTTTCGCGGTTGCGAGGAAGACATTAGCACCGCCGAAAATCATTATAAATTTGTTGCAAAAAAATATGGAATTGATCCCTATTTTGTTCACTCTTGGCACGCTGGTATACATCCGGCGTGTCAATTTACTGCTCCTGCCTCTGAAAGTTTTGAACGCTGGAGCGGTAGTGCCTTTGGCAATCCCAGGCTTCTGCATTTTCATACGTGTGGGGAATATCCTCCTGGAGAGATATCGTTGAACATCGTTGATCCGACCATTGTTGTTGATGGTGAAGCACTATGGGAATCGGGACAGCTGCACCCTAATCGCTTACCTGGTGGATCAAGTATTCTTTGCAAATATCCTACCATAGCGCGTATTTTTGAAAGCCCGTCCAGTGACATAGGCCTAGCTCAGAATGGACGCTTGTCCTATACTTGAAAGTTATATTAAATTCGTTATAGGCGTGAGGTTATCTGATATCCAGCATGGAAAAATAGCTTCGCATAGGTTATTGGCGCGTTGTTTAACCAGGTAAGCCGCTCAACTGTAAAAAGTGCTGTACCAGATGATACGCCCAACAGTCTCGAAATTTTTTCGTCTGCATTTATAGTTGAGAAGGTAACTTCTGCGTCTGAAAAGGGGACTTCTTTGATAAGCCATTCATTTGGTCCAATTTTTGTAAAACTTTGCATTTTCGCTTTTGGAACAGTTTTTAGATTGATCCACCGATCTTCATATTGAAACGCTCGACTGCCGGCGTAATGCATGCAGCTAAGACGAATCATCTGTGTTTCTTCATTCAATCCCATGCGCGCCAAAATCCAATCTGGAGCGGTAAGTAGTTCGTGATTGATTAAGGCATAACGGTAAACTGAACCTATTGCTTCAATTTCTTCTTTAATTCGGGGAATTGCAAACTTTGCCTGACGACTGGGAGCAGATTTGATCCTGGTGCCCGCCTTCCTTTTACGGTCAATCATGCCATCTTCCGCAAGTTCTCGCATCGCACGATTTACCGTTGCACGCGCACAGCCGAATTCTAAGGCTAATTCAACTTCGCCTGGCATAAGAGATCCAGGAGCCCAAAATTTATTGTAGATACGTCTCAGAATAGTTTTTTTTATATCCTGGTAAGAGACTTTCTGGCTTTCAATCAATTCAGTCGGCTCCTCAAATCACTTACTGTTTTTCTATATAGATTTTTGATGTATTCTTCGGCAATATGACGGCCATCGCGCACCTGATGACGGCCGGAAGACCATAGGTCAGTGATCACATTATCCTTTGCCGCAAAAGTAAAACCGTCCAATAATTGGTTATTTGATAGTGCACAAAGTGATGGGTCAGAAGAGTCAATCGCCACCAAATCTGCAAGCCTTCCCACTGAAATCGTTCCACATGGCCGACCTAAAGCCTTCGCACCACCTGATGCCGCGCCCAAATAGAGAGACTCACCAATTGATCCTATTCCATTCACCATCATATTCCGCTCTTTGTGCAAAAGCCGTTGTGAGTATTCCAGCGTGCGCAGCTCCTCTGCCAGGGAAATGTTAACATTGGAATCTGAACCAACTCCGAAACTCCCATCCGCTTCGAGAAATTTTCTACCGTTAAAAATTCCATCGCCTAGATTGGCTTCTGTAATCGGGCAAAGGCCTGCCACCGCACCACTATTGGCGAGCGCTTGAGTTTCCCAATTTGTCATATGGGTCGCATGTATCAGGCACCATCTTGAGTTAATATCTGCATTTTTAAGTAACCATTCAACGGGTTTCGCACCATAGGCTACTTGAATATCTTTTACTTCCTTTTCCTGTTCAGAAACGTGGAGATGAAAGGGTATTTTTTTAAACATGCTCGCAAGATGATTTATATCGTTTGGCGAAACAGCCCTTAATGAGTGTGCCGCAACCCCGAGACGTGCATCGTGATACAAGTTCTTTAAGCCATTTTCTATTTCTGAGAAGAGTTCTTCAAATTGGTTCAGGGTATTTCCGAATCGCAGCCGCCCTCCGACCAGGGTATCGCGCCGTTCGCTGCCATAAGTGTACAATACTGGCAGATGTGTAAGCCCAATGCCGGTTATGTAAGCGGCCTCCATGATTTTGTGAGATAACTCGCCTAGGTTCGCATAATGCTTCCCGCTTTGCGCATGATGAATGTAGTGAAATTCCCCGACTGAAGCATAGCCAGCCTTTTGCATTTCCAGAAAGGACATAGCCGCAATTGCCATAATGTCTTCCGGCATGAGATGTTCTAGAAAACTGAACATTAGGTCGCGCCATGTCCAAAAACTTTCGCGATCTTTTGCTCGATATTCTGTCATCCCTGCCATTGCCCTTTGAAAACTATGGCTATGTAGGTTGGGAATTGCGGGCAAAAGAGTATCAACCCGAATATCGTTTGGTAAAGCTTGGGTTTCCAAATCTATTTCACTGATTTGGCCGTCAGTAACGCAGACCCTCACATTAGTCGCCCAGTCGTTGCATAAGCGCGCGTTCTTAGCAAAAATATACACTACAATCTCATATTATGTATAGACATAAACGATATAAAATCATACATTATCGAATGCAAGTTGTTGTTCGTGCGCCGGAAGCAAATTATGACACAGCATGTTTTTTGGAATTGCCAAATTGCAACCATGGAAGATGGGAAAAATGCCTACGGCCTTTTGGAGTGCGGGGCGCTGGTCGAAGAAAAGGGTTTCATTCAGTGGGTTGGGCCAAAAGCAGATTTACCTCATATATATTCATCGGAAGATCTAATTGATTTGGGTGGGCGGCTTCTGACGCCTGCGCTTATTGACTGTCATACGCATCTTGTTCATGGGGGGAATCGAGCTCAGGAATTTGAAATGCGTCTGACAGGTTCCAGCTATGAAGAAGTGGCACGCGCAGGTGGAGGAATCATTTCAACTGTTTCAGCCACCCGAGGCGCGAGTGAGGATTTTCTATATCTAGATGCACTAACGCGTGTTGAAGCACTTATGGCCGAAGGCGTTTCAACTATAGAAATAAAGTCTGGATATGGCTTGGACAAGAAAACGGAACTAAAGATGCTGCGCGTTGCGCGCAAGATTGGAGAGGTGTGTGACATAGATGTAATTACATCCTTTCTTGGTGCTCATGCCATACCACCGGAATTCAAAAACCGGGCGTCTTCCTACATTTCAGAGGTATGCCTTCCAACATTTCGTGAAGCCGTTGACGAAGGACTGGTCGATACTGTTGACGCCTTCTGCGAAGGAATTGCATTTCAACCCTCCGAACTTGTTCCACTATTCGACTTAGCGAGAGAACTTGGAATTCCCATAAAACTTCACGCTGAACAGCTCTCTAATATAGGTGGGGCAAAGCTTGCTGCTGATTATGGCGCTTTGTCAGCGGATCATCTTGAATATTTGGATAAAGCCGGAGTTGTTGCTATGTCGGCAGCTGGCACAATAGCAGTTATTTTGCCAGGCGCTTTTTACACCCTCCGCGAAGTACAGAAGCCGCCTATCGAAATGTTTCGAAAGTATAAGGTTCCAATGGCGATCGCAACGGATTCCAACCCAGGGTCGTCACCAATGACGTCACTCCTCTTGGCAATGAACATGGGCTGTACACTTTTCAGTATGACGCCAGAAGAGGTACTTTTAGGTGGGACAAGAAATGCGGCATATGCGCTTGGTCTGAAGGACAAAGGGACCTTGCAAATAGGAATGCAGTCGGATCTTTCAATTTGGAATGTACGGCATCCCGCGGAACTCTCATATCGTATCGGATTTAACCCATTGCATAGGCGCATCAAGGGAGGGAAGATTTGAGTTTGTTTACCCTTGCCCCGAAGACTGTTTCCCTGGATGATCTTTATCGAATTTACCGACAAAGTGCATCAATAAAACTAGATCCGGATTGCAGGACACAGGTTGAAAATTCGGCAGTGCAGATAGAAGCTGCTGCAAAAGGTGACATCGCAGTATATGGGGTGAATACTGGCTTTGGTAAACTCGCTAACCTGAAGATTGCGTCTGATGAAACGTCTTTACTGCAGCGCAACCTTATACTCTCGCACTGTTGTGGTGTTGGGCCCTCGATCTCAGCCCGAATGTCGAGACTGATTCTTGTGCTAAAACTTCTCTCGCTTGGTAGAGGAGCTTCGGGAGTGCGCTGGGAAGTAATTGAGTTAATGGAAAACCTCCTGCGCAGTGGAGTAACGCCTGTTATTCCATCACAAGGTTCTGTTGGAGCATCAGGTGATCTCGCTCCGCTTGCACATATGACTGCCGTATTCATTGGAGAAGGTGAAGCTGAATACGAAGGCAATGTGATGCCAGGTGGTTTGGCTCTATCCAAGGCGGGATTAATCCCCCTCACCTTAGGCCCTAAGGAAGGTCTCGCGCTGATCAATGGCACGCAATTTTCTACCGCTTTTGCTTTGGCGGGTCTTTTTGAAGCTTGGAAAGTCACAAAATCCGCGCTGATCGTCTCAGCTATTTCAACGGACGCGGTCATGGGGTCTACTGCGCCTTTGCAGCCAGAAATTCACTCACTGAGAGGCCATAGAGGTCAGATTGAGGTGGCTTCCGCCATGAGGGAAATCTTGGCTGGATCAGAAATCAGGGAAAGTCACCGTCAGGAGGACATGAGAGTTCAGGATCCTTATTGTATCAGGTGCCAGCCTCAGGTGACAGGTGCTGCCATGGATGTGATGCGACAAGCTGCACAAACTCTTCGGATAGAGGCAAATGCCGCCACAGATAATCCGCTGGTTTTAACTGGTATAAGTAAAATAGTCTCCGGTGGTAATTTTCACGCTGAGCCCGTTGGTTTTGCTGCGGATATGATCGCGCTGGCCGTATCCGAAGTTGGTTCTATATCGCAACGCCGAGTGGCACTAATGGTTGATCCAGCTTTGTCATTTGACCTTCCCCCGTTTCTAACCAAAAAACCAGGGTTAAACTCAGGATATATGGTCGCTGAAGTGACTACCGCTGCACTGATGAGCGAAAATAAACATCTGGCCAATCCCTGTGTTACGGATAGCACGCCCACATCTGCCAATCAGGAAGATCACGTCTCTATGGCTGCGCATGGAGCCTTTCGGCTTTCAAAAATGGTTGAAAACCTCAAGAAGATTGTTGGCATTGAACTATTGTGTGCGGCGCAAGGTGTAGAATTTCGCTTGCCGTTAAAGACGAGTGGGCCTTTGAGAGGTTGTATTGGACGTTTGCGCGAAACTGTGCCATCTCTTGATTCAGACAGGTATTTGGCGGATGAAATTGAAACTGCATCACGTCTTGTTGGCTCAGAAGAATTTTCAGTGCTAGTTTCATGTTCAATCCCGGAATTAGACGCATGAAAACATCAGATAACCATGGCGTAAATACTGGAATAAAATCTCTACAGCTGAGTTTCCAAATATTAGCAACTGTTCTAAGAAGGACATACGCATGATTAACCGCAAAAACATCCGTGACGTCTATCCAGCAACGGGAAGTAATATTACAGCAAAAAGCTGGATGACGGAGGCTCCAATGCGGATGTTAATGAACAATCTGCACCCGGGCGTTGCTGAAAATCCCCATGAGCTGGTGGTTTACGGAGGTATTGGCCGGGCAGCGCGGAGCTGGCAGGACTTTGATAAGATCATCGAAAACCTGAAGGTTTTGGAAGAAAATCAGACATTGCTCGTCCAGTCTGGGAGGCCAGTTGGAATATTCGAAACACATAAAGATTCGCCAAGAGTATTAATTGCCAACTCAAATTTGGTGCCTCATTGGGCTACATGGGATCATTTCAACGAGCTGGATAAAAAAGGCCTTGCCATGTACGGTCAGATGACAGCTGGGTCATGGATTTATATTGGCACCCAGGGGATTGTTCAGGGAACTTATGAAACCTTTGTGGAAGCTGGCAAACAACATTACGATGGCAATTTGAATGGTCGCTGGATTCTGACTGGTGGACTTGGTGGTATGGGAGGGGCGCAACCTTTAGCGGCTGTCATGGCTGGCGCCTGTTGCCTCGCGGTAGAATGCAATTCCGAAAGCATAGATTTTAGGCTTAGAACCAAGTACCTCGATGAACGCGTGGATAATCTTGATGATGCGTTGGCTCGGATTGAACAGTGGACTAAATCAGGAAAGGCCAAATCCGTAGGTGTTTTAGGGAACGCCGCGGATGTCTTTCCGGAATTGGTAAGGAGAGGAGTTAGGCCCGATATTGTGACTGACCAAACCAGTGCGCACGACCCTCTTAATGGATATTTACCACTTGGCTGGAGCTTAGCTGAATGCATAGAACGGCGTGAACGAGATCCGAAAGCTGTTGAAAAGGCAGCGCGCGCTTCTATGAAAATTCATGTGGCTGCGATGGTGGATTTCTGGAACATGGGCGTGCCAACATTAGATTATGGCAATAACATCCGCCAGGTAGCACTCGAAGAAGGTTTAGAAAATGCTTTCGCATTTCCTGGGTTTGTTCCTGCGTATATACGCCCTTTATTTTGTAGGGGTGTGGGTCCATTCCGCTGGGCGGCACTTTCGGGTGATCCAGAGGATATCTACAAAACGGATCAGAAAGTAAAAGAACTTCTTCCTAATGATAAGCATCTTCATAATTGGCTTGATATGGCTCGCGAACGGATTTCTTTTCAGGGTCTTCCTGCTCGCATCTGTTGGGTCGGTCTAGGTGTAAGGGATAAGCTTGGACTTGCCTTCAATGAAATGGTGCGTTCTGGTGAACTGTCATCGCCAGTAGTGATTGGACGTGATCATTTAGATAGCGGTTCGGTTGCTTCACCAAATCGAGAAACAGAGTCCATGAAGGATGGTTCTGACGCTGTATCGGACTGGCCTTTGCTAAATGCGCTGCTCAATACTGCTTCGGGTGCGACATGGGTGTCTTTGCACCATGGTGGTGGGGTCGGTATGGGCTTTAGCCAGCACGCGGGTATGGTCATTTGTGCTGATGGCACAGCCGATGCTGCGCGGCGCATAGCTCGTGTTTTGTGGAATGACCCAGCTTCGGGTGTGATGCGTCATGCGGATGCAGGATATGAAGAGGCAAGAGCTTGTGCTCGCGAGAACGGACTTAATCTGCCCGGGGTCATTTAGCTTTAGATGAACTGTCAGCTTTGCGGTAAGAAAAAGCCTTATTGAATCGCCAAAGAAGGTATTCGCCGCATGTCGTGGCTTCTTCTTTTGGGAAATAATTTGCGCCAAATACTTCCCGAGCATCTATTTTGGTTTCTGGGTTTGGGTCGAACGCTAATACGATTGACAACCTTTCCTTACCAGAACTATTTACCACACGGTGAGGTGTAGATTTATAAGCTCCATCAGTCCATCTTGATAATAGGTCCGCCACATTCACAATTAAGGTTCCGGCAATTGGGGGGGCTTGTAGCCAATCACCGTTTATATCTTGTACCTGAAGACCGCCGACATTGTCTTGACACAAAACAGTCAACACCCCGAAATCAGTATGAGGCCCAACTCCAAACTGACTCTCACCCATATCTTTTGGCTGTGCCGGGTAATACACATAAGATGCTCTACTCAAAGGTCTGGAGGCCGTTCGCAAGAAAAAAGTTTCGTCCAAATTTAGTCCCAGTGCAAAGGCCCGCATTAAATTGTGGGCAACTTCATGAGCACTTTGAAAATATTGCATACATAGATTTTGCATTTCAGGAAGATTTTCAGGCCATTTGTTAGCGCCTCTTAAGGGATGGTTGTCAATAGTTTTATGATCTGACTCTTGTTGTCCCCAAATAAAACTCTCTTTAAGGTCAGGCCGAAAGCCATCCTTCATTTTAGCGCCTCCTTGTCCTAGCCAACCTCGATGGTTATCTGAAATACGTATCTTACTTTTGTAGGTTTCAGATTTGGTGAAAAAATCTAAGGCAGATTTTCTGGATGACTCTATGAGGCTTTCCGGTATACCGTGACCCTTTATGTAGATAAATCCTAGTCCTTGACTCGCGGCGTGAAGTTTAGAAGCAACGCCATTAGGATCAGACCCATCTCGCAGTGGAGTTATGTCGATTACTGGAATCTTACTTTGGTCTAATTTTTCAGCTTTAGCGTAAGCCATCTGCGATATCCCCTAAAAAGCATTTACTGACGATAATTGTGGCAAAGGAAAACTCTTGATGCAATCTCATAAAAATTAATTTCAAATTTTCTCTGATAATAAGCTATTGTTGCTTGTTTCGGATAAAGGGCTTGCATGGGAAATAAAAGCCAATAATCTTAAAACAAACATGGCTTGAAATTAAACAAATTAATATCAAAGGAGTGCATTTAGTAAAGATCCACCTATGATAGCCTAGTGAAAATAAAAGAATAGATTGCAAATGATTTAGCAAGGGGTCAGACATGTCTGCATGGATAAAAATGATTTCAGATGAAGATGCGGACGACTTTCTTAAAAAAGCGTTGGATTTTGCACGGACACCTCATGGTACAGTTGATAATGTAATGCGTGTGCATTCTCTTCGACCTAGCACAATGAATGGACATGTTACTCTTTATCGCGCCTGTCTCCACGATGATCAAAATACCATTCCCATGTGGTTTCAGGAAGTGATTAGTTCCTACGTTTCAAGTCTGAATGACTGTTCTTATTCATATTCAAATCACTGGGCGAATGCCTGCCATCTTATAGCTGATCACAAAAAGGCGGAACAGATTGAATCTGCATTTAAAGACCATGCTCCGGAGCAAGTTTTTGAGGGAGCACAGCTAGCCATACTTAGATATGCAGAAAAGCTGACTGTTTCTCCTGGGGAAATTTGCGAAGCAGATATTGATGAGTTAAAAGCGGTGGGTGTAAACGATGGTGAGATTTTAGAGGCCAACCAGATAATTGGATATTTCAACTATGTTAATCGGCTTTTGAACGGTCTCGGAGTAACCACTGACGGAGATATTGTAGGTTATTATAAACCTGATTGAGTTCTTGCTATAAATTCCTTAATCTTTAGGTGCAGGAGCGCTGGATTTTCCTCATGGGCCAAGTGGCCTAAATCGCGTAGAAGCAGGGCTTCGGCATGGACCAGCTTTTTGCAAATTTCCTGTGAAACTTTAGGGGAGACAGTTCGGTCTCGTTCCGCAGCAATGAGAAGGGTGGAAGTGTTGACTTCGTCAAGACGCAGTAAAAGCCTATCAAGGTTCCATTGCGCCATCATCAACAGGGTGCCTTCTACGTGATTACGGTCTTGAAATAAGGCTCTATAGCGGGACAATTGGACATCACTTAGCTTTGAGCCAGTTTCTCTCATGAGCTTTTCGACTCTTAAAGGGTTGCGCCCTAATCCTGCTAGATAACTGGGAATAAACGGATTGAGTGCAATTATTTTAGCTATCATGGGAAAAGCCCAGCTTGCTATTCCGCCAAATTTACTCAAGGCAGCATTGATTCCTATTACGCCCTTGAAATGCAATGTTTTAGACATCTCCATCGCAATAGCAGCGCCTGCTGAGTGCCCAATGATATAATCCGGGGCGATCTTCTGAGCTTTGCAAAGTGTTATGATATCGGACGTCATATTAGTTAGGCTATTGCGTTGCTTTGTGCCAATGCGCGTAAAACCATGCCCTGGTAGATCAATGGCTGTGACAGAAAAGTCATCGCAAAAAAGCTTAAACAATCCGTCCCAGCTATGTGACGAGGCTCCAGTGCCGTGTAGTAGGAGGAGGGAAGGACCTTGGCCAGCTTGCTGTACGTGCCAGAGGTGTGAGGCAGCCTCAACGAAAATAGAAAAATTACTATTGGGCCAATGTGCCCTATGCCGCTCCCACTCCATTACAACTCAAGCTCAGCTCCTATTGTTTTTGAGATCACTTGGGCATCTGCCCTTGGAAGAGCGAAATAAGCTGCCTGCATATCTCTTGCAATATGCGCAAGTACTTTATTTGGCCATTTCCCTACGTCCAATACGACAGATTTGAAGCCAGAAACAGCGATCCAGCGACCTATTTGATGACACTGTTCTATGGCCTGAGTGCGATCTGGCTTCCCATCAAGTGTAATATTGGCTCGTCCATCTGTCAGAATTACGATTAGAGGTGTCTTCCCCTGCGAGGCCGTTAGCAACGCCATCTCACCCGCCGCTTTTATTCCAGTTGCCATTGGCGTACCACCGCCGCCAGGTAGTTCTGCAAGGCGGCGCTTCGTTTGAACAAGGGATCTTGTTGGTGGAAGCAAAATTTCCGCATTGGTATTTCGAAAGCCTATAAGTGACACATAATCGCGGCGTGAGTAAGCTTGAGCGAGAAGAAGTTCTACGGCGCCTTTGGATTCAGACAACCTTGACAGAGCCGCAGAGCCTGAAGCGTCAACGGCGAAAATAACAACTCGCTCAGACCGTGTTTCATACCGTTTTACGTGAATATCATCGGGATAGATAAGAACGTGCCGAATTGCTTTTGTTTTTATTTTACGAATTGTTTGCAACGGTGCCGCGGTCCTCAAAGTTGCAACTATATCTATTCGATTTTGACCATCTAGTTTTCCCTGGCGTGATGGTCGCGGCCGACCCCGAGTTTTACTTTTTGCTTGCGTGCCAAAGCCAACTCCATTGCTTTTCAAATGGGTCTTTTGCGTTTTGAGTTTTTCAAGGAAATCAGATGGTAAAAATGCCCTTACTGCTTCAATCAGGAGCTCATTAGGAAGTTCAATTTCTCCGCTTTTTTTCTCGTTTTCATTATCATTTTTTTGCTGCATTTCAGTTGACTGGGTAGGTTCAGAGGCTTCTGGTGGTTCTGGAAGGCGGGTGGCCCGGCTGGGATAAACAAGTTCAGCAGCAATTTCCAAGTCTTCGTCGTTGACCATCTTACGACCGTTCGCTTTTGCATTGGCTTTTGCTGTGCAAAGGGCGAGAAGCGGTCCGCGCGCAGTGGAAATACCAAATTGCTCCGCCAGCAATACTAATTTTCGCATATCGTTAACCACGGACTTCGCTTCCCCGATTTCTTGAAGTGCATCAACGCTATCAAAGTCCGTATCTGCATGCCGCACTTCGGAGAGGTCAAAATAAAAGGCGAGCCGTTCTCTCAGACTGTCCGGGGGTCTTTCATCATCAATCCCCTCATCAAGTAAAATCAGTGGGCTGATCAGGTTTTGATCAAGCGCTTGACACAGGCGCGCGGCAGTTTGAAGTGAGGATCTCTCAGCCATGCTAAGTTCAAACCATCCAGATTTCTGCAGCAGTCCATCTGTAGTGACGAGACGACTTTTATTTAATGTAGCTATCACATCCACTCCACCAAATAGCTGCTCGTCAGTCATGTTTGGATGGAGTTTTGTAGTCGAAACAGCAATACTGTGAATATGTGAGAGGAGTTTATCCCTGACGGGCCCCGCACGTAATCGGAAGGTCACCCCTTTCAGCCCATTAGGATCAATGGCCAAAAGGTGCAGTGCTGCGATTACCTGAAGCCATATTTCTTGGCCTCTATTCATCCAAGAATATCGGCCGTAGCACGATTAACTCTTGTTCCTGAACCGGCTTCATCAAGAGGATCGCGGCGTAAGCGGTGAGACAGCGCAAGCGGTGCAATCGCCTTTAAATGTGCGCGTTCCAACGAAGTTTTTCCTTCGTAAGCAGCTAATGCGCGGCCCGCGCGCAACAATGTGAGTTCACCTCGCAAACCATCGGCTCCAAGCGTCAAGCATAAATCTGCGCAGTCCCTGAGAATTTTCTTAGCTGTTTTAATAGATTTCAAGTTATTACGTGCCTTAAGAATACCTTCCCTGATCTTTTTATCTTCAGGCTTCCATTTATTGATAAAACGTTTCCTATTGCGTTCAAAAGAATCACGTCTTTCGATAACGGAAATTCGGTCCTCAATATTAGTTGGTGAAGTAACTTCTACTGAAAGCCCGAACCTGTCTAGTAATTGTGGGCGGAGTTCTCCTTCCTCGGGGTTGCCGGATCCAATGAGCACAAATTTTGCAGCGTGCCGTATAGACAGACCCTCGCGTTCAACAAGGTTCTCCCCCGATTGTGCAACATCAAGCAACAAGTCAACGATATGATCCTCAAGGAGATTAACCTCATCAATATAAAGGTATCCGCGATTGGCTTTCGCCAAAAGACCGGGTTGGAAGGCCTTTTCTCCTTTTGTTAAGGCACGTTCTATATCTAGGGCTCCGGTAACGCGATCCTCTGAAACACCCAAAGGTAGATCCACAACAGGCGTTTCACGCATGCGCTTTTCTTTGACTCTATTTGCAGACCAATTCGGTACATCTTTTGCGAATTCAGAGTTAACTGGGCAATCCCTAATAACGGAAATTTCTGGTAATAAAGCCGCTAAAGCCCGCACTGCGGTGGATTTTCCTGTCCCTCGATCTCCAAAGACTAATACGCCGCCGATCGTTGGATCAATGGCTGTTAAGATCATGGCGAGCTTCATCTGCTCTTGACCGACAATTGCAGAGAAAGGAAAGTTTATACTCATAGCAGCTCACTATTATTTAGCGGATCATTTCCATTCCAACTGCCTGTAGTCCGAATCACATTAAAGCGCGCGTAAAGCTCTTCCTGAAACCATAGCCCTTCTCGAACAGCTTGAATAGCTCGTGCATGCGGGCCTTCATGACGGGCGAAGGCTGCCATACTTTGAGTATCTGGCCATATGGAGAAAGTAATCTGTTGAAAAAACGGCACTTCTCCTATTCCAATCTTGAACATCACGTCCTTGTTGCTACCGATCACATTGCTGATAGCAGGAACCCGCCCCCAGAATTTCATTAAGATGGAGGGTTTGATGGTAGCCCGTGTTAATGCTGCAATCGGGCCGCCATTGAAGGCATGCTCGGCATGAAACGGGGACATACCTGACCATTCCCCTCTAACGGAGGTAGTACCAAGGAAAATGGTCCAATTTTCATTTGAAACTCGCCGATAACTTGAAAAAATAGCGGCCTCTAGCATTATACGTTCAGCAGCTTCCTGATTTGGCCAGACACATAGTATTGCATACACTGCTGTATTGGGTCGAGGCGTAAAGCCTTCCTCAGTACCTGAACCACATAGCTTCCAAAAAGAAACTTCAGACATACGCGCAAACGCTATGCGGGCAAATCCCATCATAGTAAAAGCCCAGAGCCGTGAAAAAAGCGTATCAAAGCGATAAAAGCTTATCGTAACAACTTGAATAACAGTCCCCTTCGATACATACGTTTGCGTGTCGTTGCCCATAAAATCATATCAAGAAAGAGTTGTAAATCAAACTGGACAGTTATACTGTACATAAATAATGACACGCCTTGACCCAAACATCGCTTTAATGGCGAAATCCCAAAACGCTGCGCATGCGGTTGTTGTTGGTGCAGGTATTGGAGGATTAGCTGCCGCGATGCGGCTTGGAGCCAAGGGTTACCGGGTGACCGTCATTGATCGTCTTGATCGTCTTGGAGGGCGGGGCTCTTCTATCTCTCAAAACGGTCACCGTTTTGATTTGGGCCCAACTATTATTACCGTACCACAAGTGTTTCGCGAACTTTGGAAAGACTGCGGCCGTAATTTTGATAGTGACGTGGATTTGCGGCTCTGTAATCCATTCTATGAGATTAGGTGGGAAGATGGCACAAAATTTCGGCTTTTTCCTGATGAAAAAGATATGGACGATGAGATAAAACGGCTATTCCCTTCCGATTTCAGGGGATATCAGAAATTTCTGAAAGACAGTGAAGCGCGTTACACCTTTGGCTTCGAGGGCATGGGGCGTAAGCCAATGAATAAGCTTTGGGATTTGGTAAAGGAACTTCCGGGGTTTGCATTATTACGAGCGGATCGTTCTGTGTACGCTCATGCAGCGAAAAGAGTGATGGATCCACGCTTACGCATGGCTCTATCCTTTCATCCGCTCTTTATTGGCGGTGATCCAGTGAATGTGACTTCGATGTATATCCTGGTCTCACATCTAGAACGCGCGTTTGGTGTGCATTACGCAATGGGCGGTGTTCAAGCTCTTGCTGATGCCATGGGCCACGTAATTGAAGGGCAGGCTGGTAATATTCGTCTGGGTGAAGAGGTTGATGAAATTATAACCCAGGGTCGCCAAATAAGAGGCGTAAAAACAAAGGCTGGCCACATTGTTTCCGCGGATCTTGTTGTTTCCAATGCAGATCCTGGTTTCACCTACGGACAACTGTTACGTAAAAAGCAAAAATCGCGTTGGACCGACAAGCGCTTTAAAACCGCACGTTGGTCGATGGGTCTTTTTGTCTGGTATTTTGGGACAAAAGGGACTGCTGGCATGTGGTCTGATGTAGGCCATCATACTATACTGAATGGCCCGCGATACCGCGGTTTACTAAAGGATATTTTTCAAAAACAGCATCTTGCTGATGACATGTCAATTTACCTACATAGACCATCGGTGACGGATCCAAGTGTTGCTCCGGACGGGGGCGATACATTCTATGCCCTATCGCCAGTCCCAAATCTTATTGGAGCAGATCCGGTAGACTGGTCACAGCAACTTGAGCCTTATCGTAAAAAGCTTGCTCGCTTCTTGGAACGACAAGCTATCCCAGGATTTGAAAAACATCTCTCTGCATCAAAGATTTTTACACCTGACACATTTAAAACCCGTTACCTAAGTCCGCATGGTGCAGGCTTTTCGCTTGAGCCACGAATTTTTCAATCGGCCTGGTTTCGGCCACACAATATCAGCGAAGAATTTGATGGACTTTATCTTGTAGGAGCAGGAACACATCCTGGAGCAGGTGTCCCGAGCGTTGTCACCTCATCAGAAGTGTTAAATCAGCTCGTGCCCGCTGCCATAGATTGGAAGAAAACTTATGATTGACCCTAAGGATATGGCATACTGTGAAGAGGCGATACGGCATGGATCTTTATCCTTTCATGCAGCATCCAAGGCTTTGCCAAAATCAGTTCGAAATCCGGCGTTGGCGCTTTATGCTTTTTGTAGACTTGCTGACGATGAGGTGGATTTGAAGGCCGATAAGCGACCTGCACTTGAGGCGTTACAATCTCGTCTGGATGCAGCATATGACGGTAATCCGCTTAACTCGCCGGTGGACCGCGCTTTTTCTGATATGGTTAAAGGGACCAATATGCCTAAAGCACTGCCACAGGCTTTGCTCGAAGGTCTGGAATGGGATGCGGATGCACGGCGCTATAATACGCTTTCAGATGTAATAGCATATTCGGCTCGAGTGGCCTCTGCCGTTGGTGTGATGATGTGCGTTCTGATGGGTGTAAGGGATAGAAATGCATTGGCGCGAGCCTGTGATCTGGGGGTTGCGATGCAACTTACCAACATTGCCCGTGACGTTGGCGAAGATGCTATGGAAAACCGGCTATACTTGCCAATTGAGTGGCTAGAGGATGCGGGAATTGATATTGAAGAATTTCTTGCGAATCCGATATCCACAAAGGCAATCCGGCAAATGGTACGCCGTCTTGTTGTGGAAAGCGACAGGCTTTATTTGCGCTCTGAAGCGGGCATTACAAAGCTTCCATTGCGGTGTAGGCCCGGGATTTTCGCGGCACGTTTCATTTATGCTGGAATTGCTGGGGTGATCCGCGAACAAAGTTATCAGACAATGACGATTCGCGCTCGTACATCAAAAAGACAGAAGCTTGCCTGGATGGGATTGTCTATATTTCGTACCATATCAGGTTCTTTGATGCCGCAATCCGCAGTTATTTACGCAAAGCCATTGCCAGAAGTGCAATTCCTTGTTGATGCGGCAACCAAGGGAATTCCAGAAGTGCCGGAATGGAGCGAGAAACTGTTTGGCGCTATGGAGCAGTTGCGAAACGTTGATCAGCAGAAGTATCAGGCTTGAATAATCTACAGGTACGCTCTAACTGATAGAAATGTTTATCGGCTTGTTTTGCATTTTTCTGGTTGCTTGTTTTGCTGCGGGTACAACTGGAGGCTTGTTCCCAACTGGTGAGTGGTACAAGGCTTTAAAGAAACCCTCTTGGACCCCGCCTGATTGGGTTTTTCCAGTGGCATGGACAGTGCTTTATCTTTGCATGTCTTACTCCGCAGCGCTTGTTGCAAGCGCTCCAGATGGAGGTATAGGGCTTGCTTTCTGGGCTTTGCAGATTGCGTTCAACACGCTTTGGACGCCGGTTTTCTTTGGCCTCCGCCGGATTAAACTAGGCTTTTATATTCTTGTAGGGCTATGGTTATCCGTTGCGGGAACGATGGTTAGTTTTTTTATGGTTAATGCATTGGCTGGATGCCTTTTTATTCCGTATCTTATGTGGGTAAGCATCGCGGGCGCGCTTAACTTGGCAGTCTGGCGCTTAAATCCAGAAGAAGCCAATTTTAGTTAAACGTCCAAACAGGCCGTCTTGGCACCCGCAATGCAAGCATAGGCTTTATCAGAGGACTGCGAAACCTAACAAGGTCAAGTGCCTCATGGACACCCAATGTTTCAACTCCATCCAGTTGGGTTTTAACAGCAGAACGGCTGTAAAACGGCGCATCGAGCATATTTTTAATTTGCTTTGGTTTATATCCGGCATCCGCTCGGGTCTCACGCGCTACTGCCCACAGGCTACGCCGCATGGGTGCTTTAGGCGGCAAAGGTGCTTCATTAGCATGACCCTTTAAGTCAAACTGGATCGCTACCGCTAATTCACTACCGTCTAGGCGTGTTGCATCGTAAAAACAGGTACTACCTAATCCCGTTGGATAGCGGCCCCAAGTCCAGTAGCTGAAATCCTCTTCCAAAGAGCGTATTCCAAAATTGGCGTCAAAATAGCCATGTCCTTCCCACTGCCAGCCATTCCCATTTAGATCAACACTGATGTGGGAGGTGGGGGCAAAGGGACGCCAAATATGCGCGCCATCATCGCTCAATGGAAGTTCCACTTTTGTCAATGCCTTGGGTGTTACAATTATCTGCCCTTTTACGCGGGAAATAAAAGGAGGAGAGCCGATTTCATTAACGTTTATTATCAAGTGGTCTTTTTCCCAACACATTGAAGAGGGGCCAACCTGAAACAAAGTTTCGGATTGGCGCAAGGCGCTTTGTCCTCTGTCTGTCATGGTAAACCGCCCACCCGGACCGTAGGTGGCGACATTTATACAAACGTGATTTTCAGGGTTTTTCCGGCCCGACCAGCGATACCAAGGTGAAAAAACGGACCCTATGAATCCGATGATCGAAATTGCCCGGTCGGCAGTGACGTTGATACCATCGACATACCACCAAGCGTAGCCGTTGGAGGGAACGGCGATATTGAAGTTTGGTCTTTCAAGATCGCCTCTACCGCGTGCCGTGCGGAGAGCGTTGCCATGGGCATTCCTGCGCCTGGATGGGTCCCGCCGCCTGCTAGATATAGACCTGGTATTGCCGTCCGGCTCGACGGACGCCGGAATGCTGCTTTCAGCCGATGCGGGCTCTGCCCGTAAAGCGATCCTTCCGAGGCTGGAAACATCGCTGCGAAATCCTTGGGCGTTGTCATCGATTGTATGCTGGGTGTCGGTTCGAATTTCAGGCCGAAACTCTCTAGTGTTTTCATGGTCAAAGTTCGACATTTCTCGAACTCCTCTTCGATATGGATCGCATTTGAGATAGGTGGGGCGTTCAGAATGATCTCAAACCTCTCTTGTTTGGGATATTCTGCGTTGAGCCCACGGTCTTGCGCACATACGTAAATCGTTGGTTGCAAAGGCATCCGGCCTGCTTTGATATCATCGAACTCAGATTTTGGGTCTGACGCAAAAAAGACATTATGATGAATTAGATCTGGACCTTCGGCTTTTGCGGCGAAACTCCAAACACGCGCTGAAAGACTTCGCTCATCGCGAACACTTTCTGTTGCTACCTTTTTAAACGCGTCTCCCATCTCCCCCATTGCAAGTGCTCTGGGATCACCATTGAAAACCACGAAGTCGGCTTTGCGTTGTTCGCCATTTTCAAGTAGTACACCAGCCGCGCTTCCGTTTTCCAGCAAAATTTTTCCAACTTTAGTGTTCAATAAAAATTCCGCATCGCGCTCCTTTGCAAGCTTCATTAGTGTCTGGGCTAAAACATGCATTCCTCCCTGGATACACCATACCCCGTTGGCCTCTGCTTGCCAAATAAGAGATAAAAGCGCAGGAGATGCATAGGGCGACCCCCCTACATAGGTTGCGTATCGCCCAAACAATTGAGCTAACCGAGGATCGGAAAAATGCCTACTAAGCTTACTCGCCATCGAATGTATGGGCGCAATGTCACGTATTAGAGAAGGTTGTTTAGTGACCAGTTTTGCCATATCCCATTGTGAAGGTTTGGCCGACTGCATCATTGGTTCGTCAAAGGTTTCAAAAAGCCTTCTAGTCTTTTGGGAAAACTTCTGAAATTCCCTGAAACCCGTCAATCCTGCAAATTCATAGATTGCTTGCTGAGATGTTTCATAATCATCAAATAGATCGAGCGTAGACCCATCTGGCCACCAATGCCGGGCAAGAATTTTTTGTCGAATGAGTGTGAGATGATGTTCCAGTCGTTCTCCGATGGATTTGAAAAGTTCCTCA
>CACPHA010000046.1 GCA_902633655.1 Paracoccaceae bacterium
GATCTGTGAGGTACAGATGGCGTTCTCTTCTATCGATTTTGCCAATTATGCTTTCGACCAAACCATCCTTAATGAGTTTTCGCAAAACGCGATTTAGAGACTGTTTAGTAATGCCGAGAATAGATAGGAGATTATTGACTGTAGATCCAGGTGAGACATTAATAAAGTGAAGAGCTCGATGATGCGCACGGCCGTAGCCGAACTCTTCAAGAATTTTGTCTGGATCAGCGGTAAAACCGCGATAAGCGAAGAACATTGCCTCAGTCCCTTGCCGCAACTGTTCGTCTGTTAAATACAGCAGGATTTCTCCGGGCCTGATATATGGTGGCGTGCTTGAATTCATGGCCTTCTCCTTTAAATCCAATCCATACTTTATGTCAGTGTCGTTGACATTCCAAGGCTAAAATGTTATCTAATTTAAGTTTTGTGAAACTTTATACCCATGAGAGACGTGAATTTGAAATTTTTGCAAAAACGAACTGACTTTTAAACGAAAGGACAGATCATGAGTGGCGGATATGATGATCGTGATGGTAAGATTTGGCTTGACGGCACGTTATTGGATTGGCGCTCAGCACGTGTGCACGTGCTGACCCACGCGATGCATTATGCTAGCTCTGTTTTTGAAGGAGAGAGGGCCTACAATGGCAAAATCTTCAAGAGCCGTGAGCACTCTAAAAGACTGATTCAATCGGGAAAGCTTATCGACATTGATCTTCCGTATAGCGTTGACGAGATCGAAAAGGCGAAAGAAAAAGCTCTTACTGCGAATGGTCTTACCGATGCTTATGTGCGTGCACTTGCCTGGCGCGGAGTGGGTGAAGACATGGGTGTTGCCTCGGCGCGTAATCCAGTACATCTGGCTGTTGCAGTTTGGTCATGGGGTAATTATTATGGGGATGCAAAATTGAAAGGCGCCAAGCTTGATATAGCTAAATGGCGAAGACCAGATCCAGCCACTGCACCATCGCAGGCAAAGGCAGCCGGCCTATATATGATTGCGACAATGTCAAAACATGCTGCAGAAGCAAAGGGCTGCAGCGATGCAATGATGTTTGATTATCGTGGCTATATAGCCGAGGCGACTGGAGCTAATATCTTTTTTGTTAAAGAAGGCGAAGTGCATACCCCGCTAGCAGATGCTTTTCTTAATGGCTTAACTCGACAGACAATCATTGAGATGCTTCAACGGAAGGGTATAACAGTAGTTCAGCGCCATATAATGCCAGAAGAACTTGAAGGATTTGAGCAATGTTGGCTTACTGGCACGGCTGCGGAGGTGACGCCTGTTGGCAAGATTGGTGATTATAATTTCGAGGTAGGTGCTCTAACGCAAGAGGTGGCTAAGTCTTACGAAAAAGTAGTGCGCAGTTAAATCCTATTAAAGCCTTCCGTGGCAATGCTTGAACTTTTTACCTGATCCACACGGGCAAGGGTCATTGCGGCCGATATTACCCCAAGTACTGCGGTCATTTTCGTCGAATTTTGGTAATTTAGACTTCGCTTCTATCTGGGGACTTGCCTGATTTTGCTGGGTAGCCATCTGCTGTATCATGGCCACTTGCTCTTCCTTTGTTAGTGGTCTTACCTTTGCGAGGTGTTGACTCACGTCTGAGCGCAATCCGTTCAACAAGCTTTCAAAAAGCTGAAACGCTTCCGACTTATATTCATTTAGCGGATCACGTTGCGCATAACCTCTAAACCCTACAACAGAGCGCAGGTGTTCCAATGTAATGAGGTGTTCTCGCCATTTTGTATCGATGGTTTGCAGTAGAACTTGTTTTTCGATCTGGCGCATAGACTGGGGGCCGAAAGCGACAGATTTTTCTGCCATCATTTTATCTACTTCATCGATTATTCGGTCAGCGATTGCTTCATCATCGATGCCGTCCTCTTCTGCCCATTCCTTAATTGGAAGTTGTAAACCAAAGTTTTCAGTTATATCTTCACATAGTCCCTCGGTGTTCCATTGCTCGGCGTAAGATTTGGGGGGCATGCGAATGGTTATCAGATCATAAATCACGTCCCGCCTCATATCTTGCACTACATCTGACAAATCATCGGCCTCTAAAACATCGAGTCGTTGGCCAAATATCGCCTTTCTTTGGTCATTCATTACATCATCAAATTTTAAAAGTTGTTTGCGGATATCGAAGTTACGACCTTCAACTTTTGCTTGTGCTCGTTCGAGCGATTTGTTTACCCAAGGGTGGATGATGGCTTCACCTTCGTCCATTCCGAGGGTCGATAAAACCCTGTCCAACCGTTCTGACCCAAAGATACGCATCAGATCATCGTCCAGACTTAAGAAAAAGGATGACCGCCCTGGATCGCCTTGCCGACCAGACCTGCCGCGTAGTTGATTATCAATCCGCCGGCTTTCATGTCGCTCTGTTGCCAAGACAAACAAGCCACCAGCAGCGAGAACCTTTTCTTTTTCTGTGGAGTGCTCGGCTTCAATTTTAAGTCGAACTTTATCTGGATCGTTTTTAGAATTTTCTGTAAGAGCAGCAATGACACGCATTTCAACATTGCCACCAAGTTGAATGTCAGTTCCACGACCAGCCATATTTGTGGCGATCGTTACTGCTCCGAACCTACCTGCTTCTCCAACGATCTGTGCCTCTTGCTCGTGCTGACGGGCATTTAACACATTGTGTTTAATCTTTGACTTAGTGAGCATCTTGGAAAGCTCTTCAGATTTTTCTATGGATGTTGTTCCAACAAGTATAGGTTGGCCACTTTCGTGGGCGGTTTTAATTTCCTTTAGTATTGCGTCATATTTTTCACGGGAAGTCCGATAAATCTGATCGTGTTCATCGAGGCGTTTCACTGGCATGTTTGTTGGCACCTCCACAACGCCAAGTTTATAAATTTCTCCGAATTCTTCGGCCTCTGTAACTGCCGTACCAGTCATTCCGGAAAGTTTGTTATAGAGCCGGAAATAGTTCTGGAAAGTGACGCTAGCCATTGTCACATTTTCAGGTTGTATACGACACTTCTCTTTTGCTTCGATTGCCTGATGAAGGCCGTTGGATAGCCGCCGGCCGACCATCATACGTCCAGTGAACTCATCAATCAAAACAACTTCGGTGTCCCGAACAATGTAGTCTTTATCGCGTGAAAATAATTTATGTGCGTTTAGACCCTGGTTAACGTGGTGCACTATAGTTGTACTTTCAGGATCATAAAGGGATTGATCCTCAGGCAAAATCCCACGTTTTTTCAGAAGATTTTCGAGAAATTCGTTTCCCTCGTCCGTAAAACTCGAATTTCGGGCCTTTTCGTCTACTGTGTAATGCTCATCCGACAACTCAGGAATAATCTTATCAATAGCAACATAAAGGTCAGACCGGTCTTGGGCTGGGCCGGAGATTATTAGCGGTGTTCGAGCCTCATCGATCAGGATACTATCAACTTCATCAACGATCGCAAAATTATGATGATTCTGATACATTTGCGCAGTTTCCGTCTTCATATTATCACGCAGGTAATCAAAGGCTAGTTCGTTGTTGGTTGCATAGGTCACATCGCAGGAGTAGGCTTCGGCTTTTTCTGCTTCAGGCTGCTGCGGATATACGACGCCTGTTGTTATTCCCAAAGCGGAATACACTTTGGACATCCATTGACTGTCACGTTTGGCCAGATAGTCATTGACTGTTACAATATGAACACCTTTTCCAGTCAATGCATTTAAGTAGGCCGGAAAGGTTGCAACTAGCGTTTTGCCTTCACCCGTTTTCATTTCAGAGATGTTGCCTTCATGAAGATAAATACCTCCCATGAGCTGGACATCAAACGCTCGAAGTCCGAGTGATCTCCAGGCTGCTTCACGACAATTTGCGAACGCTTCGGGCAGGAGCTCGTCCAAGGATGCACCGCTTAAGAGACGCTCTTTAAGTTCTTGGGTCTTGTCGAGAATCCCTTGATCGGTTAATGCCTGAAAATTACTCTCCATGGCGCTTATTTTATCAACAACGGGGAGTGTTGATTTTATTTTTCGGTCATTTGGTGTACCGAAAACCTGTCTTGCCAGTTTCTTGAACCCAAGCATTTCCACCCCATTTCACAAATTGCTGCAAAGATATGCAACCTTATCTTGCCCTTCGTTCCATGAGCCAATAGGACTATTATAAAAGCGATCAAAGGGCTGTTTGGGGATGTAAGCAGGTGTAAGGGAACTGTCAACGTGCCCAGCCCAGTCAAGATCAAATTCAAGAGGTAAATATGCAATTTTTGGCTAAACACATAATTGCTGCGCTTGCAGTATTCTTTGCGACTTCTGCCTTCGCGGAGGAAGATCTGAACGCATCGACAGTTGTAGCATCGGTTAATGGGACTAATATTACACTCGGCCACATGATTTTGGTACGAGAAAGCTTGCCGCTTCAATACCAATCAGCCCCCGATGAGCAGCTTTTCCGGGGTATACTTGAACAAATAATCCGACAAACTCTATTGTCTCAGGTCAATGATCAGACGGAAACCCTACGAACCAAATTGACAATAGAAAACGATCGCCGGATTCTGCGTGCTTCGGAAGCAGTCGATGCGATTTCCTCCAAGTTAATCGATGAAGATGCGATTAAGGCAGAGTACGAAGCAAATTATCTCAATGCCGCTACAAGAAAAGAATATAATGCATCCCATATTCTTGTAGAAACAGAGGAAAGGGCCGCTAGCCTTATCAAAAAAATCAAAGAGGGTTCAAATTTTGGAAAACTTGCAATTGAATTTTCTACTGGTCCTTCAGGACAAAATAGTGGGCAGTTAGGCTGGTTTGGGCATGGAATGATGGTCCCACCCTTTGAGGAAGCTGTTATGCTATTGCAAAAAGGCGAAATTTCTGGACCAATAAAAACAGATTTTGGATGGCATGTGATAAAGCTAAATGATGTGCGAAATTCGGCAACCCCGCCTTTACAACAGGTGCGAGAGGAAATTATTTCAGAATTGCAACAGAAGTTTGTTCGTAAAAAATTAAAAAAGTTCCAAGAAGAAAGCCTAATAATCCTTCAAGATATTGAGCAATTTGAAGCCAGTGTACTAAGGAATACTGCTCTTATTGATGGGTGATGAATTGAAAAAGTCTCCTCTTGCACCTGATTGTTTTCCAGACATTCCCCCGATCGATGGTGTTACTTTCTCAAGTACTTCTGCAGGTGTAAAATATAAAAACCGGATGGATCTTATGCTCGTTCATTTATGTCCAGGAACGGCAATTGCGGGTGTCTTTACCAAGTCTGCAACTCGTGCTGCACCCGTTTTGGATTGTCAGGCCAAAATCGGAAATAAATCAACAGAAGGTGCTGCAATTATCGTAAACTCAGGAAATGCGAACGCTTTTACTGGAAAAAGAGGCAATTTAGCTGTTTCAAGTATAGTTACAAAGGTTGCCCAAGAGATTTCTGTGCCAAAGGCGCGGGTTTTGACTTCCTCAACAGGAGTAATTGGGGAACCCCTACCTGCGGATCGGATTATTGAAAAAATTGGAGAACTAAAGCAAAATCTATCTGACTCAGGAATTAAGAAGGCCGCGGAAGCCATTATGACAACAGATACCTATGCCAAAGGCAGTTATGCAGAGCTTAATGTTGATCGCAAGGTGGTTAAAATCGCAGGCATCGCCAAAGGCTCGGGAATGATTGCGCCGGACATGGCAACAATGCTAGTTTATCTCTTTACAGATGCAGAAGTTCAACAGCCTATTCTGCAATCGATTTTGAGCGATATCAATGAAGATACGTTCAACGCTATAACTGTGGATAGTGACACTTCTACATCTGACACAGTTCTGCTTGCGGCAACCGGAATGTCCAAAGTTTGCGTTACCCAAGAAAATGAAAACTTCAAAAATACCCTACGTAAAGTAATGTGCGATCTTGCCCACCAGGTTGTACGTGATGGTGAAGGAGCAAGTAAGTTTGTCGAAGTGTCGGTCGTTGGTGCGCAACACGACATGGATGCAAAAACGCATGCATTTGCAATAGCCAATTCACCGCTTGTTAAAACAGCATTGGCAGGAAGTGATCCAAATTGGGGCCGCTTTGTGATGGCGATTGGCAAATCAGGTGCTGCAGCAGACAGGGATAGGCTTAAAATATTTTTTGGTGATATTCTTGTAGCTAAGGATGGATTTGTCGCACCTTGCTATTCGGAAGAAGATGGTGCGGCCTATATGCGGAAGGCCGAACTCAAAATAACGGTCGATTTTGGAATGGGTGATGGTACTTTTACTGCTTGGACCTGCGATCTAACTCATCAGTATATATCTATAAATGCAGACTATCGGTCATGAAAACTTTGCTTGTGAGCGCAGTCGCCCTGATTGACCGCGATGGACGGATTTTACTGTCCCAAAGACCTAAAGGTAAGACAATGGAGGGGCTATGGGAATTTCCAGGTGGAAAAATTGAAATCGGTGAAACGCCAGAAGCAGCCTTAGTTCGGGAATTACACGAAGAACTAGGAATTGAAACATGGGATAGCTGTCTTGCCCCTTTGACATTCGCAAGCCATACTTACCATAGTTTTCATCTTCTAATGCCACTTTACGCCTGTAGGAAATGGAATGGTGTCGTTCGGGCCCACGAAGGACAAAATCTTAAGTGGGTATTTCCCCAGGACTTTCATAATTACCAGATGCCACCCGCAGACATCCCACTGATCCCAATTTTAAGGGATTGGCTTTAAATAGTGATTTAAAACCCTTCTGTTCAGCTCAATTCACGCTTGATTTCCTGACGTTCGAATATCTCTATGACATCACCCTTCCGGATGTCATCGTAATTTTCAAAAGCCATACCACATTCTTGCCCAGATTGGACTTCCGCTACTTCATCTTTAAAACGCTTCAGAGTTTTCAAGGTACCTTCGTGGACCACAACACTATCTCTTAGTAGTCGTACACCAGAACTACGTCGTGCAATACCTTCAGTGACGAGACAACCTGCCACTTTTCCAACGCCAGAAACTTTAAAGACTTCTTTGATTTCGGAGTATCCAATAAAATTCTCACGGATTTCTGCGCTCAGAAGACCGCTGGCTGCAGCCTTAACGTCATCCACCAAATCGTAAATTACTGAATAGTAACGAATTTCCACTCCTTTTTGGTTGGCAGTGTTGCGAGCAGTTGCATTTGCTCGTACGTTAAAACCCATCACCGGAGCGCTAGAGGCCTCTGCCAACCCAACGTCAGTTTCTGTAATCGCACCAACGCCATAGTGTAGTACCCGTACGCGGACCTCATCGTTTCCAATCTTTTCCATCGCTTGTATAATCGCCTCAGCAGAACCCTGCACATCTGCCTTGACTAGTATAGGAAGTTCGGAGATGTTTTCATCTTCCTTTGCTTTTGCCATCAGTTGCTCAAGCGTAGACGCTGCGCCAGCTGCTGCCCGCTTTTCTTTAGCAAGGTTTTCGCGATAAGTAGCAATCTCGCGTGCTTGTGCCTCTGTGTCGACTACATTAAGTACGTCACCAGCCTCGGGTGTCCCATTGAGACCAAGAACCTCCACCGGTACTGATGGGCCGGCTTTTTTGACTCTTTCGCCTCTGTCGTTGACAAGAGCACGTACTTTTCCCCATTGCTCCCCGACCACGAAAATATCGCCTAGTGTTAAAGTGCCCCTTTGTATAAGCACAGTGGCGACAGGACCGCGGCCAACGTCAAGCTGCGCTTCTATAACTGCGCCTTGTGCTGCTCGATCCGGGTTTGCAGTAAGTTCAAGAATTTCGGCTTGTAGCGCAATGGCCTCAAGAAGCTCGTCCAAACCTTGCCCATTGATTGCTGAGACTTCAACAGCCTGAACTTCACCAGACATTTCTTCTACAACTACCTCATGCTGCAATAATTCAGTGCGTACCTTGTTCGGATCTGCAGAAGGGCGGTCAACTTTATTGATTGCTACTATAAGTGGAACTTTGGCGGCTTTAGCATGGTTAATCGCCTCAATAGTTTGCGGCATCACGGAGTCATCGGCTGCTACTACCAAAACAACAATATCTGTTACCTGCGCCCCGCGCGAGCGCATAGAAGTAAACGCTGCATGACCTGGAGTGTCCAGAAAAGACAGTAAAGATCCACTCTCAGTTTCTACCTGATAGGCCCCGATGTGCTGCGTAATACCGCCCGCCTCCCCCTGTACAACTTTAGTTTTTCGAATAGCGTCCAGTAGTGAGGTTTTGCCATGATCCACATGCCCCATGATCGTTATCACGGGCGGTCTAGGCTTAAGATGTTTAACGTCATCTTCCATTTCTTTGATTACGTCTTCAACATCAGAGTCGGCGACCCTGACAGCTTTATGGCCAAATTCCTCAATAATCAGTTCAGCTGTATCAGCGTCAATCGTTTGGTTTTGTGTTACCATCATGCCCATGTTCATTAGGGACTTCACAACTTCAGCGGATCTTTCTGCCATCCGGTTGGCTAGTTCAGAAACAGTAATTGCTTCAGGAAGTTGAACTTCACGCACAATTTTTTCGCGCTCGGTACTTTCGCTAATCGCCTTTTGCCTCGCGCGCTCTTGTTTACGCTTCATTGCTGCCATCGAACGTTGGCGCCCACCATCATCTGATAAAGCCTGCGAAAGTGTTAACTTGCCTGATCTCCTACCGTCTTCACGACCTTTACTTGACCGTCGATCCTGCTCTTGTTCGCGATCCTTTTTGCGCGATGACTGCGGCGCGGCTTGCTTCAACGTTTGGCGCCCTGCTTCCCCTTCTTTTTTTGCAGGTTGTTGAGTTTCTGCTGATCTTATTTTTTCTAGCTCTTCAACCTCACGTTTGGCGCGCGCTTCTTGTTCTTCCTTCTCAAGTGCAAGTCGCTCAGCTTCGCGTTGCTCTTGTTCCTTTTGTTCCTGTTCAATACGTCGTTTCTTCCGCTCTTTTTCTCGGAGCAGAGCCTCAGCTTCGCGTCTGGATGTTTCCTCAACTTCTCGTGCTTTCGCTGCCTTCACGGCTGCCAGACGCCGCTCAAGTTCAGCGTCAGATACACCGGCAGGGCGCTTGCCTGACTGAGACGGAGACAACGTCATATCGGTGGCCAGTTTTGTAGCTCCGGGTTTTGGTACCATCACGCGCTTGCGCTTGGTCTCAACAACAACGCTTTTAGTACGTCCATGGCTGAAACTTTGCTTTACGTTTCCTGATCTGGGGCCACCGCGTAAGCCCAAGGTTTTTTTGCCGTCACTTTCGCTCATATAGCTGTCTTTTCTTTTTGTGCGATCCTTAGATCGCCATTTACGGGGCGCAGACCTTTGAGTCTTCGAGCCTCGTTTACTACACGTTGCGTAATTCCGCCAGATGCAAGAGCACAGTGAATTACAGTTTGTTTCCCGAAAGCTAAACTAATTTCTGCTGATCCTAGCCAACCAATAAAAATACCGCCTTTTGGAGTGCTCAATTTTGATTTTCCACGCACAGATCCCTCGCGTGATTGGATTAGGACGAGTGCGACTTCTTTTGCGAGCCAGCTCTTTACCTTTTCATAGCCAGAAACGGCGTGGCCTGACTTGCGCGCAAGACTGAGTAGACTGATCACTCTCTGCGTAATCAACTTTTCGACATCGTAAATAAGTGTTTCCGAAACATTTACGGATTTACGGGCTGCACTGGAAAACAACCCTTCCTTTGTTGCCTTTTTGATCAATTCTTGGTCACACGTTACCCAAATACCTTTTCCAGGCAGTTTTCCAAAAACATCCGCGACTATAGACTTTTCTGGCCCTACAACGAAGCGCAGCAATACGGAAGTGTCCTTGACCTCCCCGCTAGAAATACACTTTCTCGTTGTTCCGTTTAAAAAATCTTTGCTTTTTTCATAGAATGACATTCATTTCGCCTTTAAGCGTTGTTTTTATCGGATGGGTCAGCTCACTTCCAGTTCTTCAGTATGTTCCAAATTTTCTTCCTGTTTTAGGTCGTCCGGATCAACCCAACCCAGCATTATTCGTGCAGTCATGACAAGCTCTTGGGCCTCTTCTAAAGAAACATCAAGACTCTCCAAGATACCATCATCCTTGACGCGCTCTCCGTCTACTGTTGTCCAGCCGCCGGCTAATTCCCAGTCAGCACAAGTCGCGAAGTCTTCCAAAGTTTTGATTTCATCTTTCGCCAGCGCCTCAAGCATATGTGGAGTAAGACCTTCGAAGTTAATCAAATTATCTTCTACCCCCAATTCACGCGCTTTATCCAACGCTTTTCTCGCCTGTTCTTCAAGGAACTCGCGAGCACGAGTTTGCAATTCCTCTGCAGTATCGTTGTCAACACCCTCAATCTGTAAAAGCTCTTCTGCGGCTACAAAGGCGACCTCATCAAGATTGCTGAACCCTTCAGAGACTAAAAGTTGAGCAAAGAATTCATCAAGATCAAGGGAGTTCATAAATAGCTGAGTTCTCACCTCAAACTCTTTTTGACGACGCTCGCTTTCTTCTGCTTCTGTCATGATATCAATATCAAGACCAGTCAACTGACTTGCGAGGCGGACATTCTGACCACGGCGACCAATTGCCAGGCTCAGTTGGTCAACAGGAACAACAACCTCAATTCGCTCAGCTTCTTCATCAAGTACAACTTTGCTTACTTCAGCAGGTTGTAGGGCATTAACGAGGAAAGTGGGCTGATCTTCATTCCAAGGGATGATATCGATCTTTTCACCTTGAAGTTCATTGACAACGGCTTGAACGCGGCTGCCGCGCATACCGACACAAGCCCCAACAGGATCAATAGAATTATCATTTGTTACCACTGCGATTTTAGCTCTAGATCCAGGATCGCGCGCCACTGACTTTATATCAATTATCCCTTCATAAATTTCGGGGACTTCCATTTTGAAGAGTTCTGCCATAAACAGAGGATCAGTCCGACTTAAGAAAATTTGCGGGCCGCGGTTTTCGCGACGGACCTCTTTAATGAAGCAACGAATGCGGTCATTCGGGCGATAGCTTTCGCGGGCTATCTTGTCGTTACGGCGCAATATTGCTTCACCCCTACCAACATCCACAACGACATTACCATATTCCTCACGTTTTACTTGACCATTTATAATTGTACCAGCACGGTCTTTAAATTCTTCGTATTGACGTTCCCTCTCGGCTTCACGCACTTTTTGCAGGATAACCTGTTTTGCAGACTGCGCAGCAATCCGTCCCAGATCAACCGGCGGTATTTCTTCGATAAACTGATCGCCAATGACCGGATTCTCCAAATATTGACGTGCCTGCTCTACGGTGAATTCGGCCTGATAATTTTCAAGCTCTGCTTCTTCCACAACGGTTCGAACCCGAGTGAAAGAGGCGCGTCCCGTTTTCCTGTCAATTGAGACCCTAATATCCATTTCAGCGCCATAGCGAGATTTGGCTGCCCGAGCGAGGCTTTCCTCCATCGCTTCTATCACCAATGCGGGTTCAATCATTTTTTCGCGTGCAACGGCCTCAGCGGTTTGCAAAAGCTCAAGCTGATTTGCAGAAGTGATTGCCATTAAACTTCCTCCTCAGACGATTTCGTCTCTATTTCATCAAATTTATCTTCGTTCAGAACACCCGTCTCTTTGCGTTCACGTAGCATTTTTTTAACTAGAATATCGTTCAGAATTAGCTTTGCATCGGTCAGCCAACTGAACTTAAGCCCAATAGTGCCTTCGTTAATGTTTAGTAGAACTTCGTCATATTCGATACCTGCCAATATACCTCTGAAGCGTCTCTGGCCGTCAATAAGCCGATCGGTTTCGATCTTGGCCTCGTAGCCTTCAAAGGTCTCAAAATCTTTTAAACGGGTAAGCGGTCTATCAATCCCAGGGCTTGAGACTTCTAGTTTATAAGTATCTAGCAAAGGGTCTTCAACATCTAGAGACGCACTTATTGCCATCGATAAGTTGGCTAATTCGTCCACATCTATACCACCCCCAGGTCTATCTGCCATTATCTGTAAAGTGGTTGTTTCACCTCCAAGTAGTCTCACTCGCACGACTTCGTAGCCCATGTCCAAAATTACTGGGTTTATAATGTCTGCAAGACTTTTATCAACGCCTGACTTTGCAATCATATTATTTGACATATCACCAAACACAAAAAAAACGGGCCGCGGCCCGTCCTATTCTGGGTGGAGAGCACATTTACATACTCACCGCTGTTCATAATTACATAGGCGTGTTGTGATTTGCATGCAAGTGCATAAATGAAAAAGTCACCATATTGAGGGAAACGCTATCCAAATTAGCTTGGGCCGTGGCATGCGACAGCGAATTCATGTTTTCTATTCGCGTACTTTAGACAATTGAAATATCAATCACGCCGAAAACTAGTGCTTCCTATGCTTGAACTTAGATAAGGTAAACTTCTAGCGATTCGCCGGCCTTTAGGAGGTGTTTTCAGATAAAAGTGTATCGCAGGTTGCGTTGAATTCATGTTAGGTGATAAACACAACTAAAATTTGAGCGCTTCGCGATATTTTGCCAGTAATTCATCAATACGAGGGCAGTGAAAACTGCTGGGGATAAAAATGAACTCAAGCATCCGCATTACGGTTATGTTACTGATTGTGGCCTTGTGCGCCTGTGGACCTAGTCAGAAAGCAAATAACCGTTCAGCTTATAATAAAATGTTGCTTGAAGGACAGAGCGTAACGCGTCCACACGGACAATTTTTACGAGTTGTTGAGCGAATAGAACCTGTCGCAGAGGAATTTTGCAAACAGTCGAGACAGCAGTTAAACTGTGACTTTGAGATTTTGGTTGATGCTCGTGAACCAGATACCGTGAACGCTTTTCAGACGTTGCGAGAAAACGGAAGACCTTTAATTGTCTTTACTAAAGCGCTTATTGATAAAACAAGAAATGAAGACGAACTGGCCTTCGTGTTGGGTCACGAGATGGCGCACCACTTGGAAGGCCATATTCATCGCCAATATCAAAGCTCAAGGGCTGGCGCCATTTTGCTGGGAGGCATTACAGCAATTTCCGGTGCTTCCTCAAATACCGTAGAATCTGCTCAGCGAATCGGCGCTGGTATTGGGTCCAGAACATATTCCAAGGAGTTTGAACTAGAAGCTGATAGGCTCGGAGCGTTGATTTCGATTAACGCCGGTTATAATGCTTTGCGTGGATCAGCTTTCTTTATGCGGCTACCGGATCCAGGAGATCAATTCCTTGGATCGCATCCACAAAACGCTGATCGGGTAGAAATTGTGCGGCGCGTCAGCATTGGTTACTGAAGCATAGACATTTTTCACAAAAACCGTTTCGGCGATAAGGCTTCGCACACATCTTTGGAAAGTTGCGTTGGTCTGCTTAATATAATATCACTTGTCAGTTGGCTTGCGGCAGCCGCTGTCTGAAACCCATATCCTCCCTGACCGCAAAGCCAATAGAATTGAGGGTTGTCTTTAGCAGGACCTATTACAAGGCTCCGATCAGGAGAAAACGTCCGAAGCCCCGCCCAATTTGACGTGGTTCTTTCAACGGGGTGTTCCATGAGCTCTTCAAACCGGGCAATTCCCTCTGCTAATATAATGTCATCTGCCCAAGCATCCTGGGGTTCAAGAGGGTCTTCTTCAGCTGGCGATACTATTAATTGGCCTGCATCAGGTTTAGCATACCAGCTTTCATTCACCCCACCAAATAGTGGCCAGTCATTTGGATCAAAGCCACCAGGAACAGGAATACGTGCAATTGATCTTCGATAAGGAGTAAATTTCAAGGTTTCTATCCCCGCCATTCGCGCCGTATGGTCAGCCCAAGCACCTGTTGCATTAATAAGTATTTCACAGCTGTATTCACCTTTTGTTGTAATCAAATTCCATCGGTTTTTCTCAAATGAAATTGAATTGACTTCTGCCTTAGTGTGCACCAATGTACCGAAAGATCGGGCCTCTTTTAAGAAATTTTGGAATAATAAGTCAGTATCTATGTCGCTGACATCTTTTCTGTAAGCAGAATAGCTGACAATCTTCGTACTGATAAGAGGAATTTTTTCTTTGGCCTCGCTTTTAGAAATCTCATTTAATCCAAAACTTTTTGCTTCACTCTGAAAATCTTCTCTTTCTTCTTTCTTAGCAAGAAGCATCATACCTCGTTTACTAAGTACGCCTCCATTTGCATTAGTCAGATAATCAACGCTTGCTGAGTTCAATTCTCTAACAACGGCGTTACCGTAGTCTTCAATAAACGCGGCGGCGGATCGACCGGAGGCATGATACGCCAGTTCATCTTCGCGCTCTAGAACCGTAACTTTTGCATGTGGTGCGATTTGTGCGGCTGCAGAAATACCCGCAATGCCTCCACCAATTATGATAATGTCGCTCATCTTTTTTCTACCATATTTTTAACTAAGTTTATTTGGGAAAATATGAATTCTTTAGGAACCGCCTTCGTAGTCGCAAACACTGTCCCGTTTAGGACTTGTTCACCTCGTTCCTTTGAACTTTGCTGACCAAAGTGTTTTTAGCAATGTCCTAATTGTAGTGAATAACGCTGGATCGAGGGCCGCTGCATAGACTTTAAACTCTTTTAGTGGCTCTTTTGACTTCACTAAATTTGTTTTTTCCACAAGAAAAATTGCTCCAAAGTAGAGTGTGAGGGTAACTTGTCCAGATAGGGTATTAAGCAATGCCATTTTGTGAATTTCTTTCAAATTTCATCCATACACTAAACACAGAAGCCATTATTACACTTTAATTAGAAGAATGGGCAAAAAAACGTAAACAATCTTTTGCTCAAACTTTTGTCTGGCCTTTCATGTAAAAGACCATTTATGCTATTTTTCGATCTCGTTTTTTAGAGACTTAGGAGTTCATTTAAATGGTTAGTGCCCAATTTTTTTTGAGCCCGCATAGGATAACTCTGCTAGCAGCAGTGTTCCTATTTGTATTGGCATCTGTAGCTATACCAAGTGAAGATATTCCCGATCAATATCCACAATCCCCGCTTTATAAAAAACCAGTGGAGGTAATACCTGGTGTTTTTACGGCCATCGGCGCCACAGCGCCCCCAACATATGAAAATTCTGGTCATAATAATAACCTTTCTTTCATAGTCACCGGTGAGGGCGTGGTTGTGGTCAACGCCGGAGCGACTGACATTCTTGCAAAAGCGCTCCATTCTGAAATCAAAATTATCACAGACGAACCTGTTGTTATGGTAGTTAATGAAAATGGCCAAGGTCATGCTATGTTAGGCAACGGTTATTGGATTGATCAGGGCGTTAAGGTGCTTGCTCATATTGATGCCGCCAATCAATTTGAAGATTACGGACATAATATTTTAAATAATATGCGTCGATATAATCGCGACAAAGCAGCTGGAAGTCGTGTTGAGCTTCCTAGTGAAACCTTCGAAGATAGCTTCAGCTTTAATCTTGGACGCTTTGAAATAGAAGTCTTGCATCTTGGTCCAGCGCATAGCCCCGGTGATATTTCGGTTTTTCTCCCTAATGAAAGCCTTGTCATCGCCGGGGATATTGCTTTTCACGAACGTTTGCTCCCAATTTTTTCTGAGACAATTATCTCAGATTGGATCGAAACATGGGACAATGAATTTGAGTCCTTAGGGGCTGCTTATGTTATTCCCGGACATGGTCATCCTACGAATATGGCGCAGGTGCGGCGCTACACGCGGGACTATTTGTTGCATTTACGACAAGTTGTTGGTGATCTGCTGAAATCTGGTGGTGATTTACAGGATTCCTATTATGTCGATCAATCAGCTTTCAAAAATTTAGATACGTTTGAAGAGCTTGCTAAACGAAACGCTGGCATGGTTTTCGAGCAAATGGAATTCGAGTGATTCTCTAGGGATATCAGAACAAAGCACTGAATTGAAACTTTTTAATTATCCAATCCACTAATGTCCCATCTGACAAAGGAGTATTAATCTGAATTTCATAGTCGAAAAATCCAAGACTGGTGTAAAAACGTAATCCCTTTTCGTTATCTGCGCGAATACTTGCTTGAATAAATGACACTTTAGCGGACCCTGCTTTTTTGCAAGTCTCATGGAAAAGTGCTTTTCAAATACGTCTCATGTTGATTTGTATTGACAAAACTAGAGATTTTTACCCAATCAGCTGGATTTTTGATATCATTGGTAAACCATTCAAGGTTTTGAAAACCTAAGATCCTACCGTGATCTTCCATCAAAAAGCAGCAGAGACCTAATGGTGGATTGATAAAGGAGGTTTGCATCCTGGTTTTGTCGAATGGTTTAAGATGGGCAGTTGTTCCACCGATCGCAATAATGGAATTTAATAGGTGCGCCATCTGCGCTGCATCAAGTGCCTCGGCTGGTCGAATAATCATGTTAATTTTGAAAGCTGTGAATATCTTGAAATGTAGGCTTTTCTCACTTCCCTTGGTGCGCGAAGATCGATCACAAATCTGTCAACAATCTTTTGATTACACTTACCAAAGAATTTATTTGCCTCATTAAAAGTAAATCCAGCTATTTGTGTTGCCTCAAGCCAAGCACTGATTTTATCAGCAGTTTTAATCTGTCGCTTTACGGGTTGCGGAATTTTTGCCGGAAGGCCAAAGCGAATGTGAATCGCACGGCTCAACCTATCATCTAGTTTTTCATATGCGGGCCCAATAGCTGCCTTGACTGGAGAGATCATATCCCCAATGACATATTCAGGGGCATCATGCAAAAGCGCTGCAAGCGACCATTTTTCTGTTGCGCTTGGGTTGAGTTCGCTGAAAATGCTTTCGACCAAAAGTGAGTGCTCTGCTACAGAATACGCGAAATTGCCCTTAGTTTGACCGTTCCAACGAGCCACAAATGCCAACCCATGAGCAATATCTTCTATTTCGATATCAAAAGGAGTGGGGTCAAGAAGGTCGAGTCTACGCCCTGAAAGCATTCTTTGCCATGCGCGTAGATTTTTCATAAAGTTTCACACATCTTCGTGCAATTGGGCATTAAACATGGATTTATAAAGGCTGTCTTTCTGCATGAGTTTTTCATGCGTACCTGCCTCGATTAACTTCCCCGATTCAAGGACATAGATTTTGTCAGCATCTAGAACGCTCGATAACTTATGAGTAATTACAATCGTGGTTTTGTCTTTCTGCAGCTCGTTAAAAGAATCATTAACACTTTTTTCCGTTAGTGCATCCAAGGCAGATGTTGCCTCATCCAAAACAAGAACCGGAGCGGGTCGCAGAAATGCCCGAGCAATAGAAATCCTTTGTTTTTGCCCGCCTGAAAGTTGGCTACCTTTTGGTCCTACTGGTAGGTCCCCACGCTCATGCATAAGTGTATCAATTCGAGCCCTTTTTGCTGCGTTTTGGATCTCTTCTACTGATGCAGTTGGATTAGCGTATCGAATGTTTTCGTGGATCGAACTATTAAAAATAACTACGTCCTGAGCAACGATCGAGAAATGACTACGAAGCGAGGAGCGACTGAATTTTCGGCCGTCTTGGCCATTGAAGGTTATCTGACCATCTGTGACTTCGTAAAGCCTTGTGATTAGGCTTAGAATTGTAGTTTTTCCTGATCCAGTTGAACCCACAATCGCTGTTTTTTGACCAGGTTTGAATTCCATAGAAATTTTGTCAAAAAGTAGTGCATCATCAACGTAGGAAAACGATACGTTGTTTAATATTATTTTGACGTTTTCGGCACAAAAGTTAGGTTTCTCAAGATCATCAGTTTTTTCATCTTCTGTATCAAGAAGTGACTTGATACTTTCCACCAAAACTAGGCTCGCTTGCATCTTTGTAAAAAATTGTGACAAAGAGCGTGCTGGATCGAAAATGATAACCATCCCAAGTATAAAAGTAATGATAGACGCACTATCCAGTGAATAATCATCTGATAGAACCATGTAACCGCCCCCGCCAATAACGAGGACAAAGACAAAGGCTGAAGATAAATCTATAGCCGGCAATACAAGAGCCTGGGCCTTCTGCAACTCGATTGAGAGATCTTTAATTCCTGACGATGCGCTGTACATTCGTTTTATTTCTGTTTCTTCCTGATTTGACATCTTGATCGTCCGAACTCCACCGGCCATTTCATCGATACTGTTAATATATGCACCCAAAATCTTCTCGGCTGACTTACGGATTCGTTTTATGGCTTCAGAAACAACTTTCAATACTAAAAAAATAACAGGTAAAACGATCAATGCCGCAAAGAAAAGAAGGGCTGATTTATAGATAAGATAACCGGAAACAATTATGATGGTTACTGAGTCCCTTAGGGCATTTACACTGGTATGGCCGACAAACTGGCTCAATCCATCTATCTGGTTAACCATACGCAAGATCAGCTCACTAGAGCTATTTTGGTCAAAATATACTTGCCTTAAATGCATAACCTTTTTTATAAGATTTCCGCGTAACTTTAAAACAGCTTCACCGGCAAGCCGTGCAGATAGTACCGGTACGATGTAAGAGATAATTGCTCGTAAACCGAAGGCTAGAATAACAAAGCCACAAATTTTAATAAGATCCAAGAAGCTTCCACCGTCAAAGATAACCCGGAGGCCTTCTTCGGTATAGACGAGGAACTGTTGATAGACAAAGCCTTGCAGGATAATTAGAGCCATTATCAAAATCAGCCATGGCGACTTTTCTTTAATGTAGTTTCTCCAGAACCATCGGATATTCACCTTATCTGTGTCTGAAAACACCGCTTTGGCCATGAAATTTATCCAGTCCTTTGATATAAACTTTCATCTAACTTGATAGGTGAAATATTACAATTACCGGGACAGCAAAATTGCGCCTACTTGTCTATACCATTAATCATTGCTGCACTAAGATTTATGCAACTAATTAAAAAGTTTTATTTTCTACAAGTCTGGTATACGACTTCG
>CACPHA010000047.1 GCA_902633655.1 Paracoccaceae bacterium
TTCTTACGAGAACGCAGAATTATCAATCGTTGCCAAAGTTTTTTCAGACATAGTTCCACGCCTTGGCGAAAGCGTAAGTATTGGAATATCTCACACGGGGATCGTTGAACTCGTAGAGAATAACTTCAATGATGATACACACTCTTTTACAGATGTTATCCTCAAAGGCCGACAAGACAATGCCGCAATCAACTCCTCAATTTTTGCAGGCTTAGGCTTTGATAAGCTATATTCAGTGAAGGCTTTTCCCAAGAATAGCGACCTGAGCGATGACGGGCAGGGGTATAATGTTGTAGACAGAACTAGTAAATTCAATGCAGAAAAATTTGACGCTAATTTCGTCACAAACTGAGATCCGAGAGATACGGATTTTAAATTGAAAAAAATTTGGATTTTTGCTCAGTAATGATCTAATCTTTGCTGTTTAAAGGTTTAAGGTAGATTAAGGCCAATAGCCCTGTTAAAATTCGTTTAGAATAAATTCCTATCGAAATATCACTTTCCAACAAAAGACCATTTGGAGATTGTAATGTATCCGCTTATCCCAAGATGAGTGTTTTTGGATTTTCCATCATAGTTAGCTTAAGCCGAAGCCCATAACCTAAAGCTTGGTTCAATTATTGTACGTAGCAAACTGATCACTCTTTCCATAAGTAAGATAGGAAAGCAAACTTCCCAGTACACTTAGTCACTGATATTTCTAAATTTAATTAGTGTAGTCTGAGGTTGCGTGCCTTAAAATTATTTTTCAACAGCACCATTTTCTTTAAAGCCAACGCAAAATTTTGAGCTAGATCAATCAATACTGGAACTATGTCGGGTCTAACAAGTGTAGCTGCCAGAAGCATGGCTTCTTCACGATTACCACTCTCTGAGTATCCTATGAAATTTGCAAAACAAGCTTCATCTGCCCCCAGGCAAGAACACTGGATATGGTGATGGACCAATGGACGCCGTGCGTATCGAGCAAAACATTCACACAGGGTATCAAAATTATCTGCAATCTGTGTACCTTTGAAATTGCCGAAATAACTGCTACAATTGTGTTCGGTTTATTTTCTCAAATCCTCTCCGTTGCCCCACTTCCTCAGGTAGAGTACGCAATAGCCTGCACTGCATCCAAGTCTTTGAGGTAACCAGCCGGCCTAGCGCCTGCATTCTCAGCATTCACAATTTCAACTCCAATACACCCTCCTACAGAAGTTTTAAGGAGCAAATCCGGTCCCGGTAGCGAAGGTATATAGTATCAGAACCGTTTGCTAACTCGCTTATCAAAAGATTTGGTCTCAACTCAATTTCATCTTAGTTTGCTTAATGTTCGATTGACTGATCACTAAAACTATAAAGTGTCTCTACCATAGCGGATTACTTGGTCAGAATTAACTTTCCCGCACGCGTTATGCGCAAAGTATACACTTGTTTATCTAGCACAATATGGGCAAGCTTTCCGCCTTTAGTTATATCATTCGCATCATAAAAAGGTGGCGTGCCAATTTTATCTTCCTCAATAGTTTTTAGTGTACTCATATGCATTCGATATCCCATCATATTGGCTAAAAGAATCGATTAACCGCTCTAAAGAAACCCTTTGAAATAGTATTTCGCTTGCGAGGATTTCTTTCAGGTCCAAAACCGTACTTCGAACTTCAATTTTGTTTTGTGTAAGAAGTGACATCTATGAATCCCGTGGCCTTAGATACATTGGCTGCCCGGCTTAAATGGGCTGGCTATTTATTTCCGACTATTATAGTCGGGTTTATACATGTAGTACCTTCTAAGTGTCGGTTCTGTCAAGATCGTTCATTAGAGATATATTTAAAAATTTCAAAAATCTCCTAGTGGCGTGTAGATTGATTTGTTGTTTCTATGCTTACGGAATCATCTAAAGCGCAGGAACGGAATTTAGATAGTTTTCGAGCAAAATAATTTGTGATAACTATTGGATACTTGACAAGTTCCCTAAAGCATGTGGCCAAAGGTTTTATGTAGAGATCACTTAGACTATTGGGGTCTCTGTCCGATTTGTCATCAACGCCTAGTGATAGTGTTTCGGACTCTACCGAATGATGTAGCGAACCAAAGATCCAATCCCATATGGCAAGAGTTGCGCCAAAATTTTTATCATAATGTTCTGATGCTACTGAGTGATGAAGATGATGCTGCGCCGGAGAAATCAGTATATACTCTAGCCAGTTCCAGTATCGTATTCCAATGTGAGAGTGCCTTAGATTTGAGCCCAGTGCATTGAAAATAAATACAAATATGTTTACCCCTAAAATAGTCGCAAGATCCACTTTGTTGCCAAATATATAAAAAAAGACCGATATCGAAACACCTTGAACAAAAGCGCTTCTCATAGAAAATACAACCCCTTCAAGCGGATGAGTGCGAAAAATAGTCATTGGGGTAAGATGCTGTGCCGAATGATGGACTTTGTGTAACGCCCAAAGAAATGGAAGTTTGTGCATCCAACGATGTACAATATACTTCGTAAGGTCATCTAATATGAAAACAAACATCGTAAACGAAGCTATGACAAGCGGCGTTGGAACTATGTCCCCGAAATTCGATACACTCCATTCGAGCGAAATCAATAAATTGAATATCGCAGTCGCGATGACAAGCTGTGTAATAAGCAATGGTGAAATGAAAAAAGTAAACACTCTATTTATAAAGAATACTTTTATATCTGCGAAAGATGATCTTGAAAATAGAACCGTTCTATCAAAAATCTTAACCACAGCCTCCCGTCCGGACAAATTTCGCCGGAAAACAAGCCACAGAAACGCAATTAAAATGGCACTAAGCAAATATCCGGCGAAAATTCTCTTTTTGGGATCCAGAAAGTTACCCCAGAAATTTTCAAGAAGTTCATAATACACAATCTCAGCCTTTAAAATAATTAGGGCAGGCTATTTAAACCCGCCCTATTAATAAAATAGCCCACTAATTTCAACTAGTCATTTTCAGCACTATTTGAATCTCCAAGTTTGTCTGCCAGTGCAGACAAATTTTCAAGTTGGTCATTGACCTGAGCAACTACTTTAAATTCTTTAACCATAAGCTTTTGAATTTTCAGCATGTGCATCTGATACTCGCCCCAACTTATGGCTTCATCTTTCGTGTAATGGCCATCTGGATCCATTCCAGTGACTTGCGACGCATTCATTAGGACTGGTCCAAAACCTGTAAGACGATTAAGTCTGACCGCAGTTTCACCCAAATTGCGTTTTCCAGTCTGTAAGGCAAGAGCAAAGCCTTTAAGCTCACCCCAGTGCTTACCATACTTTGCAAATGTCTTTGAAGTGTCTGCACCCGAATCCATTTCAGATTTTAGCGCGCCAATATCTTTGTATACACTACCAGCATACTTGAACACTGCTTCTGCAATTACTTTCTCCCAGTTTTCACCGATTACTGCTGCAAGTGCCTTAAGCTCGGATCTTGCTGCGTCAGTAAGGTTTTCACCCGCTGCATCTGTAATTACCATACGACCATCAATAAAAGCCTGTGTTATTGTGTTGAAGTAATCAGTTTTGCCAGATTTATCAAACGCGGACGCGTAGTAAGCGTGTCCAAAATTATATTCAGATTTTAGATCAACCATGCCGTCACCATTGGCATCAGCGGCGGCTACATCTTTCATCTTGGCAATATCGTAATTTTGTTTCGCAGTCAGTCCTAAAGAGTGCGCCGCTGCTCCCCAATAGCCAAACGCCTCATCCCAGCTATGTTCTTTGCCAGTATAGTGCTTACCATCTTTATATGGCTTACTATTTGGCTTGCTATCTGCCTCCAGTTTTCCAGCGAGATAATTGTTAACTGCTTGATTATAAGATACGGCACCCATCGTGAACTTTGAAATTAACTGAGGATAGTTATATCCTGTGTTTGGATCAAAACCACCATCTGTCTGTGCAGCATGCTTAATCATAGAGGCTATTACTTCAGGACCCGTCATCATTCCCGGCCAACCATTTATGACGCCTTTATAAGTTTTTCCTGATAAGTTTTTACCAGAAGAAATCTCATTTAAGGTTTCCTGCTTGATTTCAAAACCGTCCTTATCAGCTGGCGCGATTATTGCTTTATTCTTGTCTGAACCACCGAAATACGCCATCATTTCTGCTTCAAGTGAAGCAGCATTACCACCGCCATCACCTTTGCCCGCCAGCTTTTTGAGGCTATCATGCAAAACATGTCTTGCAATTTGACCGGTGTAGGAAACTGAGTTTGTCTTACTGCCATCGTATCCCTTTAATGTTACAGGGAAAGGACCATACGTGGCAGCGGCATGCCCCTCTGCGTGTGCGGTGGAAATAAACGTTACTGAGCTTAGAAGTGCCAACTTTGCACAAACTAGCGATCTAATGGATGAATTTTTAGTCATAATTTGACCTCTGATTATTATGATATTTTGCATCGTATTAACGACTCAAAGCAAATTATCAATCCCGACTATTTTTATCAAGTTTTTCCTGACAATTTTAATCAAGTTTACATAATTTTTTTTAAAAAAGCTTCTTATTTTCCTTTTTACATTCTGGAAAAGGCAATATTTAACAATATTTTCTTCTGCTTTTCTAACAAAATTAATTTAAAGCAATTTACTTCAGGCATAATTATTCAACTATCGTGTTTTGATATTTAAAAAAAATCAAACTTTGATCTAGCAAATTAAAATTTAGTCAGACCTTAGCGATTTTTTTGCCTAGGATATGGCATCTTCCAAACAAGCATCCCCCCAAAAGACATCATCCTACACCATGAAACTAGGTGACCCCAAAACGCCCAAGGAATTAGCCTTAAAGGTTTCTTCATTAATGGCTTCTACAATCCGGGATGCATTTGCTAAGTTCAAAACTCGATCAGCGTCTTGTCTTATTTCAGAAAGACCGCCTGATACATTGGGTTTCTCTCCACCGGGATCACCTTCCTCGGACCATCTTCGGTAAGTAGCTTTTGTATAAGATTCTACCAAACCCTCTTCTTTTCCTAAGATTGCTATCTGGTTGGCAAGAGTTAAGTTTGCTATTGGGTATGGTGCTGGAAGCTTCGGCGCCAAAAGATAAAGCCCGGCTCTTCTTTTAATATCACGACACATGTAGGCTGATTTGATGAGCTTATTCGAGAACGGAATATTTTCCTGCTCAGCATAACATCATTTACATTAAATGGTCGCCACTAAACATCGGCGACAGCATCCCTATGTATTTGCTATTACTGTGGAACCAATAGAATACCAAAAACAATTGCACGCATCGTTGTTTCCTATTTCCTGGTTTTCCCTTAACAACCACCTATCGTTGGGTTTGTTTGTCAACCTTGACAGCCTTTCTTTTTAAAAAAAACTTGCTTCGATTTTAAACAAACTTGAATAAAAACTGGGCTGCTCTGCTATTCTAAATTATTTTCAAAATGGAAAAGTATTTCTCGGTTCACTTATGGTTTTTAGAGAAGAGGCCACGCATCAGCTTAGATCAAGCATCGGGGTCCTATTGGGCCTCAATTGCACTCAACAAAGTGAATGTGTTGATTACTCGATCCACTTGACCCAAGTTTGCATAATTTTTCTTACAAATTTATAAAATTATAACCACCAGAGTGCTCGCCCACTTTTCCTATTCCTCCATTTGGTAGGTGAAAGCCGATTACAGTGATCCTTTCTGAGGTAATTTTTTCCAAGAGTTCCAGCCTAGTTTGTGCCGCTAGTTGTGGATTTTGATCCAAGCCACTGATCCAACTCGGCTTTCTAAATGCAACGTGGTGGTTGTTTAACGCATCCCCTATAATAAGCACTTTTTCAGAGTTGTTCCCAACTTCAAAACTCATATGTCCCGGAGTGTGCCCTGGAGTTAAAATGCCCTTTATTCCAGGTATAATCTCATCGTTTTTTTCGAAAAGATTAATACTACCGTCAATGGCTTCAAGTCTGCGTTTAGCTCCTACTGCGGTTGTAATACGATCTTCCGGCACATTTTTTATAGTCTCTGGATCTGACCAAAATTCCCACTCTTTCCGCCCAATATAATAATTTGCGTTTTGAAAGGTTAAATCTTCGAAGTCATCCAAAATCCCCCATATATGGTCGGGATGAGCATGACTAAAAACAACATCAGTTATATCATCAGGGGACAAGTTTACTGCCTCTAAGCTATCAATTAATTGCCCTGAACCCTCCAGAAAACCTGCACCTGCTCCCGCGTCAAAAAGTACTTTTTGAGAACCGCTTTCAAAAATTGTGACATTACATTCACGTACCAACTCATTGTTGGACAAATTAAACTCTTGCAAAATTGGCTCTAGCTGATTTTTTGGCATTTCATCAAATGTAAGGTTACCGGGTAGTGTAATAGTGCCGTCACTCAGCGTAGAGATCGTTGCTGAACCTAGTTTCATTTGCGCTCGGATTATATTTGGAACAGTGAGTGAAATTGAACTAAAATACGCAGTCTTGAGTAATCTACGTCTACTAATATACATATATCTCTCCGAGTAAAAAAAGTTTAGGAAACACAAATTAAATAACCCAAAGGGCCACCGCATCCAAGGACAATGAGCAAAAAGCTTTTCTGAATGAATAAAGTAAGTTGATGCGTTACACGACAAATACTCAAAAGCTAATTTCAAACATAGTGAGGCCATATTTTCCGAATTTCACAGACCGGGTTCTATAAAATTGCCCAAAGCTTTTAAAATATCGTTGGATAACGGTATGCAGCGCATTCTGTAAGGTATATGATAATATTGGATTTAAGTGATCTAGAAAATAATTAGGCCAGAGGTATAAATGAAAATATACGAGGCGCTTGCCCATGCATTTAATCACCTTAATTTAGGTACCTGCTTCGCTTTGCTCGGTGATGCTAATATGCACTGGGCGGGCAAACTCTCTGATCTAGGTACACGCTTTGTTTACACACGGCATGAGCATGCTGCAGTAGCTGCAGCGACCGCCTATGCCCGTAACTCAAAAAAAATAGGTTTCGCCACAGTTACCTGTGGTCCAGGATTAACGCAGATCATGACTATCATTCCAATAGCAGTGCGCGCGAAAGTGCCACTTGTCATTTTCGTTGGAGAAGCCCCTATTTACAAAGAGTGGTACAACCAAAAGATTGATCAGGCACCATTCGTTGAGGCGTGCGGTGCCGAATATGTTCCCCTACATAATCCCCAAAAGATCTTGAAAGATGCATTCAAAGCAATCTCTCGCGCAGCAAAAGAATGTAGACCAGTAGTTCTAGGCGTTCCACTTGATTTGCAAAAAAGAGAATTCGAAGGGGACTTGGAAGAGTCTATACCAAATTTGCATATTGGACCAAAAGAAGCTTTACGACCAAATGAAGTAGAAATCGATGAGGCTGCAAATTGGATTTCTTCTACTGAAAAATCAGTAATTATTGCTGGGCTTGGCGCTACATCAAAAGAAGCAAAAGCAGCAATTGTAGAATTGGCAGAAATATCTGGATCCTTACTGGCAACCACTCTTCCAGCAAAAGGATTATTTCATGACCAAGCATTTTGTATTGGCGTTGCTGGCGGTTATTCAAGCGATTTAGCCAAGGAGGTTTTTGCAAGAAGCGAGCTAGTTATCGGCATTGGTGCACGTATGGCGTCCCATTCTTTTGACGGTGGAAAGCTTACGCCAAATGCAAGAGTTTTACAAATTGACATCGCGCCAAATAAATATGTTCAAGGACGAAAAGCTTCAGACTTTTTAATCAAAGCGGATGCGGAATTAGCGACAGAGGCTCTTATTTCTAAAGTCAGAAGTTTACCACAGAAGTCATGGCGAAGTGCTGCCATGAAAGCGTCTACTGAAAACGCTCTAAAAGTGGTATTGTGTAAAACACCAATCGATGGTTTCCTTCATCCTCTCACAGTAATTGAAGCCCTTCAAAATTCCATTCCCAAGCGATGTCACATCATCAATACATCGGGTCACTGCGCCTATTACACTGCACAAATGAATCATCACCCACAAACTCACTACACAGTCATTCGCGATTTTGGTGCAATAGGAAATGGAACATCTTTCGCAATTGGTATAGCTGAATTACATCCAGATCGTCCTGTCATTTTGATTGACGGAGACGGTTCCATAATGATGCACATTCAAGAGTTAGAAACCATGGTACGCCATAATTTAAATATTTTAACCGTTGTTTTAAATGATGGTGCTTATGGTTCTGAAGTACACAAGTTACGTGCCCTAGGTGCATCTTTGGATGGAGCGATCTTTGGGCGTCCTGATTTTGCGGCGATTGGACGTGGGTTTGGTCTAACCGGAACAACCGCAAACAATATAGACAAAATTAAAAGTGCGGTGACCAACTTCCTCACAAATGGAGGGAGCGCTATTTGTGATGTTCATATTTCTGATATGATAGCATCGCCACAAATTCAGAGTGTTAAATCCAGTATAGGTATGTCAGGAGCCAGCTGAAATTCAAATTTTTATCTGAATAAGAGTAAGTCTTAACAATCTAATGGCAATGCTGCACTCAGTCCGGCAAGTCGTCCAAAAACCGCGCCAGAGGTCAAACCTGAACCTCCAGGATAACCACCAAAAAAAACTCCTCCTACCATTTCGCCACATGCAAAAAGATTTGGGATTTTTTCACCTTGCACATTGAGCACCACACCTTCTTCAGAAACCTTTAAGCCACCGTAAGTAAATGTGATTCCACCTGTCACAGGGTAAGCCCGAAAAGGGGGGGTATCTATGCACTGGGCCCAATTTGATTTTTCCACACCATTTGACCTAGAGGATGCGCCATCCTTTACTGAAGGATCGAAGGAACAGGGAGAAGTTACTGATGCGTTGAATTCTAGAAGTGTTTTTTCTGCTGATTTTCGGTTTAAACCATTGCATTTCTGTAAAAGCTCCGAAAGCGTATTCGCTTCCTCAAATTTCGCATCATAAAAATGATATTCATCGTACAACAAATCAAAAACTTTGCTGTCAAAGAATTGCCAAGCGCGTTGGCCGGGTTGTTTTAATATTGCCTGCCCAAGCTGGGCATATGTGTAATTTCGAAAGTCACTCCCCTCATCAACAAATCGACAACCATTTTTATTTAGCATTACGCCTAGAAAGTAACTGATTTTACGATAGTTTTTTCGTTCACCATGGGGGATTTTCAAATTACCATAATTCTTCATAAAATAATCCATCGGCGTTGCATGACATCCATCAAATTGTCCGTAGCGCTGGGCTCCTAATTCCCAAGCCGCGCGCAAACCATCGCCGGTATTGTGAGGTGTTCCGCGGACCTTTGCACTAAGCCACTCCGGGCCAATAAGTTCCGCTCTCATGGTTTCATTACTTTCAAAACCACCGCACGCAAGAATCACTGATTTTGATAAAATTTGTTCTTCGGAGGCTGTCTTCAAACCTCTTATTTCGCCATTTTCTATTAGAAGGGATTTAAACTCGCATTTGAATTTGAGCTTACCACCAAGGCGCCGAAAAGCTGCTAATTCCATATCAAATAAACCAACGCCTTCATTTTCGGCTGCTAATGTCAAACCACCCCAGAAGATAATCTGTCCATCTTTTTCGAAACTTTGCCGCGCCCATATCGGTTCATAGGTTACACCATGTCCGGCAAGCCAAAGCAGAGTTTCGTAGCTCTTTGATACTAGAATATGCTGCTCTTTCGTCAGTGGTTTCCCTTCATTGAAGCTTCTTAGATCTTTTGCAAACGTATCTTCACTATAACTTCCAAAATTTGTGTACGAGATCCGCGGATCATCTGGAGATGCGAGCAGAGGCAGAAGCTCTTCACTATTATTATATGCGAAACGCATTGCGCCAGCTGTATACTTGGTGTTCCCACCTGCCATCTCTGGACCAGATTTTTCGATCATCAATACTTCAGCACCACTCTCACAAGCAGCAATTCCAGCACAGAGCGCTGCGTTTCCAGACCCAACAATTAAAACATCCCAAATTTTACTCATCACCTGTTCCTTGAACAATTGCATCCAATTGTATACAATATTTCCATTACTACAAAGGTCTTGTATGCTGACAACAAAGTCAATCTACGAACAGATACTCTTATCGATTGAGTCTGGCGCATTGCAACCCGGTTGTCGCCTACTGGAAACAGATTTGGCGAACCAATTTGGGGTCAGCCGAACGCCCATAAGAGAAGCAATACGTACTTTAGAATCTGAGGGCCTCGTAATACACAAACCACGTGTCGGTGCTGAATTAAGACTTCTAACCCAGCAGGAAATTGTTGAACTTTATGAAATGAGAACCGTGTTGGAGGCAACGGCATCTGAAATGGCGGCAAAGCACGCATCTAGCTCTGAACTACGCACTCTGGAAACTTTGAATATACAAATGTTTGAGGCAGCTACTGATCCAAATGAGGTAGCTATTTACAATCGCCAGTTTCATATATGTATCATTAATTCAGCGCGTAACCGCTTCCTATCTCATAGCTACAACTCGCTTTCGCACTCGCTTATTCTTCTTGGAAAAACGACCTTAGAAAATGAAAAACGGGTGCAAGATGTTACGGATCAGCATGAAAAAATTATTGACGCACTTAAATCAGGCAGTAAATATGAAGCCTCTCAAGCAATGCGCGAGCACATGGAAGCCTCTTTAGATCATCGCCTTAAAGCTGTGCATATTAATGTATAGGCATCTCTTTACAAATGGCATCGGTCTTTCAGGAGCTGTACTTTTTCTTGAGTTAGATTTACCATTACCATGGTTATTCGGTCCACTCGCCGCATGTTTGGTAGCCGCGTTACTGGGGGCGCAGCTTATTGCAAACAAGCCAGTCAGCGATAGCATGCGGACAATCCTGGGAATTGCAGCCGGAGCCTCTGTGACACCAGTATTTTTTCAAACACTTCCCGGTATGGTTGCGACACTATGTATCGTTCCAGCCCTGACTGTCATAATCGGCGTGTTGGGAGTACTTTATTTCAGCCGGTTCGCGGGATATGATTTCCATACCGCCTACTACGCCTCCATGCCCGGCGGCCTTCAAGATATGATTGTTTTTGGAGAAGAAGCAGGTGCAGATGTACGCGCTCTTTCTCTTGTTCATGCAACGCGTGTCTTAGTGATCGTGGTGACATTACCCATAATTTTAACTTTTTGTTATGACGTTAACCTCGCCAATTCTCCAGGCACTACAATAGTAAGTTTTGATCCGATGCAAATTATTATTTTAGCAATCTGCGCTCTTGCTGGATGGCGCATTGCAAAATGGCTAGGAATATTTGGAGCGGCTATCCTGGGACCACTTATCTTGGCAGCAGGAGCAGCGCTTTCTGGCATTTTGACAACCCGCCCTCCCGCCGAAGCGATATGGGCCGCACAATACTTCATTGCAATTGGAATTGGTGCTAAATATGTAGGGATTACAGCAGCCGAAGTAAAAAGAGACATTGTTTCAGGCTTAGGTTTTTGCATAATTCTTGGAATACTTACTACAGCAACAATTGGGAGCGTGCTATTTTTTGAGTTAGCACCTGCTATTGAAGCAATTTTAGCACTTACGCCCGGCGGTCAGGCGGAGCTTCTTATATTAGCCATAATCGTTGGAGCAGATATGAGTTTCGTAGTTGCACACCATTTAATACGTGTCTTTTTCGTGATACTTGGCGCCCCAATAGTTGCAGCGATCATTTCACCCAAACTTCAGGATTGACCATATTTCTTGGATTACCATGATTAAAAGCAACTATTTGGTCAAAAATTGTAGAAAATTGCAACTCAAACTCATCCTCCGTCACAAATCCTATATGGGGTGTGCAGATTACATTTTCATGACACAAAAGGGGGTCTTTGATATTTTTAATCGGCTCAATATCAAATACATCAAGGGCCGCTATGCCAGGTCGTCCAGCGTTCAAGCCAGCAAGCATAGCACCTGGCTCAATAAGGCCCGCTCGTGAGGTATTTACAAAAACAGCCTCGGTGGACATTTGTGCGAAATCAGCGGCCTTAATGATAAACTTTGTACTATGTTTTAATCTTACGTGTAAGGACACTACATCAGACGATGAAAAGAACAGCTCCCTAGAACTCGCTACCCTTTTCCCATCCCTTAACGCAGTTTCTCTGCCCAACTCTGAACCCCACCAGAGGACTTTCATACCAAAAGCATGTGCATAAGTTTCGACTGATTTAGCAATCCGGCCATAACCGTAAAGACCAAGCGTCCGTCCAAAAAGGGTCTTACCCACCCCTAGCTGCCAATACCCTGCACGCATATGGGCCATTTGCTGTGGAATTTTTCGCATTGCACACATAATCAAAGCCCAAGTTAGCTCGGCTGCTGCGCGATTTGGAGTATCATGATGCATGTCCGAACACAAAAGCACACCATGCCTTGTGCAAGAGTTAAGATCTATATGCGGATAAACTCCCCGTTGCGAGATCAGCTTTAAATTTGGCAACTTGGCGATTAGTGGATCCGTTATCACAGTGCGCTCCCTAAATAAAACAATAACGTCAAAAGGCGCTAAGCGTTTTGCTAATTCATCCGTATCAGCTGTTTGGTCGTTAAAAATAGTGATATCAAAACCATTTAATTTCTTAAAACACGGCAAGCCGCGCAGTGTATCAAACCAATCGTCCAAGATAGCAACTTTCACGTGCCCTTTCTCCAGACATCGGCCGGGACAAAAACATTGCCTTTCGCCAGTTTTCTGCAGGAGCGAATTATGCCGGCAGACGAATGATAGAATTTACCATCCTTTATTGAATAATCGATAATTACGTCCATTGAGCCCATTGGATGCTCTAAGGTCACCGTCAAAGGACCATTTTTTGGTACTTTAATCATATCTTGTGCGATGCTACCAGGCGTCAATATGCAAGACGCAATACACTGACTACCTGTTACAGCCATTGTTGGATGAGTCGACCAAGGCATGAAGTACCTAGTTGCTACAGTCCCACCATTAATAGCCGGTGCAATCAAACCAAATTTAGGAGTCACCGACATTTGAACGTTGCCCATGCCCATCAAAAGCCCTGCTTTTAATCGAAGGGCCTCCATGCGCTTAAAAAAAACTTTATTTGAATCGAGTGCCTCACTAGTTTCATAACCCGTCAAACCGAAGCTATCCGCGCGTGCAATAACCATCGGCATAGCAACATCCATGCAGGTAACTGAAATCCCATCAATCTCGTCTTTCGCATAGCCCGTTGGAAGGAACGTGCCCGTTGATGACCCCGCAACATCCTTAAAATTCAACGTAACTGGTGATGCAGTCCCTGGTACTCCATCTATTTCAGTGTCACCATCATAGATCACGTTTTTACCGTCTGTCATTATAACTGAGCTTATCCTTGCTTCGGTATTTACTGATCGTATTTTTATCTTTGTCTGTCCTTTCTGCGCTGTATATAATCCCATTTCGATTGCTGCTGCTGCAACACCAGATAGGATATTTCCGCAGGTTGGTTTAAAATCTACTGATCTCTCTTCAACTGATACCTGAGCGAAAAGATAATCTATTTCAGCCCAAGCATCTGATGATTTCGACAATATGGCTACTTTGGTAGTAACGGGGTTACCTCCACCGATCCCATCAATATTAAGTGCATGGCCAGCGCCAATCACATTGATAAGAACATTAGCCAAATCAGATTTATTTTCAGGTAGATCCGCACGATGAAAATATGGCCCGCGGGAAGTTCCGCCCCGCATGAAAACATATGGTATTTGAGTCTGACTCATAATTTGTCCTGACAACAGGTATTTAAATAATTCATAATTCTAGTCTATTTATCAGGAAATATAGCACAGTAAACGCCAATCACTTTCAATCAATGTTTTGGCTTTCGATAACAAATTTTCTAAAATTCTGGTGCAAGGAAGGAGCGCAAAATAACTGTATAAATTTATATGTCTTTGTAGATTTTACACTTTTTGCATTGATAGATCTCATAGATATTAAATTATTTCCCATTTAACGATAGTAGATTCATTACGGGCAATAAATCTAAAACTGTTTTGGTACCGTCCATTACCGGCCCTTAAAATTAGGCCTTCGCTTTTCCATAAACGCATTACGTCCTTCTACATAATCTTCTGATTTAAAACACTCTGCAACCATCGCATCGCAAGTAGTCAGGTCTCTTGTATCAGGATCAGAATTCATAACCTGCATTGCAATAAATTTCATTGCTGCAACGGTTAACGGAGCGTTAGATGCAATAGTTTCAGCTAACGTTTCAACATGATTTGATAGAGCGTCCTCCGAAACCACCTCCTGCACTAGACCTAAAATCAGGGCGCGCTCAGCATCAATCGATTTAGCGGAAAACATCAGCTGTTTTGCCGATGCAGGTCCAATCGCGTTAATTAAGCGACGAATTGCATCAAAGGGGTATCCCAGCGCAAGTTTCGCAGCGGGCATGGCGAACTTCGATTTATCAGAGGCAATGCGAATATCTGTGCAGGCTGCAAGGTTTAGGCCACCACCTATGCAATATCCATTAATCATTGAAATGGTAGGTTTTGGAAAATTTTCTATTACATCGTAAACTAACTTTAGACGACGGTTATAATGTTCCGTAGCCTGTTTGGATCCACGCTCTTTTTCAAATTTTGAAATGTCGGCGCCTGATACAAAAGATTTACCACCGGACCCTGAAAGTATAATGACCCTCACGTCATCTATTTCTCTAAATTCAGAAAGGGCGATTTCAACAGCATCCCACATTTCCAATGACACCGCGTTGTGGCGCTCGGGATTATTAAAAACAATATTACCGATTGCGCCGTCAACATGTGCGATAATTTTGTCTGTTGGCAACTGAATAGTATAGGGCATGAGGTGGCCTTCCTGTCAAATCACAGAACTGTCTTTAAGGGTTTTTAATTCCTCTTTGTCGATACCGATCTCTAGCAGAATTTCAAGTGTATGCTGTCCACGTGTTGGTGGCGACACAGCCAAATGACTAGGTGTACGTTCTAAATTTACAGGTTGACCTAAGGCATGTGTGTCACCAAATGGAACAGTAGTTAAAGGTTGAGCAATACCAAGATGTTGAACCTGGGGATCTGCAAACACTTCATCAATTTTGTAAATTGGCCCACATGGCACTCCTGCTTTAGTCAAAATTTCAACCCACTCATCGCTGGTCTTTTTACAAATAATATCACCAATTTCGGCATTAAGACGGTCGCGCCGTTTTACCCGGTCAGCATTAGTGGCATATGCATTATTTTTTGTCCATTCGGGCTTGTTAAGTGCATCGCATAAACGACGCCAAGTCTCATTGCCCGCAACAGCAATGTTTACTGCTCCGTCCTGTGTCAAATATCGGTTAGTAGGTACGCTTGTTGGGTGCTCATTGCCAACTTGCGGTGCAACATCTTGGGTCATAAGCCAGCGGGCCGCCTGGAAATCCAACATGAAGGCCTGTGACTGTAATAGTGAAGTGTGCAGCCACTGGCCCTCTCCCGATTTTTCCCGTTCCACCAAAGCGGTAAGAACACCAAGCGCACAAAATAAACCAGCCGTAATATCGGCAATGGGTATGCCTACACGCATCGGACCACCGGTAGGCTCCCCAGTTATAGACATAAGTCCTCCCATGCCTTGAGCAATCTGGTCAAACCCTGGACGCTCTGCGTATGGCCCCGTTTGACCAAAGCCAGAGATGCTTGCCAGTATAATTTTCGCATTTATCTCTTTAAGGCTTTCATAATTTATCCCAAGGCGATGCTTCACTTCTGGTCGAAAGTTCTCAACGACCACGTCCGCTGTCTTTACCAACGTAAGGAAAATGTCCTTTCCCTTTTTGGACTTAAGGTTAAGAGTAAGGCTCCGCCGATTGCGCTGCAAATTTTGCCAATCCGCTGTATCACGCCCGGCACCAAGAGTGCCATCTGCCTCCAATGACTCAGGTTGCTCAATTTTAATTACATCTGCGCCCCAATCCGCTAATTGTCGAACGGCGGTCGGACCAGAGCGTACCCGCGTCAAATCCAATACACGAATATGTGATAGCGCTGATGAGGCTGGTTGGTGTGGCATTTATTTGTCCTTTGGCTAACCTATTTAAAAAGCTTGTGACAACGGAAACTACAATTAATGTCAATATATTCTTTTGCCAAATGCGGTTTGTTTCCCACTTTACCAATTCATTTTTAACACGTGGCTCGCCCAAGCGAATTCATAACAATCTTCGCGCGAACAAGTGGGCGCACATCACCGTCAATACGATCCTGACCAGATGATGCATGGCAACTATAACCGGGTTGTAATTGAGTGAGAGCGCAATAAGGCTCATTTCCGCCAAACCACCCACAGCAAAACTGACAAACAATACATTAAATTCTGTAGGAACATAATTAGACAAAAAGAGAGAAAAACCCACAGCGAGTGCTAGCATATAAATACCTGCCAGAAGTCCCATCCGCAGACCACGTACCAACATTTTGCGCGATATTCCAGAAAACTGTGCTCCAAGCGCAGTTCCGACCATGTATTGCGCCAAATGGCTCAACCACCAAGGAAAATCTAGTTCGATCGTTCCAGTTACTGTGAGAGATATTGAAAGAAACAATGGGCCAAGCATGTGAGATACTGGAAGCCTTGTAGCCCGGCCGAATAACAAACCGATAAATGCAATTGTTACAATTATTGCGAGGTCTGAAAAATTATATGCCTCTCCAGTTGAAATACTCTCTCCAGCAAGAGAACCGACAGCCTCGCCCGTGACAATCACGAATAATACTGGCACAGATATAACAACTAAAATAATGCGAATAAAATGCTGGGCGGTCACAACACGCAAATCTGCACCTGCTTCTTCTGCCAGTGCTGCAGTGTCTACAATACCACCAGGTAAAGCCGCATAATAAGCGTCTTTTTTTTCATAACCTCCCCCAAAACGCATAATCGCGTAACCACCAGCGTGGGCGAGCAATACAAAAGGAACCAAAGCGAGTGCTGATGGCCAAAACTGCGGGAGTAAAGGCAGGAACTCTGGTGAAACCTTTGAGCCAAGCATCGTTCCTATTATAGACATAAAAACAAGACGTACCCAACGCGAAAGTTTTGGCAGCTGCCGCCCGTCTTTTTCATACCAAAGAATGAATGATGCCGCGCCCAAGATACCGCCCAGCAAAAAAGGCATGGGCACCCCGATATTATATGCCAAAAGACCGCCAAAAAATCCAAAAAAGAAAACGAAGGAAATCTGCCACTTAGTCATATTTTCTAAAAGGCACCGTGCTAAGAGTTTTCTTTAAGCGATGTGAAACTGGACCAAGAGCGCAATACCACCACTGCGATGCCGATCAGTAAAAAGATTGGTGCATATGAAAACTTATCTTGATATTCGAAGCTTGCAAAAATTAAAAAACCGTTGTCAGAAATAATCATAGATTGACGGAACGCTTCTTCCATACTAGCTGTAAGAACAAAGGCAATTATGAAAGCTGCAGCTGAAAAATTTGTTCTTCTCATTGCATATCCAATAACACCAAAGAGAAGAGCGAACCCAACGTCCCAGATGGAGGCGCGTGATGAATAGCTGGCGGCGAGCGCTGTCATAAATATGAAAGGATAAAGATACTGGGTCGGCAAAATAGCTATCATACGTCCAACGAAGGAGGCTGCAAAATATCCTATGAGCGCATAGCAAGCTATACCAATTAGTCCTGCAGCAAAAATTCCGAAAATAAATTCCCTAGGACTGATCAATTGACCACCCATAAAAAGAGGTGGCTCCTCCGCAAAAATACTTGGACCCGGCTGTAGCCCATTAACAAGAAACATTCCAATCAAAACGGCAGCAATTGTGGAGCCCGGGATTCCTAACGTCAACAAGGGAATCATCGAAGGCCCAGACACAGCATTATTCGCTGATTCCGGAGCAACGATACCCTCTATCACACCAGTCCCCCATTCGTCCTTGTTTTTCGCACGGCGTTTTTCCTCACCATAAGCAACGAAGCAGGCAACCGAAGAACCAAGACCCGGCATCATTCCAATTAACGAACCATAAATTGAGGAGCGAAACATTAATGGGATACACCTCTTAAACTCTACCCAGGTAAAGTAATCTTCTCCTGTGTCCAAGGCATTTGGTGCAACATTAACCACCTTTAGTTTGGCAGCTTTTTCTGCCTGCACAATAACCTCGGATATAACAAATACACCTATCAACAACGGTACGAGAGCCATGCCAGCTTC